>JAMWZA010000118.1 GCA_024305105.1 Marinoscillum sp.
GGTATTACTATAACTGTGTCAGTTATTTGTAACTATGTCATTTTGGAGTGAATGTTTGCTCACTGTAATGGTGATAATGACTTCTTTTTTAAGGAACTTTGGGTAATTTTCATCCGGCCTGTCAACTGTTTCGTCTAAACAATTTAAGAAATACTAGTCAGGCTAGATGAAATGCTTTATTTTTCTTAATTAATCCTTTTAATGAAAAATTAAAGCATGATCACCGTACTAAGAAGAATCGTTTATTTTGGCGCACTATTCATTGCATTGATGGGCATCCTCATGATGCTGATTAAAAATGACATAGGATATGTGCCTGAATCCATCAAGCTGTTTTTATTATGCTTTATCTTCTTTATTGGTGGTATGCTCATAATTCTCATTGCTAAGCGAGGATTGGGAGGTTAAATGGTTGCTAAATGTCAGATGTGGTTAAGATCTTGTACGTCGATGACGAACGAGGTAATATTGATTATTTTCGATCTGTTTTTCGACGTGAGTATGAGATCGTCACGGCCAATTCAGGTGAGGAAGGATTAGAGATACTTGCTAGTAATCAGGACATTCCCGTGATCCTGACTGATCAGCGTATGCCTCGGATGACTGGAGTGGAATTTTTACGAAAGTCCATTGATATTGCCAGGGACAGTATTCGTATTCTGGTTACAGGTTATGCAGACATGGAAACGGTGATCAATGCCGTAAACCTGGGGCATATATACTATTATATATCAAAACCCTGGACCTATGATGAAATGCAGATCATCATCAAAAGAGCCATTGAGACTTATCGTTTACGGTCGATCAATAAAGAGCTTTTGATTCGGTCGGAAAGAATGGAGAAAGAGCGAGTAGTAGCTCAACTTGAAAACCTACGGAATCAAGTAAACCCCCATTTCTTATTTAACTGTCTGAATACTTTGCATGCTTTGGTTCATGACAATTCCATGGCAAGGGACTTTGTCAAAAATCTGGCGAGTACCTATCGGTATTTGTTGGAGCATAGCGAGAATTTGGTGCCGATTACTTCAGAAATTTCCTTTGTAGAAAATTATATTCATTTGCAGCGCGTCAGGTTTAAGGATGCATTTACATTTGACATGGATCTGGAGGATATAGACAGAGATTACATGATCCCGAGTGCGTCACTACAGTTGTTGGTGGAAAATACACTGAAGCACAATAAGGCTACCAAGGGGAAACCATTAAATGTCTCGGTATACATTGAAAACGAATGGTTGGTCGTGAAAAACAATTTCCAGCCTAAAGATTCTAAGCGAGATTCCACTGGTGTGGGTCAGAAAAATCTCGAAGCTAGAATGTCATATTTATCACTGCCAGCACCAGAGTTTTATGTAGAAGGTGATTTTTATGTTTCCAAAATTCCATTATTAAAAGATAAATCCTAAATTCAAGATAAAGGTTGCTATATGTTAAAGGTTGCTATAATAGAAGATGAGCCATTGGCTGCAGAAGATCTGGAGAAAACACTAATCCAGGTGGACCCAGAAGCTGAGGTGGTTGCTAAACTGGACAGTGTACAGGCTGCTATAGAGTGGCTGGAAGAAAATCAAGTGGATTTGATCCTATCGGATATTGAATTAGGGGACGGGCTCAGTTTTGACATATTTAATCAAGTTGAAAATGCTGCTCCAATAATTATTACAACAGCATACGACCAGTACGCCATCAGGGCATTCAAAGAAAATAGTGTTGATTATTTATTAAAACCGATAGATAAAAGTGAGCTGGAAACAGCCATCAATAAGTATAAGAATTGGAAGCAGAACGGACAGGAGTTTGATATGGGCAATCTGCTCGAAGTATTGAAACCCTATTCTGATCAAAAATTTCAAGAGCGTTTTCTCGTTACACTGGGTGAAAAAATTCATTCGATCCCGGAGGATGAAGTGGCTTACTTTTTCAGTGAAGACCGTTATACTTTCCTGGTCACTAAAAAGGGTACTCAACATATTATCAATACCAACCTGGGTGACCTTGAAGGCAGCTTAAACCCGAAGAAGTTTTACCGAATCAATAGAAAATTTATCATCTCCTATGCCAGCATTCAGAATATGATCTCTTACTCCAAGAGTAGAGTGAAAATAGATCTGGTACCCCCACCTCCTAATTCCATGGATGTCGTGGTTAGCGTGGAGCGTTCCGGGCCTTTTAAAAGATGGTTAAACGATTAAAGAATCAGGAACTTTTAGAAGCTCGATTGTCGTTTATATTTCAGACAGTACATTAAGTTTTGAGTTTTTGATTAGTAAAGCCTTGATCATGTCTGATCAAGGCTTTTTTATCTTCTTGCCAAACCAGATTGATATTTTTTAGTTCATTAGATTGAACCATCTAAATATGCCCGATCCACAAACCGACACTCAAAGTATCTCCCGAACATTCATAGATAGATTCAAAACAGTCAGAAATCGTTTTCTAAGGTTAGTAGAACCATTGGAGATCGAAGATTTTGTCGTCCAGCCTACGCAGGATGTGAGTCCACCCAAATGGCATTTGGCACACACTACGTGGTTTTTTGAAGTTTTTGTGTTGGTGCCAAATGTTCCTGATTATCAGCTGTTTCATAAAGGTTATCCTTACTTATTTAATAGTTATTATGTTGCTGCTGGTGAGCGCTGGACGCGAGCTGAGCGTGGGTATCTCACCAGACCAACTGTAAAGGAAGTACTTGCCTATAGGCGATATGTTGAAGACCATATGCTTCAGTTTATGGGAGGAAGAGAAATGGATGATGAACTGGCCTATGTCATGGAGATCGGACTTCAGCATGAGCAGCAACATCAGGAGCTTTTTTTATATGACATTAAATACATCCTGGGACATAACCCACTGTTTCCTGCGTATAATGATTCGGAAGTGTGCATCTGGGGTGATGTAAAGCCAATAGAATGGCTTTCTGTGAAAAAGGACAACTATCAGATAGGCCATGAAGGAAAAGGGTTTTGTTTTGACAATGAGCTGGGAAAGCACGAAGTGCATTTAGAAGCATTTGATGTCGCGAATCGACTCATCACTAATGGTGAGTACCTTGAATTTATGCAATCTGGTGGATACGAAAATCATGAATATTGGCTGTCAGAAGGTTGGGAATGGGTTGGTAAACAAGCGTATAAAGCTCCAATGTATTGGATTAAAGAAGATAGTCAGTGGATGTATTATACATTGGAGGGTTTTAGACCAATCGATATGAATGAGCCGGTGAGTCATGTGTCCTTTTATGAAGCTGATGCTTATGCCCGATGGGCCGGTTGTAGACTCCCGACGGAGTTTGAGTGGGAAATTGCCTGTAAGCAGCATGAGCTTCATATACCAAAAGATGCTGTGTTTTTAGATAGCGAACTAATGCATCCAAAACCAACTGAAGGATATGGCTTTTATGGTAATTTATGGGAGTGGACATCCAGTGCTTATTTGCCTTACCCATTTTATAAAGCACCGGATGGTGCTCTTGGAGAGTACAACGGTAAGTTTATGGTCAATCAAAAAGTGCTGAAAGGCGGATCTTTTGGAACACCCAAGGAACAAATTCGCAGCACCTATCGAAATTTCTTTCATCCTCATTTGCAATGGCTGTTTAGTGGAATCAGACTTGCTAGACATTCTTGAACTTCATTAACCTTTAACTTATATATTTTGTCATCAAACCAATTTGCCAAAGACGTTAGAGAAGGACTCTCATCCACACCAAAACGGCTTTCATCAAAATACTTCTACGACGCTCAGGGTGATAAATACTTTCAACAGATTATGCAGCTCGATGAGTATTACCTCACCAGAGCGGAACTAAATATTTTCCAAACTCAAAGCCAGCAATTACTGGACTTGTTCGATTCTGGTGGTGCTTTTCGTATTGTCGAATTGGGTGCTGGTGATGGAATGAAAACGAAATTTTTGCTAAAGTATTTTCAAGATAAAGGAGCAGATTTTTCGTACTGTCCAGTGGATATCTCGGCGAATGTATTGGAGGAGCTGAGGAAGAACATGCTGGAGGAAATGCCAACTTTAAACATGGAGCCGCTGGCTGGAGACTACTTTCAAGTGCTTTCGGATCTTAAGTTCCAAAATCATAAGCGCAATATTGCTTTTTTTCTTGGGTCGAATATTGGCAACTTTCGTAGAGATTTGGCAATTGATTTTCTATCAAGTATCCAGCGTAATTTAAAAACGGGAGATTTTCTGTTGATCGGGTTTGATTTGAAGAAGGACCCCAAGCGCATATTGAGTGCTTACAACGATTCGAAAGGAGTGACAAAGGCCTTTAACCTCAACTTGCTCAACCGCATCAACCGAGAACTAGGTGGAAATTTTCAAATGGATGCTTTTGATCACAACCCCATTTACGACCCGATGACCGGAGAGTGTCGAAGCTATCTAATCGCCAAAAGTCCACAGCAAGTTTATCTTAGTACGTTAGATGAGGCTTTTGAGTTCAAAGCCTGGGAACCCATTTATATGGAGGTCTCAAAAAAGTATGATCTTGGTGAAATTGATGACTTGGCGAAGGAGACCGGATTCCGAGTAAAGAAGAACTTATTCGATTCGGATGATTTGTTTACAGATTCCATCTGGGAAGTGGTTTGAGATTTTAATAGGTAGTTCCTTTTGATTTTCAATTAACCACGTAAATTTGCCGTCCACTTGCCCAGGTGCTGAAACTGGTAGACAGGCATGGTTGAGGGCCATGTGTTCTTTAGGACGTGGGGGTTCGACTCCCCCTCTGGGCACATTATGAAGAAGGTCTGATCAATCAATGATCAGACTTTTTTGTTTTAGAGGTACTAAAAATCGTTAATTTGAAGATATGAAAGTAAACGTTCAGTTATTGAAAGACATTTGTGAAGCACCTGGTGCTCCTGGCTTTGAAAACCCTGTGAGACAGTTGATCATACAGTTGATCAAAGATCATGTTGACGAATATAGTATTGACAACATGGGAAATGTGATTGCTATCAAAAAAGGGACGAAAAACCCGGATAATAAGAAAGTGATGGTAGCTGCTCATATGGATGAAATTGGTTTTTTAGTTTCACATATTGATGACAAAGGGTTCATTAGGTTCCAAACTCTGGGAGGTTTTGATCCCAAAACCCTTACGGCCCAGCGTGTGATCATTCATGGAAAGGAGCCTGTGATCGGTGTGATGGGTAGTAAGCCGATTCATGTGATGAAGCCGGAGGAGCGTAACAAACCACCAAAGATTGATGAGTACTTCATCGACTGTGGAATGTCAAAGGAAGAGCTTGAGAAAATCATTGACATAGGAGACCCAATAACCCGGGAGCGTGAGTTGATCGAAATGGGCGACTGTGTCAATTGTAAATCCATTGACAACAGGGTCTCTGTTTACATATTGATCGAAGCACTAAAGAATATCAAGAATCCTGCTTTTGATTTTTACGGCGTATTTACGGTGCAGGAAGAAGTAGGCATTAGAGGAGCTAATGTTTCAGCACATTCGATCAATCCTGATTATGGTATTGCTTTGGATACGACCATCGCCTATGACCTGCCTGGAGCACAAGCACATGAGCAAGTGACATCACTCGGTGGTGGAACTGCTGTGAAGATCATGGATGCGATGACCATATGCGACAGTCGCATGGTGAAGTTTTTGAAGAAAACGGCTGATAGTCATGGTATCAAATGGCAGCCGGAGATTCTAGCGGCAGGTGGTACGGATACTTCAGGAGTTCAGCGAATGGGTAAAAATGGATCTATAGCAGGTGCTATATCCATTCCAACCAGACATTTACATCAGGTAATTGAAATGGCACATAAAGACGATATTGTCGGATCTATCGAACTGTTGATAGCAGCTCTGGAGGAGATCGATTCGGCCAGCTGGGAGTATTGATCCTTCGATATAGGAATTTAAAGAGCTGTTTCAATGATATGAGACAGCTCTTTTTTTAATTATAGATCTCCTGAATTGCCAGAATTAACCTCCTGAATGCAAGTGATCTTAGCCATCGTACCTTTCATACATATGGAACCAAATTCTGAATTCACTTCATAGTCGATTAGTACTTCCATTCCGTCTTCAAAGACAAAACTGCTTAACGGGTCATTCTTTTGTTCCTCTGAAATGGGCGGAGTTCCACAATAACCCACGATGATTGGTTCCAGGTACGCCCCATCATCCAGTTTGAGCAGATAGCCACAGCCATCCAGGCCCGTCCAGTCTTCCACGACAGCATGGGTTCCGCATTGATCGTCAATCACACTGTCCTCATCTTCACAGCTGAAACTCAGCAGTGGGAAAATCAAAGCAATTAATAAATATTGGGTTTTCATATCTTGAGATTTTCAATAAAGACCCGTTATCAACTGTTTTGGTTGGTTTGTATAACGATCTGGTTGTTTTTAGGTTGAAGAGTAGTCAATAGACGTTTTATCCTTGCTCTGGCACAAGAGCATTCACGTCGTACCATGAGCCTCCGTTGTAGCACTCGATTCCCTGAGCTCCAAGAAAAGCACATGCCTGACCACTTCTGTTACCACTCATACAACATAGAACCAATGGCCCTTCCATACTTTTGAATTCCTCCACCCGGGTTGAAACCTCATTCAACGGAATATTGATAGCTCCAGGTACACTACCTCCAGCAAATTCCATTGGTGATCTTACATCAATTATCGTTACTCCTTGGTTAATTAATTTATCTAAACTCATAGGGTTAAAATTTTAGTATTCTTCATCAAATTTTGTAAACAAAGAAACGAAACTGGGAAAACGATGTGTGTAACAACTGTTACACATGATAAATGCCAATTATCAGATTTCATGCGGACGAAAGTCAGTTTATCTGGATTACTGAGGCACTAACTTGTGCCAAAAAAGGAAGGAATGGAAACGATAATTTCAGTGGATAATCTAAAATGTGGAGGATGCGCCAATACCATTAAGAATAGTATTAAGAAAGTAGCCGGAGTTAATGGAGTAGCTGTAGATGTTGATACATCTGCCGTTTCGATACTTCATGAAGTTGGTGTAAGTAAGCAGAAATTGCTAAAAAGACTCGCTTCTTTAGGGTACCCTGAATTGGGGACATCTTCTGATCTACAAAAGGTGAAATCCTATGTGAGTTGTGCAATCGGAAAAATGCATAGTATTCAATAAAATAAACAAAAAACAGGGGAATGACCTGCGCTTAGTTTAGGCAAGTACGTGAATCCACTAAGCGATTTACCTAGGCTATACACCGGTCATAACTAGCTGTATTTCAGTAAAATAAATCCATAGTCAAAAAATACCAGTTCATCGATTTTGAGATATTCATCTGCAAAAAGTACTATAGATTTCCACCATTAGTAAAGTTGTTTATTGTTTAATAGATCTAAAAAAGAAAGTCATGATAAACATTTTGTTAGTGGATGATCATCAGGTCGTCTTGGATGGATTGAAGTTCTATTTCGAGAACAGCAAGAAGTATAGAATAAAAGACACAGCCAGCAATGGTTTGGAGGTGCTTAGTATTCTTGAGAAGAAGTCCTTTGACCTTATTATCACAGATATCTCTATGCCGAAAATGAATGGCATGGAGTGGGTGGAGGCTGTGCGAGCAAAAGACAAGGACCAAAAGATTCTTATAATGACCATGATGGGAGAAATCCAACACATCAAAAAACTTCTTGCTCTAGGTGTGAATGGGTATTTGCTTAAAAATTCCAAACAATCTGAACTCTTCAATGCCATCGATGAAATTATGCTAGGGGAGCGCTATTTCTCAGAGGAAGTGACCAAAAATATCATGAGCGATCTAATGGGTAAAAAATTAAGCCCCAAAACACGGTTAACTGTGGAGGTGCCGCTGACGGATAGAGAGAAAGAAGTCTTGAGCTTAATTGTTGAGGAATGCTCTAATCAGGAAATCGCTGATCGCCTATTCATTAGTTTAAGAACCGTAGATTCACATAAACGAAATCTGTTAGAAAAGACTGGTGCGAAAAATATTGCTGGACTGGTATTATATGCTGTAGAGCGAAATATGGTTCCACAGTACTCCTAATTTACAATCACGGAAAAGGACACTTGATGTTTGTTGCCTTCGGTATCTGAAACGGTGAGCCGATGTTCACCGGCTTTCAGTCTCAAAGGCAATGATGGCTGATCTATGGTACTGCCAAGGTACCGGTCATCTAGATGCCAAAACAGTTCTCTATCTGTAAAACGTGTAGCCACTCGACTAACCACAGGTTGGTAAGCTCCATTAAAGTCTCGGGTTACCATTATTTTGGCTTGATCCAAAGGGTAAATGATTTCCAAAACGTCCGATTCCTTTCTTGTTGGGCAATCTGCTTTATGTTCAGGTAAATGCTGAATGAGCCCTCCATTTTTTCTCAAGTAGTAGCGAACATCAGGAGGGTAGTTTAAAAAAGCAACATTTTCATGTTGACCATTCCAGCAGTGGGAGCATACGATTTGATTTTTTTCGACCTGTAGCGTTTTGTGAAATGGGCAAATCCGAAGTGGTTTTATGTTTTTTGGTGCCTGTGTATGGATTACTTCCGGGCATTCAGACGAAGCATAAAATCCCGTTTCCTTACAGGTTTTGACTTCAATAAAATCCTTAGAATCCATTTCAAACCAGCGTTTTTCTGACTCGGGCAGTACATTCAAGATATTGAATAATAATGGACCAGCACTGCGCATGCCGGATAGGCTTTTGTTTGATTGTCCATCGAAGTTACCTACCCATACGACAATCGTGTAATCCGGAGTGGTGCCTACAGCCCAGGCATCTTTGTGTCCGTAACTGGTTCCTGTTTTCCAGGCTATCGGCTTTTGATTTCCGTATTTCTTCCAGTAAAACTCCAGTCCTGGCCGTATAAGCTCTTTCATCTCCTCTAGTATTAGTCTTGTAGCACCTTTGCTAATTAGCTGAAGATTGTTTTGTGAATTCCTTTGGGGCAAGTATGCGATTTGATTAAACTGCCCTCCGTTAGCCATACCTCTGTATAGTCTGGCTACATCCCACGGAGTAACTTCTGATCCACCAAGTATGATTGGTAGTCCATATTCGTCAGGCGACCGGAAGAGTGTACTGATGCCAGCTGCTTCCAGGTTGTTATAAAACTTATTTATCCCATAAGCATTTAATAGCCGAACTGCAGGAATGTTGAGGGAATAGATTAGTGCTTTATTGGCGGGAATGATGCCGGCAAATTGTTCGGAAGCGTTGTTGGGAGAGAAACTGTTAAAATAGGTGGGGACATCCTTGATGAGCGTGTTAGGAAGAATAAGTCCATCATCTATTGCCAAAGCGTAAAGAAAAGGTTTTAGAATGGAGCCTGATGATCGGGCCGATCGGATGCCATCTACTTTTCCACTTTTGTTTAAATCGTTAAAATCCTGACTTCCTACATAGCTGAGTACGTGGCCTGAGCTATTTTCTAAGACCAGTGCGCAGGCATTTCGGATGCCCATTTGCTGCATGCGAGCACTGTGTTGCTTCACAAAGAAGTCAGTTTCATATTGAATATTGGGATCAATAGTGGTCTTGACTACATTCAGTTGGTTGGTCTGATGGATAAATTCGGTTAAGTGCGGAGCAGCTAAAGGGAACGGGTAAATGAAATTAGGAACCGGTTCAATCAATGACAACTCATAAGTTTCCTGATCGATGGTCTTGTTGCTATAAAGCTTTCGTAGCAATTGATCACGCTTGATTTTTAGCGCTCGGTCATTTTTTGTTGGAAAGATCAAACCAGGGGCATTAGGTAGAACTGCTAATGTGGCGGCTTCTGCCCATGATAGCTGCGTTGGGTTTTTATTGAAAAAACGGTATGAAGCTGCAAGGTAGCCTCTCACATTGCTTCCGTAAGGAGCATGGGTGAGGTATTGTGTGAGTACTTCTTCTTTTGAATATCTGGCTTCAAGTTTAAGTGCGAGCAGGATTTCCAGAAGTTTTTGAAATAAGGTTCTTTCCTTGTCACGAATCATTCGAGCCACCTGCATGGTGATTGTTGAGCCTCCACTGACGACTTCACCATTTTTCATGTTGAGGTAAAGCGCACGAATCAACGCGTAAGGATTCACTCCAGGATGGTAAGCGAAGTACTGATCTTCATAAGTGAGGACAGCTGTTTTGAGGTTCTCTGGAATTTCAGCATTCAAGAATGGAGGCAAACACCATTGTTCGTTTTCATTCAAAAAAACGCGGAGAAAGGTACTGTCATTGGCCAGTATCACCTGACTGTAATCCTGGCTCAGGTGCTGCTGTAGCGGCAAAGCGACATAGGCAATGAAACCCAAAAGAAGTCCTCCGATCCCAAATAGAACCTTTCTCCACATAGAATTACTTTGTCACCGAAACGGTTTTTGTTTGTTTGGTCGCTATGTAGTCATTGTTGTACATGGCCTCACATCTCGTTCCCGGCATGATGTACGTGCCGGCAGTAATGGCGTTTATTTTCACCACAAAATCCAGTTTGGTTTTCTGAAGATCGAAGAACCACATAATGCGATCATCTCGAATATCAAGGTATTCTTCCTTGCCGGTAATCCAGCCAGCCATCCAGTTGGACTCTACTTCGCCATTTAGTCGGGTGTTTTCAATCTCCCAGCCCGATGGCAGGATCTGCATCAGAGCCACTTCGTCTATAGAAGGAGTTACACTTTTGTTGAAAACTCTAAATCGGCCGTAGAAAGTACTTCCTTGTTTGACATTAGAGATGTCTATGGATTCACCACTTTCATTGAACCAATCCACTTCCAGACTGATGTTCTTGTTTTGCTCCACTGTATTGTCCTTTAGCGGAACTCCATTACTGGAAAGTGTCGCATAAAGTTGTGTGGTTTTTACACCAGCATTAAGTGAAACTTTCACTTGCTGGCCATAGCCTTCATTGATGTAATGGTCGTATGTGTTAACAGACTTGATCGTGCTTGTCTTGCCATTAGGAAGTTCTACAAGGCCTTCGATGATTAGATCATCACCAGAAGATATTCCCATAGCATCAAAATAATCACCAATCCCTAAGAGCATTTGTCCCACAGTCTGTGTGGAATACCAATAATGACTCGATAGTACTTTAGCGAGATTCTTAGCCAGTACTTCAGCATCCTCTTTGCGATCCAGGATGAGCAGGCACCGAAGAATAATTCCCAGGTCTCGGTTTTGCGAACCATAGGTGCGACCAAACTCCTGATACTCTTCAGCGGTTGTTGAGATATTTGTGACCAGACTTTTAACCTGATCTTCTACACCAGCTAGTTTATAAGCTGCTACCAACATCCATTTCTGCACATTGGACATCTCGTTGTAGTGGTTTTGCTTGAGCAAATTTAGTTCGCCGAGAGGTGCTTTATTGGCCAAAGCCAGTACAAAACATCTGTTGACTCTGGTCATTAAGTATTTCGGATCCTTAGACCCCTGTTTGTTTCGATCCAGATAACGAACAATGCCATCATACATGAGGTCAGGGACCACATATCCTTTTTTCCGCGCTTCAATCAAGAACTGGCCGGCATAGTTGCTACCCCATTCACTAGCACTATTTCCTCCTGGCCAATAGCTAAAGCCGCCATCAGAGAGTTGGAACATTCTTAACCGGTCAATTCCGGCGTTGATATTTTGATCAATCTCTTTTTGTTTTTCTGGATCATTTTTAAACAAGCTTTTTAGTGCCAGCTGCGGAAAAACTGCAGAGGTGGTTTGCTCAATACAGCCATACGGATACCTGATCAAATAGTCCAGGCGATGCATGAAATCCATATTTGGGAAAACAGCTATTTTCAACCTCGCATTGTTGGTGCCGTCTAGTCCAACTTCCGGCAGGTCGAAGGTGATGGTTTCTCCTGGCTTAATGATTTTCTCCTCTGATTGATACTTGCGTGGAGCACTTGGACTTATAGGCACATCTGCTTCAAAGGTGCTTTTAGTGTTGGCTCCCTTGCCTGTGATCACGATTTTCCCCTGTCCGATAGCTTCTTTCACGCGGAGTTTGAATTCAAACAGCTGATCATCTATGGTCTCGAAAGTATGTCTTACAGAGTTTGCGCCGATTACTTCTAAAGGACCCTCAGTTGTTAGTGTAATGTCCACAGAACCAACATTTTCTTTTGTTGCGAATACATTGGCAGGCACTACAAACTCATCACCTGGTTTCAGTGCTCTCGGAATGGTTGGTTGGATAATCAAATCACTTCTGACTGGAACGGTTTTTTCCGCAGACCCATACGCATTGCCTTTAGCAGAGATGACCATCACCCGTACAGAACCTACATAGTTTGGCATCTTGAAAGCAACTTTCGCCTTTCCATTGCTATTGGTGAGAAGAGGGCCTTTAAACAAGCAAACCGGCTTAAAGCGTTTTTTCTTTTCGAATGGGTCCAGCTGTGACTCCCGGTAATCCATATCTCCACCGATGGAAAATGTCTTGAACACATCCCCAGCATTTGCCCCAATGACATGGCCGAATAGGTCGTAGGTTTCTACATCCAGTCGGATCTTTCTGAAAAACTCTTTCCACGGGTTTGGGGTACGGAAACCAGTCAGGTCTAGTAGTCCCTCATCAACAACAGCAATTGTAAACTGCGTGGCATCTCCGGATAAGGTGCTTACATTCACTTCAAAATCTTGCTCAGGAAGTAGTTCATCTGGCATGTTGATCACCAACTCCTGTTTCGTGTCTGGATCTACGACAGATATGGGAAGTATACCAAACATACGTATGGGACGATCATTGATGGTTTGCGAATGATCCTGTAGGACAGTTATGGTCACATAGATGTTTGGAGCCATGGACTTGGTGGCCTTAAGCCGCAGGTTCATGTTTTCCTGATCTTTTGGTTCTACCCATTGACTGCTGATGATGTCATCACCCTGTTCTACAGTCATCAGTATATTTCCTTTGCGTGGTGATGGGAACGTAATGACGATATCTTCACCAACGTTGTACGTCTCCTTATCACTTCTGAGGCTAAGCGTGCCTGCGTTTTCATCTCCAGATGGAATTCCTCCAAATGGATAGGCACTCATAAAAATGCTCGATGTGTGCCCCATCGGTACAGAAGCATCCTGTACTTCGATGAGATACTGGCCACTTTGAGTGGGCCTGAAAGGTACCGCAGCGAATGGCTTAGAAGCTGTGATTGTTCCTTCCTCTACGAGATAGGAATGCTTGTCCGTCTTGTAGCGCAGCTTAAAATCGCGATAGCTGTCGTATTGATACCACCAGTATTTGCTGTTTCGGTAAATGCGGTAAACAAGTTCTTTGCCTGTAACAGCCTCGCCTTCGGTATCTACCATCACCACGGGGATTTTTTGCTCTACATTCAGTTTGGCATAGGAGTACCCATTGTCCTCGATCCCGACATAATGGCTAAATGGATGTAGATCCAGATAGGTCCAGGATTCATTTGGTCGACCTCCGTCTTCTTGTACCGTTGCTGTGATTTTAACTTTAAGAGGAGAAGGCGCCTGACTCATATTTGGAATTTCCCAGGTGATGTTGGCTTTCCCGTCCGCATTTAAGTTGCCTGACCGGATATCGGTTTTGATGTCCTGAAAATCAATATTCTGATCAAAAAATGAGTATTCCTTGAACTTTGGAAAGGCGGTAGTAACATCAAATATCTCCACTTCTGTGTCATATGCCAGTCCATCTGCGGATGCTCCAAACAGGTATTTGCTTTCTACTTCGAATTTCAGTTGTTTGTTCTCTGGCCGCAGGACTTTGAGGTCCGGAGTGACTTTGACTTTTAGACGATTGGCTACTACTGTTTCTACTTTTAGGTTGTGGTAGAAATACTTGTTTCCCACATTTACCTGAACATTCCAATTGCCCGTTGGGTCGCTCTGATTCGTGCCGAAATTGAAATTGTAAAAACCATCTTTAGCACCTTTTTGAGTCATTTCCATTACCAGCGTACCCTCTGGATTATAGAGTTTCAAGTACGCTGGGATATTATCTGAACTGGACTTGTTTTGGTAACGAACAATGCAGGAAAGGTTGATCGAATCTCCAGGGCGATATACACCACGTTCGGTATAAATAAAGGCCCGGGTTTCGAGTTCGTATTGGCTCAATCCTTCAACGTCAAAACCCGAATTATTCCACTGCATTTCATAAGGCTTGATGATACTTATCTGACCATTTTTTTCTGCCTTCACTAGTTGGATATATGAGGAGGCACTGATCGATGCACGTCCTTCATTATCAGTCATTTTGGTGTAGTTGTTTTCATACCGCTGGATAGTGACCTTAACATTGGGTAGCGGTTTCCCAGACTTTAGGTCTGTGGTAAAAACCTGGTACTCTTCGTCTCCTTCTCGTTTTACCAGAAGACCTATGTCTGATATGGTTACTGGTTTGTAGACTTGACCGAATTGCTGAATGTATTCCAACTGCTCACCTTCCAGTGGAACTAAAACGTCTTTTGGATTGAAGTTGATACGAATCAAATAGAGTCCATTGTCATATTCGGTAAGCACATTGTCCAAAGACAGGTTGTGGAGGAGCCATTTGTTCTTTTCTTTCCCAATCTCAAGTGACTGATTGTAGATAATGGCACCTACAGATGATACATAGGTATTGTTGAATTCATTGGAGCGTTTCGCTCCACTTTTAATGTTCTCATTTCGGAAAAACTGGTCAATATCTGAGTTGAAGACTTTTTTGACCTCCACATGCACCCGTTCCAGATTGGTGGTTAGAAACTGCAGATTCTTGTTGTTGCTCGTAGGCATAAAAACGCCGGATGAAGCAAACTCAATCTGTGGTGCTATGTCAGCAAATTGCACCTTTTGTTCGAAGGACTTTTCAGAACTGGTGGCCCAGCGGCTTATGATCCCTTTGTCTACACTGATTTGGTACTCATTGCCAAACCGGAAGTCACCATCAAGAATGACATACTTACCAAGTTTTTGGAGGTTGAAATCGACATTGGGTGATACGGATACGAATCCATTGATGTCCTGATTGGGATCCAACTGGTCAGAAAACTTGATCATCACTTTAGGAGATTTCCCTGATTCGTCTATCTCCAGATTACTTACTTCCAATTTACTCAGCGGCACCACCTCAATGGTTCTTTCAAGGGCCTCAGAAAGGTTGAGTTGTTCTCTATCTAAAGTGAAAAGGAAACGGGAGGTTCTGGATTGGCGCAATAGCGGTGCAGTGACAAAAGTATACGTCTTATCACCTTCTTTGCTCCAGGTTAATTCTGTATTTTCAAAGGTAGCAGCGGCTTTTAATTGTTCCAGATCGAGTGGTTGTGCAAAGGTGATTTTTCCTCTATAGACCAGTTTGTTTGGGTCAGTTGGGTTGAGTAGTTCCAGATCACCTGTGAACAACTGAATTTCCTGGCCCTGCACATAAAATTTTAAATCGATAGACTTCACACTGAGGTTAGGGTTGATTTGGGAGAGGTCCAGTTGACCGGTATAGTTGGTTCTACTGGATAGCGGTTCTGCCGGTGTAAAAACCAGCTGATTGGTCTGAGTCCAGGTAGCTTCACCATCTATGGAAGGTGAAAACTTGAATGGATTGTCAATTTTGGTGTTTCTCAGTTCAGGGGTAATCATGTCTTCATTGAACTGGATCTTGATCGGGTCATAAGGAGAAATGATTCCTGAAGTAACTGTATTGATGATCTGAGCTACTTCTTCTGAGTATTCAATAGGAGTGGTGTCTGGTTGCTCCGCTTTATTTCCGCCACAGGCGAAGAGAAAAAGAATAAGCAGGGTTATTAGGTTGGATCGAAATGGAATAGCCATCGTAGAGTGAGGTTAATTCTGTAAGAAAACAGGTTCGGTTAAGTGTTGATGAAATTACTAAATTCTGATACATCCAAGGCCAATAAATAGCTATTTCTCGCTATTGTGAAGGAAAATTAATGGATCATGAAAGTGTTTGAACAATTGATCTTCTGTGAAGCAAACCAATGTTTTGGATTGGAACAGGCGAACAGGCGTTTTGGGGGTGGGTTTTATTGCAGAAGGAGCAGTTTTTAGGATTTCAAAGTGAAAGTGGTCGAATTGCTCGCCATGAGTGTTCAGTTCTTTTTTGTTGAAAAACCTGGCAATCTCATCTTTCGTGCGAACGTGTTGGTTGACCTCCACAAGTATTTCGGCTATGTGTTCATATAAGGTCCAAAAAGTGTCTTCGGGCAGTTTATGTTCTATAATAAGCTGCGCATATGGTCCATCTGTTCGTTTGCTAATGATTGTACCTTTTGCGATCGGGAAAATTGGCTGATGCGTATAGTTGTTTGAAGGTCTTTTAATGTCAATTCCTGTATGCAAATGTGCAGGAATACCCGGTCTGGCTTTTCTTAGAATCCCAAAGTCGCCTATTGGGGTAAGACGTATTTGGCTGGTCTGAAGCCTGTCGGGAAGTAAGATGGGTGCTTGAAAAGGAATAGGCTTGGAACAACTAAGAATGATTACCCCAAGCCAGAGAAAGTATTTCATTTTTTGTTTACAAAGCAAATGAATTATTGTAAACTGTTTTTTGATGGTTTAATCCTCGTAAGTAGCGAAAAGAAACCAATCCCCAGGACATCAAATAGCATGTCGATAAAATCAAACGTCCTACTCGAAAAGGCCAGCTGAGTGAATTCCTCTCCGATAGCAAATAGCACAACAAAGTGACATCTGTAATTTAGATTGGTAAATCAATTGGTATTATTTTTCAGAGCCTACCAACCTCAATCTTTGAACATTAGCATAATTCATCTGTTTTTTAGTAATTGCAACCGCAACCGATCATAATCACATGAAAAAATTTACCATCATCTTATTTCTAGCCAGCTTATCATTTACTCACTTAATCCATGCTCAGGAGCTCGAAGGCACATGGAAAGTCTCAGGTTCAGATCCGGAGGATAAAAACTATACCGGAAAGTTGACCATTGACCCTGTTACTGATCAGTGGTATCGATTGGGATGGGAATTTAATTATACCAATAAAAAAGGGGTTAATGAATATGTAGGAACAGGTTACTATGATCCAAAGCGCGGAGAGTTGGTCACTGCCTATGCCATGAATTCACCACGGTACGGATTGTTTGAATACGAACTCAATGAAAAAGGAGGACTCTTTGGTACGGGCAACTGGACCTCTCAGCTCGGAAGAGGAGCGGAGCTAATTGGAGGCAAACTCAATCGATCGGAGATCGAAGGAAAATATGAAGTCGTGGGTAGACGCTCCCAGGGTGATGTTTCAATGGGCGAGTCAGAAACCTATAAAGGCACGCTTGAAATACGTAAACAGGGAAATTTGTTTCGATTGTTTTGGGACCTGGGTGGACCAGAGATATTTGAGGGATTTGGCTACCTGATCAATAATAAACTTGTTGGAGTTTGGGGACCAGAGAAATTTTACGGGATGAAGATTTATGCCTTTGATGGGGATACAGAAAATGGCATTTCCAAAAACTGGACTTCTCCGGCTTTTGATTACAAGCCTGGCTCAGAGACCATCGAGAAGCAATAACCCGTTAATGTCATAAGGTTACTTTACTTCAGACGCCGTTTTCCATCGGGTATTTTTCCACTCTTTTTGTTGAGCTTTGGTTAGAAACGTCCAGGTGACAATCCTACTGGTTTTGTTTCCCTGGCCCATTGGGATGGTGTGAACCTGAAC
>JAMWZA010000119.1 GCA_024305105.1 Marinoscillum sp.
GCTGTGAGTGAAGCCAAAAGCTCGTTTGGAGATGACGCTGTTTTTATAGAAAAGTTCATCACTTCTCCAAAACACATTGAGGTTCAAATACTCGGCGATCAACATGGAAACGTCATTTATGTATTCGAACGGGAATGCAGTATTCAAAGAAGAAATCAAAAAGTCATTGAAGAAGCACCGTCACCTGTTGTAAATGAAGCACAGCGCAAACGATTTGGTGAAGCAGCCGTCAACGTAGCTAAATCCTGCAATTACTATGGAGCCGGAACTGTCGAGTTCATAGCCGATGCAAACCTGGATTTTTATTTTTTGGAAATGAACACGCGACTACAGGTAGAGCATCCGGTTTCTGAACAAATATCTGGCTTGGATCTGGTAAAAGAACAAATCAAAATCGCTGAAGGTCAAGCCCTTTCATTCAAACAAGAAGACTTGAAAATACAGGGACACAGTATAGAGGTGCGTGTTTACGCTGAAGATCCAGCAAACAATTTCCTTCCTGACACCGGTAAACTGGAGGTCTACAAGCGCCCACAAGGTGCAGGAGTCCGGGTGGATGACGGCTATGAAGAGGGCATGGACATTCCGATCTTTTACGATCCTATGATCGCCAAACTGATCACCTATGGCAAAGACCGTGAAGAGGCCATAGAACGCATGAAGCGCGCAATTGATGAGTACCAAATCATTGGAATAAAAACCACTCTTCCATTCTGCCAATTTGTATTGAATCACGAGGAGTTTACCAGCGGTCGATTCACAACCAAATTCGTTGAACAATATTTTAAACCAGAAGTCTTGAATGAGAAGGTTCCTGAGGACATACAGCGTGCAGCGGCCATTTTTGCTTTTGAGCAATACAATAACAAGCAGCAAACGGCCATGCCATCGGGAGGAAAAGGCTCCTCTACTGGCTCTGGTTGGAAACGACGAATGAGGGCAGATTAATGGCGGAAATCAGACCTTTTGCAGGTTGGAGATACGATCAAAAGCTGATTGACCAGATCGATCAGCTCACATCTCCCCTTTTTGATGTGGTTTCTGACAAACAGCGTGCAGCGCTTTACCAGAAAGAATTTAACAGCATTCATCTATCCGTACCTCAGGAAAAAGCACCTGCTTTAGCAGCGAAAAGTAGGCTGGCTAAATGGAAAAGTCAGGGGATTCTAAAGCAAGACAAAATTCCTGCGATTTATGTCTATTATCAATATTTTTCCCTTCCCGGTTCAGACAAGACCTTCTGTCGTAAGGGATTTATTTGCAATATCCGTGTTCACGACCATGAGGACAAAGTGATACTCAGGCATGAGAGCACCATGCCTTTCTCTGTGAAAGATCGATTGGACCTACTTCACGAAACACAACTAAACGTCTCTCCTACGCATGGATTGTATACCGATACGGACAAAGAAATTGAAGGCTATCTGGATGACAGCATGCAGTGTCCACTATACGAGTCGGAAGACTATCAGGGAGTTCGGGATGTGTTTTCTGTGATACAAGACGCGAAAATCATCCGAAGGATTACGGGTATCATCAAAGAAAAACAGATTATTCTGGCGGATGGTCACCATCGGTATGGCGGTTCGCTGGAGTATATGAAAGCCAGAAAGGCCAGCAACCCAAATCACACCGGCAATGAGCCTTATAATTTTCACATGATGTTCCTGACGAATACTGAATCGGATGATTTGCGTATTCTGCCTACACATCGGGTGGTTAATGGGCTCGAATCGTTTTCTGAAGAATGGCTTCTACAGCAGTTGGCCGACGATTTCATCATAAAGCCAGTGGAAAACGCTCCGGACGTAAACGAGATAATCCTTGGTAAGAAATGGGCTTTTGGGCTGTTGGTCGGGGATAATGCTTATAAAATTCGTTTGAAGCCGGAGAAGATTCATGACATCACCTGGAACTTCCCCTCAGAAATCAAAGAATTGGACCTTACGGTCATGCACTACTTCATCTTTGAAAAGATTCTACATATACCGGGTCAAAAACAAGTAGATGCACGAAATATCAATTTCCAACGCAACTTTACCGAGTGCCTCAGAGAAGTCTTAAAAGGTGAAGTGCAATTTGCTTTGATTACAAAAGACATCTCCATTGATACAGTCAAACAGGTCTGTTACAGTGGCTACACGATGCCTCAAAAGTCCACCTATTTTTATCCGAAAGTAATTAGCGGTTTTGTATTTAGTTCAATCGATGAAAATGAATTCCACACACCCTTTGATTTTAGCTTCCAATAGTCCTAGACGTCAGCAAATTTTAAAAGATGCGGGATTTGAATTTGAGGTGTTCACAAGAGACTTTGATGAGCCTTTTCCAAACGATCTTGCGGCTTTAGAAATAGCACAATATCTGGCCGTACAAAAGAACAAGAATTATAGACCGCTAAAGCCAGATAGCACGATCATCACTTCGGATACCACAGTGATCTGCGATAATCTTGTTTTAAATAAACCTGCCAACAAAGATGAAGCAATCCAGATGTTAAGCATGCTGTCCGGACGTACGCATAAGGTGGTTTCCGGAGTGTGTATCTCCTCACCTGTGAAAACAGTGGCCTTCTCAGACAGCACCTCTGTGACTTTTGAGACCATTTCCAAAGGCGAAATGGAATTTTATATTGAAAATTATCGACCTTTTGATAAAGCGGGTGCTTATGGCATTCAGGAGTGGATTGGAATGACCAAAATCAGCTCCATAACTGGCTCTTACTTTACCGTAATGGGTTTACCGATTCATAGGGTGTATGAGGTACTATTGAATGAGTTCGGGATTTAAGAATAGAAAAAAATACGGTGATCTTTTCTACCTGGTCATTAGCCTATCACTTCTACTTTTAGGCTTTGTTCTCGTTAAGAAGAATAAATCAATATTGGCTATTGATGGATACACTCAACAAGTAACTGGATATGATGGATGGCTAATTATATTTTTAAGTGCGATAATCTTTGTCGTTTATTACTATACAATAGATCCGTTTTCTCCACTTAGAAATATTAGAAACAAAAAAAGGGGCAGATAGCCCCTTTTTTTGAATGATTTGTTAGAGTTAGTTAATCCTCGCTTGAGGTTTCATCCTCTTCCTCTTTTCCCCCTCCATTGGCTTCTACACCATCGCCATCTTTGAGACGCTTGGAAACAGCCAGGAATGGTCCGGATATAATTTCATCTCCTTCAGCAATTCCTTCGATTACTTCAATTCGTTCAAAGTCACTAATTCCGGTTTTCACAATAGTCTTCACAGCCTTACCGTCCACTAACTTAAACACCACTTCGTCCAACTCATCGCTAGCCAATGTTTGTTCAGAGTCGTCATTCTCATCAGGACGACCCCCTTCAGACTCTCCCTCTGGTTTGGCTTCTTTCTTCGGTCGTGTAGTCACTGCTGAAAGCGGTACCGTCAAAATATTGGTTTTAGTCTCCGTGAGGATGTCCACACTAGCCGTCATACCCGGTCTAAATGGATAACGTAAGCCTTTTTCTTCGATCAAATCCTGATAGGAAGAATTTAAAATCTTGATGCGTACTTCAAATTCTGTCACTGCATCGGAAGAGGCTTTCGTATTTGCCGTATTAGCAATTTGTGTAACAACTCCTTTGAATGTCTTATCCATGTACGAATATGAGTCAACATCAATCACAGCCGTATCGCCATTATTGATTCGGATAATGTCATTTTCATTCACATCTACTCTTACCTCCATGTTGGACAGATCAGCGATACGCAGCATTTCTGTTCCCTGCATTTGAGAAGTTCCTACCACTGTTTCGCCTTCTTCTACATCCAACTTAGAGACTATACCGTTCATCGGAGCGGTAATTCGTGTCAATCGAAGGTTCTCTTTCGCTTCATCTACTGAAGCTTGTGAACTTTGAACGACATATTTAGCGGCCATTACGTTTTGCTCAGCTGATACCATATCTTGCTTGGCCACATTGTAATTGGCCTCTGCCAATTGGAAATCCGCTTCGGAGATCACTTTCTCATCAAAAAGCTTCTTTTGTCTATTGAATTCCAATTCATTCCGCTTGAACGTTGCTTTTGCGCGCTCCAGTCTGGCTTTGGCATCTTCCAGATTGGCTTTCTGTTGGTTGTAGTTGGCCACTACTCTTTGTAATGCCGACTCAAAATTATCAGGACGTATACGGATTAGGTTATCGCCTTTTGTTACAGAATCTCCTTCTTCTATAGTCAATTCGATGATCTCTCCTGGAACTTCAGGGCTGATTTTCACTTCTACTACAGGTTGTACAGAACCGGAAGCAGAAACTTTTTCAACCACCGTTGCTCTTTCAGCCTTGGCACTTTCTACCTCGATCGCTTTTTTCTGTCCTACCCATCCCTGAGACTTACCGATAATTGCAAATAGGATCAATACAACTACCACACCTCCGAGGATGTACAATATTTTATTGGAAGATTTTTTCTTTTTGGCCATTAGGTTTAGAATGTTAGGTTTTTGCCTTGGTAAAAATCAAGAACTTTGGTTTTAAAAATGAAATCGTATTTTGCTCGTACCAAATCAGATTTGGCTCTGAACAAATTGTTGGAAGCAACCTGATAATCAGTGAAATTAGCCGCTCCCAAATTGTATTGGTTTTCTATGGATCGGAAGGTCTCTTCCAGTGCTTCCACCTGACGTTGAGAAGCGGCAAAGGTTTTTGAAGCAGCAAAGGCGTCATTGTAAGCTTGTTCTATGATCTGACGAAGCTGATTCCTCTGCTCTAGTACAGTAATCTCTGCTTGCTGCAAGTTGATTTTGGCATTTTGCACACCGGCATTGGCACGAAGATTATTGAATATCGGAATATTCAAATTTAGACTCACTGATCGACTCAGGTTTTGATCAAATTGATCGCCATATCCAACCGTTTGAACATCTCCGTTTGGAACAAACGTGTTTTCAAACACTTGAGTACCATCTGCAAGAAAGTAGTCTGTTTCTCTTTGCTGGAAAGACCCTGGATCATTCTCGTCGATGACAAATGTTTTGAATGCATCAGAGTAGTTCGTTCTAAAACTCCCACTTAAAGACAAAGTTGGAGCATAGCCAGCCTCAGCTACCTTCACGCCCATTACTGACTGCTCTACCTGAAGTTCGGCGCTTTGAATCTCGGGCATGGTTGATAAGGCTGCCTGATACACCTCTTCTGGTGAAGTAAGCATGTCAGGTCCTGTTTCCATTTCCAATTCGGGTACCAATAACTCAATATCCTCACTTACCGGAAGCAACATTGCCTGCTTCAGGTTCAATAATGCAAGGTTGAGATTGTTTTCGGCATTAACCAGATTCACTTCATTGGTCGCCACTTGAGAAACAAGTTCTAATTCACTAGTCCTTGGCAGTGCTCCTCCAGCAACAAGCTTTTTTGTTCTATCCAATTGTTCCTGGCTAGATTCTAGTTGATACTGCGCGTTTTCTACCAATTCTCTATTTAAAATAACATTCAAATAGAAAGTGACGATGTTCAATGAAATGTCATTGATTGCCTTATCAACATCATACTCTGCTGATTCCAATCCCAATCTGTTTTGCTTTACAGTATTGGTTATTCTGAACCAATTAAACAAGGTGACACTGGCATTACCATTGAAACCTGAAAAGTTAATCTGCTGAGTGATGAAATCATTGGAAGTAGGATCAATGGATCTACCCCAGTTGTAGCCATAGTTACCACCTACATTTAAACTAGGTAGCATCTCTGCCCGGGATTGATTGTAAGCCACTCTGGCTCCTTCTTTTTGTAAATTACTCCTTCGTACGGACAAGTTGTTCTCTATAGCCACATCAATACACTGCTGAAGATCCATTACATTTAATGAATCCTGACTTTGTGCATGATGTCCTATGAAAACAGCTATCAGTATGGTTAGGGTTAGCTTTCTCATATTTTAAGTTATTGATCGATATCTGGGATATATAGTACGTTCCTTACCCAGTTAAGTTCTTTTAAATATTCTAAGGTTATTTTCTTAATGCCCGAATCCATTTCGAACACCAGACAGGCAAGATCATTCTTCCCTTTTCTGGACACGGTCATGGTGGCAATATTACAATCATCGTGTGATAAAACATCGGAAATAAACGCAATGCTCCCCATCTGATCATTCGCATAGATAATCAAAGTGTGCGAGCTGGCGGTAAAATTGGTATCAAACCCATTGACAGACCGCATTCTGATGACGCCACCTCCCCGGCTTTCACCAATTACAGTGGCCTGACTTTCATCTGCAGCTACCATATCGAGTTTCACTGTATTGGGGTGCAATGTGGAAGCGCTTCCTACAGACTTAAAACTGTATACCAGGCCAGCTTCTTCAGCCAACTGTAAGGCTTCCTTGATGCGTTCATCATCTGTATGGAAATCCATCAAACCTCCCAGAATAGCACGGTTACTGCCATGCCCCTCATAGGTTTGTGCAAATGAATTGTAAAAGGTGATGACCACTTTTTTTGGGGTGCCTTTGAGAATCTTACGGGCTACTCTTCCTATGCGCACTACACCTGCGGTGTGTGAACTCGAAGGACCGATCATCACTGGACCGATCATATCAAAAACACTACTTCTTTCGGACATTACTGGGGTATTAACGGAATTTGGGTCAATGCGATACAAAAAATGATAATAATCAGCCGATAAACTATTTAAACGGCAACCACAGCTTTTATACGCGGATATGGGTCGTAATTTTCAAGCGTGAAATCATCTATTTTGAATGAAAAGATGTCTTTTACATCTGGGTTGATCTTCATTAAGGGGAGTGATTTTGGTTCTCTGCTCAACTGCAGTTTTGCCTGATCAAAATGATTGTTGTAAATGTGAGCATCTCCAAAAGTGTGAACAAAATCACCCAACCCCAGATCACATACCTGTGCAATCATCATGGTAAACAAAGCATAAGACGCAATGTTAAATGGAACGCCCAAAAACACATCGGCACTACGCTGGTACAACTGACACGAGAGCTTACCTTCCGCTACATAAAACTGGAATAGCGAATGACACGGAGGCAAACCAGATTTAGCCATGACTGGAATGTCTTTTGGATTCCAAGCTGACACAATCAATCGCCGTGAATCCGGCTTATTTTTGATGTCTTCTATTAATCCAGAGATCTGGTCTACTCCTTCAAAATTTCGCCACTGATGGCCATAGACCGGACCCAATTCGCCATACTGTTTCGCGAATTCGTCATCAGCTTTTACTCGCTCCACAAACTCTTTCATGTGCGCCTTCCAATCATCGGAATACTTTGGGTACTTTTCTTCCAATGCATTTTGCTTGAGATAGCTCTGATAAGGCCAGTCATTCCAGATATTCACTCCATTCTGTACAAGGTACTGAATGTTAGTATCCCCATTAATGAACCATAAAAGCTCATGTATGATGGATTTTAGATGCGTCTTTTTGGTGGTAACCAACGGAAAACCTTCTTCTAAATCAAACCTCATTTGATAGCCAAATACACTGCGAGTACCTGTACCAGTGCGGTCAGACTTATCCACCCCATGGTCTAGAATATGCTGCATCAAATCGAGGTATTGTCTCATTATTACTACTAAGTTTAATTTCTATTTAGTCAAATCATTGCAACCAGAAAAGCATTGATTGGCTGGATGCCGGATGTCAGATGTTTAAATTCTTTTTCGAAACGCAATCATCATATTCATCAATTCATA
This sequence comes from Marinoscillum sp., assembly GCA_024305105.1. Lineage (GTDB taxonomy): Bacteria > Bacteroidota > Bacteroidia > Cytophagales > Cyclobacteriaceae > Marinoscillum. The sequence continues at coordinate 7,695 of JAMWZA010000119.1, forward strand.
TGCTTTGTTATAGTAGATTTTAAATTGACTTTCACTGAAATATGATCTCCTTAACGCTTTGTGAAGGCAAGTTACAACTTCCGCCAAAGACCTTATTGCATAGCCCATGAATATACCAAACTCAGCTTTTGATTGCTCAATTGAGCCTTCAGAAATATTAAGTGCAAACGAGTCAACTGCTCGCATCGTTTGCGAAGTTAAATTATACATCTCCTTTTTTGGAAAATTGGCAGTAGAAACATTCAACTCTTCTCCAAAATCCATGGCTTTCTGCCAAATGACTAATTTTTCAAATTTAAAGCTCATAGTCTTTTTAAGAATTATTTGACTTCAATATAACAAAGAACACCCTTCACCTAACACCCAGCTTTATTAGCTTAGCTAATAAAAAAAACTGAAATCTCTCATCAATAAGTACTACGATAACTTCCACAACACTTCATTCCGGATATCGCTGATTGTTCTCTGGGTGTTGATCAGCTTGTTTTTTGGTTACCAGTTAACAACCCTAAAAGCAGACTTTGAATTTGAGCGCTTCTTTCCTACCAACGATCCTGATATTGCTTTCTATGAGGATCACCTTCAGAAATTCGGTTATGACAATGACTATTTGATCCTGATAATCAGCAATAACACAGGTGTATTCGAAAAGTCTTTTCTGAACGAAGTGAATATGGCCATAGATTCCATTGAGAAACTGGACAACATCACATCAGTATTTGCTTTGACCAATGCACGACAACCCGTGCAGGGACCTATGGGAATCACACCGATTCCTTTACTTCATATTGACCAACCAGACCTCTATCAGACTGACAGTATGAAACTGGTTCAACATCCTGTTTACAGTAACTTCTTAAGTCATAATGCTCAATCCCTTCTAATCCAACTCAATCATTCACACCTGAGCGAACCTCAGCAAGCGAAAGCCTTAAATGTGGAACTAGAAAACCTCATTAAACACTATAATTTTGATAAATACCGATTAGCTGGTAAAGTAATTGCTCAGGAAGCTTTTGTCGGTTACATACAAAATGATTTTGTGGTTTTTCTGATTGCAGCACTTGTCATCAGCTTTTTATTGCTATTATGGATTTTCAAATCCTTAAAGGTTGCTTTGATGCCTTATCTGGTCAGTATTACGAGCTTAATTTGGCTTTTAGGCACCATGGCATGGTTAGGGTATTCTATTTCAATTCTTGGTTCTCTGATTCCTCCAGTAATCCTTTTTGTCTCCACTTCAGATAGCATTCACTTGATCAATGCATTTAGGAGCACGCAAGTTTCAGATCACATCCAGCGTTTAAAAGCAACTGTCAATAAAGTACTTATCCCAACTCTTTTAACTTCTGTTACTACAGCAGTTGGTTTCTTCAGCCTTTGGACGATTGACACATTACCTATACGAGAACTGGGAATGTTCTGCGGACTGGGTATTTGCATTGCTTTCATCATTACGTTCTTATTCGGTCCCATAATGATCAAACGCAGCTATCCTCCTATTCGGCCGGATCGGCGAATGAAACAACTAGCCATCTGGAATTTAAGAAATCAAAAGCCTGTGTTTCTAGCATGGCTAGCCCTGCTAATCATAGCTGCTGTAGGCATGTCACTCTTAAAAACCGATTCATACCTGCTCAAAGATTTACCTGAGGACTCGCAAGTACGCAAAGACTTCAACTATGTAGATAAACAATTTGGTGGATCCAAGCCATGGGAAATAGCACTTTGGCCAGCAGGCGAAGCAAACTCCCTTCTTGACTATGAAGTAATTCAGGAAATTGATAAAATCGAAGCGTATCTACGAGATACATACCAAATGGAACGGGTAGTATCACCGACCACTCTTGTTCGGTTCACGAACCAAATGAACAGTGGTGGTTTGGTTGAGAACTTTAAACTCCCTTCAAAAACCGATCACAATAAAATCATTCGGTCGCTCGATCGATTGCTCAAAAGAGACCAGCTGCCGAAAGTAATTCATGAAAATTCTTATGGAAGAATAGCTGCCTTTATCCCCGAGTATGGCTCTTACGAAACGATCCGACGTAATCAACAACTCCAGAAATTCATCGAATCAGCCATTGATAGCAATATCCTTGAAACACGATTAACCGGCACAACCTACCTCATTGACAAGAGTCATGAAGTGCTTTCTTACAATCTCCTCAAAGGACTGGTTTTAGGTATTTTAGTCATTTCAATCCTATTGGGAATTTACTTCCGATCCGTTAAGGTCTTGTTAATCAGTCTCATACCTAACATCATTCCGCTAATCGCTGTAGCTGGCTTTATGGGTTTAACAGGAGCTCCGTTGAAACTGACTACCTCGGTGATTTTTGCAGTCACTTTTGGTATTGCCGTGGACGACACCATCCATTTCTTGGCGGTATTTCGAAAAAGTAAAGCCAAATCCAGTGTTCAAAAACTCATAAACACCTATCAGTCAGCTGGTAAAGCAATATTACTAACGACGGTGATCATCGTAAGCGGATTTTTCCTGTTCATACTGTCATCATTCGGTGCTACGTACTATTTAGGCCTGTTTATGACAATTTCTCTGGCAATAGCGTTGTTAACTGACCTGACACTCCTACCTTTGCTTCTTCATTTGTTTAAAACCAAGGAAACACAGAGATAACACAGCGGTTAACTTGTTATGGGCAAAACACTTCAAAAAGGAGATCTGATCCCCGACGTTTCACTTAAGGACCAAGAAGGAAACCTGATCGATCTTCCCTCATTAGTAGGCGAAAGAGCTTTAGTCGTATATTTCTACCCGAAAGACGATACACCAGGATGTACAGCGGAAGCCTGTGGATTCAGGGATCGGTATGATGATTTCGCAGATATGGGCGCAGACATTGTTGGAATATCCTCCGACACAGTAGGCTCTCACAAAAAATTTGCGGACAAATACGAACTGAACTTCCTATTATTGAGCGATTCACATGGCCAGGCTGAAAAAGAGTTTGGCGTACCGAGAAACTTGATGGGACTGTTCCCAGGACGTGTCACTTACGTTTTTGATAAAAATGGAAAACTGGTCTACTCGTTCAATTCTACCATGAAAGCGACCAGACACATCGATGAAGCCATGGAGGCTTTAAAAGTCTAAGGTTTAATGGATTGGGTTCTGCCCGAAAGTATGGCAACTTCGTCATGAGCTTTTTTGATGAGTTCAGAAGCAGGCATTTCATTGGAAGAAATTGACGCACCAATATTTATCTCAATTGGCAATCTTCTGAAGGCGTTAACCTGAAAATGACCGTCCGGCTCTGAGATACCAACAGGCAAAACATCTACTTCTGCTTGTGAAGCCAGCATAAACGGCCCTTTCTTAAAATCTGCCAGATGACCATCTTTACTTCTGGTTCCTTCTGGAAACATGATGACACTTTTTCCCTTTTTAATCAATTTGGCCGCACGTTTTAAGCTAGCAATCGATTTGTTGCGATTGCTTCGGTCGATAAAGATCATCCCAGTTGCCATCATGTACCAACCAAGAAATGGTATCTTCTTTAGTTCTTTTTTTGCGACAAAGTACAAGTTGATAATCAACCCTCTAAAAAGAACAGGGATATCTAAATAGGACTGGTGATTGCATACAAGAACATATGATTTGCTCGGATCAACATGCTCCAGGCCCTTTACTTTCAATCGAACACCGCACGTCCACAAAATACCAGGAGCCCACATGGTTCGAGCCATGGTCACCGAATGCTTCGGGTTCCAGGTCAGCAACAAGACGACTAATGACGAAGAAATCATCAAAATGCTCCATATTACTACTGCCAGAACTCTAAAAATTGCGATCAAACCAGATTATTTAATTGAACACACGAAACTAAATACAAAATGACCAAACACGCCACTAATTCCTTGCAATTCATACTGCATTTTGAGGGCATCTTATAACTTTGCCACCCTTATATAACGGTAAATAATCGATGGCAGAATACAAACACCAGGAAGTAGAAAAGAAATGGCAACAGTACTGGGAAGAAAACCAGGTTTATAAAGTCGAAAATGATTCTTCCAAACCAAAATACTATGTTTTGGATATGTTTCCTTATCCATCCGGAGCAGGTCTGCACGTAGGGCATCCACTTGGTTACATTGCTTCCGATATTGTTTCCCGATTCAAAAGATTAAAAGGGTTTAACGTTTTGCATCCCATGGGATTTGATTCCTTTGGTCTGCCTGCCGAGCAATATGCCATCCAAACAGGTCAACATCCTGCCATTACCACCGACACCAACATCAAACGTTACAAAGAGCAGCTAACCAACCTTGGGTTTAGCTACGACTGGTCTCGAGAAGTTCGAACTTCGGATCCGTCTTACTATAAATGGACCCAGTGGATTTTCAAGCAGCTTTTCAATAGCTGGTACAACAAAGAAGCAGACAAAGCAGAACACATCGATGTGTTGGTCGCAGCTTTTGCTAAAGAAGGAAATGCGAACGTACAAGCTGTTTGTGATGAGGATACTCCAACATTCACTGCTGACGAGTGGAATAGTTGGGGCGAAGAAGCCCAACAAAAGATGTTGCTAAAGTACCGCCTTACATTCATCGCAGAGACAACGGTAAACTGGTGCCCTGCACTGGGAACGGTACTTTCTAATGATGAAGTAAAGGACGGGTTTTCCGAACGTGGTGGACATCCCGTGATCAAAAAAACCATGCCACAGTGGAGCATGCGGATTACAGCTTATGCTGATCGTCTATCAGAAGATTTGGATAAGGTCGATTGGCCTGAGCCGATAAAGGATATGCAGCGCAACTGGATCGGAAAATCTTTTGGTGCGGAAGTGGACTTTGAAATCCTCTCCCCAAACCCCTCTCCAAAAGAGAGGGACTTAGGTGAGAACCCAAGCACCTCTCCAGCAGAGAGGGGCTTAGTAGATGCCTGGAAAACAGGTAATCCGAAAATGGCTAAAACCTTAACGGAATATGCTCGAAACAACAGAAAGAACCCAACAGATCAGGAAGATGCTTTGTGGCAAAAGCTTCGTAACAAGCAATTGGGATTTAAGGTTAGAAGACAACATCCCATTGATGACTTCATTGTAGACTTCATATTTTTAAGACAAAAATTGATCATTGAAGTAGATGGAGGTTATCATGATACCGAAGAGCAGAAACAATATGATCTGGCGAGAAAAGAGTTGCTGGAGCATTTGGGCTATGAAGTCCTGGTAGTAAGAAATGAAGAAGTTGATGAAAATGTCGAAAAGACGATCAACAAAATCAAGAACCGTCTTGTAGAGATTGATTCGAGTTCACCTTCTCCTCAGGAGAAGGGGTCAGGGGATGAGGTGAAAAAGATTAGAGTATTCACCACGCGTATCGATACCATTTACGGTGTGACATTTATGGTTTTGGCTCCAGAAGCTGAAATCGTAAAGGAACTTACCACCGCTGAACAGAAAGCAGAAATCGAAGCTTATGTGGAAGTGGCCAAGAACAGATCCGAACGTGAGCGAATGAGCGATGTGAAGACCGTTTCCGGGGTATTTACTGGTAGTTATGTCCTGAATCCATTTTCTGGTGAGAAAGTACCGATTTACATTGCTGATTATGTATTGGCTGGATATGGAACTGGCGCAGTAATGGCTGTACCAAGCGGTGATCAACGTGACTTTGACTTTGCCAAGCATTTCGGTTTACCTATCGTACAGATCATTGATCAACAAAAAATAACCGACACAGAAGCCGATCCGACCAAAGAAGGGAATATGGTCAACTCCGGAATATTAGATGGCCTCTCTCCTTTGGACGCAATTCAAAAGGCAAACGAATACATTCTAGAGAATGGCTTAGGTACGCCTAAAGTCAATTACCGAATGCGTGATGCGATCTTTGGTCGTCAGCGCTACTGGGGCGAACCAATACCTGTTTACTTTAAAAATGGTGTTCCATATCTGCTTGACGATGATCAACTGCCTTTGGACCTTCCCGAAGTTGACACATACCTCCCTACCGAAGATGGCGAGCCACCGCTGGGTCGTGCTGAAAACTGGCAAACGGCTGATGGCGCACCTTATGAGCTCACTACCATGCCGGGATGGGCTGGATCGAGCTGGTACTTCTTCCGCTACATGGATCCAAACAATGAAGACGAATTCGCTTCAAAGAAAGCTTTGGAATATTGGCAGCAGGTAGACTTCTACATGGGTGGAAGTGAGCACGCTACCGGTCACCTCCTCTACTCTCGATTCTGGACAAAGTTCCTGTATGACATGGGTTTCATCAAAGTAGATGAGTATGCTAAGAAGTTGGTGAATCAGGGAATGATCCAGGGAAGGTCGAATCTTGCCTACAGAGTGAAAAACGAAAACAAGTACGTTTCATTTGGTCTCAAAAAAGAATACGATTGTTATCCTGTTCATGTCGACGTGAACATCGTTAAGGATGATGTAATGTATGTAGAAGCATTCAAGAAATTCAGGCCTGATTCAAACGATGCTCAATTCGTTCTCGAAGATGGAAAGTTTGTTTGTGGCTGGGAAGTGGAGAAAATGTCCAAGTCCAAATACAACGTGGTGAATCCGGATGAGCTTGTTGAAAAATATGGTGCCGATACACTCAGAATGTATGAGATGTTCCTGGGACCGGTAGAGCAGAGCAAGCCCTGGAATACGAACGGTATTGAGGGCGTTTACAAATTCTTACGCAAGTTCTGGAGTCTCTTCCACGACAAGCAGGACAATTTTGCCATAAGTAATGACAAAGCGACCAAAGAAGAAATGAAGGTGCTTCATGGCTTATTGAAAAAGATCGAGGAAGATGTAGAGCGACTGTCGTTAAATACGTCTGTTAGTAACTTCATGATTGCCGTGAATGAATTGCAAGCGCTCAAATGCAATAAAAAGGAAGTCCTTGAGCCAATGACCATTGCTTTAGCGCCTTATGCCCCGCACCTTGCTGAAGAACTGTGGCATGCATTGGGTAATAAGGATACGGTATGTGATGCTACTTTCCCTGCTTTTGATGCGAGCTATTTGGTAGAAGATACCATTGAGTACCCGATTATGGTCAATGGCAAAATGCGTGCGAAACTTCAGCTTGGAGCAGGCTTGAGTCCCAAAGAAATCGAAGAGCAAGCACTAGCACATGAGAACGTTCAGAAATGGACCGAAGGCAAGACACCGAAAAAGGTAATTGTAGTGCCTAAGAAGATTGTGAACGTGGTGGTGTAAATCGTTCACTTTTTACCCTGCCCTAAATCGGGCATCCCTAAAGGGAAGCGAAAGAAATGTGCAAATAGCACGTTATGCCTGTGCAGACAGGCATCACATAAAATACAAAACCACTTCTCAAATGGGAAGTGGTTTTGTATTTCTCATAAAATCTCCGTAGTGAAATCTAACTGATTCTCATTAAACTTCGCTCTTAGAAATTGCATCAATTCATAGGTTTTGTGTTCGTCGGTTATCGTTTTTAAATCAAAAACTTCTAAAGAACCATCATTCAATTCACATTTCAATACCAATACAGGAACGAATACAAGCCTAAAAGACATAATCGCAAGAGCGATCAACAACCCTATTGACAAAAGTAGGTATCCAAAAAATTTAAATGAACGAACCGTGGATACAGGCTCATCCAGCTCTCTTACTAAACTTGATAAGTAGCCCTGGCTACTTGAAAGCGTGTAAACCACCGGAGCTAGTAATAACAATCCAAACAGAAACACTAAAATAGGCCGTTTGACTCGTGAAGACCTGATGATTTTTATTGTAGAAATATCAATAAACGCTAAAGACTTAAAGCAAAACCCACTTCTAATCATTTCTAGCTCAAAGTCGGTAATCCGAAAATACTCTGTTTGAAATAGATATTTTTTCAATTTAGATTGATCATCAAGTTTAATATTTTAACAAAAATATAAACTCATTGAAAGCCCTCATCAAGAATCAATTAATTTTTCTGGTGATTTACATCAAAGTTCAAGAAGCATTTATTGAACGTAGCCAAATGACAGTTAATTAACTTTATAGTGAAATGAAAAACGTCCTTATTCTTTTCGCCTTACCGCTACTTCTAAGCTGCTCGTCAACCGACTCATCCATAGTTTATGAATCTGAAAACCTGAAGCTCAAGCAACTCTCTGCAAATACTTGGATTCACATCTCCTATCTGGAAACGGAGTCCTACGGAAAGGTGCCTTGCAATGGATTGATTTATACAGATCAGAATGAAGCGATCATACTGGATGCTCCTTCAACAGATGAAGCGTCATTGGAACTACTCGATTTTCTTGCGGATAAGAACCTGGCGGTAACTGCTGTGGTTCCTACTCATTTTCATTTCGACTGTCTGGGAGGCATAGAGCCATTTCACTCCAAAGGAATTATCTCTTATGCCAACGAACAGACTTTTATTTTGGCCAATAAAGCAGGTGACGTTCCTCTTCCTCAACGAATATTTGACCAAAAAAAGACCTTTAAAATTGGTAATCGGGAAGTTGTGATGCAGTATTTTGGTTCTGGTCACACTCAGGACAATGTAGTCGCATACGTCCCTTCTGAAGAAGCTCTCTTTGGCGGATGCCTGGTCAAAAGCATGAATGCTGGCAAAGGAAACCTAAATGATGCCGATACACTACAATGGTCCCAAACCATAGATAAAATCAAAAAGGCTTATCCAAACTTAAAAACCGTTGTCCCTGGACATGGGCCAGAAGGTGGGATGGAATTACTGGATTTCACCAAAGAGATGTTTCTAAACTAAGTTTGGACCCTTCATTTGGAATTATTCACCCATCCACTCCAGCATCGCCTTAAAGCTAGCCGCCTGCGCCAACGCTCCTTCGTTATCTGATTCACCATAATACCCATCCAAAAATGTTCCAGCTGGACTCCATACCGTTTGCATAGCCCCTTTTAGCCGGCTCTTAATTGGATCTGGGCTGGTCTGTTTTAGCATAAACATCATCTCCAGATGGTCTTTTGCAATCTCTGGTTTGTTCCAAAAACAAGAATACACTTCAAACCCTTTGATGGCAAAGTGTGCTGGTGTGGGTACTGCGGCATTGTAGTGCCAGTCATTGATTACCACATCTTTTGGAATCCGATCAATGGCATCTTCCGTATCATTTCCACTAGCTTCCCAAATGCCCAGGCCTGATTCGTCCCCATCTAGCAAGCGATCTCCCCAAATCCAGAGTCTCACACTGTCCAGAGCCAAATGATTTCGTATTCTAGTCACTTCTCCTGCAAAGAGCTCCGCCTTATCCTTCCCACCACACCGTGGGCATTGCTCATCTCCTAAATAAAACACCTCATCCATTCCTGCATGAAAGTCCTCTGATTCGAATGCTGCTACTATCTCGTCTAACAGGGCAAAAACAACCTTATGTACGTCGGGATGAAGTGGACAGTAACTTCGACAATAAAGACCATCATCGTTAGGCCATTCATAGTTCTCTGGCATATCTACGTGAGGCGTCTCGTCAAACTGAGGATATTCGGTGAGCAGCGCATAGGTGGTTTCGGCCCATGATTGATGTCCAAGCAGGTTGATTTGAGGAATTAGTTTGATATCATGTTTATCAGCCACTTGAACCAGCTTCTTTACATCGGAAGTTGTCAGCGGCTTATCATCACTAAGATTTGGATAAGACTCAAAGTCGTAATTCCAGTCTATTCGAAGAATCAGTGTATTGATTCCTTTAGGTCCCAGTTCTTCGTCAATAAACTTAAGAAACCGCGAAAGATCATCCCTCTCCGGAGCTGCAATGCAAAATGCAAAGTCCAGCGAATCAGAAGCGCGTTGGGCAGACAACTGAATCGAGATAACCAGAATCAATAGAAGTTTTATGAATCGTGTCATAGGAGTAAAAATAATTCCAAGTTTTTTACCTGCATAGAAATATCGCTAGATGTAATCAGTCCATAGC
>JAMWZA010000012.1 GCA_024305105.1 Marinoscillum sp.
TTAATTAGATTAGAAATCAGAAGAAAATCAAACCGATGAATATAAACAACAAAGCCCAGGCCCAGAATACGTATGATGCAATCGTAGTGGGAACTGGAATCAGTGGTGGCTGGGCTGCTAAGGAGCTTACTGAAAAGGGAATGAAAACCCTCGTACTCGATCGTGGGCGTAACGTGGAGCATGTTAAGGATTACCCAACCATGAACCTTAACCCATGGGAACTGCCACATGATGATGAAATCCCGGCTGAAGAGCGGAAGGATTATCAAAAGCAAATGCGTACGGGCTACACCATTAAGGAATCGACCAAACACTGGTGGCCAAAGGATACAGAACATCCATATACGGAAGTCAAACGTTTTGACTGGATTAGAGGGTATCATGTTGGAGGCCGATCCATCATGTGGGGCCGTCAATCGTATCGTTTAAGTGAATTGGATTTCGAGGCGAATTTAAAAGATGGAATAGCCGTGGATTGGCCAATTCGCTATAAAGACTTGTCTCCATGGTACGATAAAGTAGAATCGTATATCGGTGTGAGTGGCCAAAATGAGGGTTTGTCACAGCTACCTGATGGCAATTTTCTACCTCCAATGGAGCTTAATTGTTTGGAGAAACATGTCAAAGACTCTATTTCGAAAAACTTTGAAGGCAGATTATTAACGATAGGCCGATCGGCCAATATCACTCAAAATCACAACGGAAGAGCTCATTGTCACTACAGAAACCTGTGTATGCGTGGCTGTCCTTTTGGTGGTTACTTCAGCAGTCAGAGTAGTACACTCCCTGCGGCAATGGCTACCGGCAATATGACACTAAGGCCCTACTCGATCGTAACGGAAGTCCTTTACGATCCAGAAACTCAAAAGGCCACTGGAGTAAGAGTGCAAGATGCAGAAACTGGCGAAGTGCAGGAATATTTTGCCAAAATTGTCTTTTTGAATGCCTCGGCAATCGCTTCGACATGGATCTTGCTCAACTCTAAGAGTGAGTATCATCCGGAAGGTATGGGAAATCTGTCTGGGGAGCTTGGACGCAATCTGATGGATCATCACTTTAAAGCTGGAGCAGAAGGAGATTATGATGGTTTTGAAGATAGGTACTATCATGGCAGAAGGCCAAATGGTATCTATGTGCCAAGGTTTAGAAATATTACAGAAAAGCATCCAAACTTTATCAGAGGTTACGGTTATCAAGGCGGAGCCAGCCGGCAGGAGTGGAGATCAGCGATTGCTGAGTTGGGCATCGGTGAAGAATTGAAGGAAGATATTCAGAAGCCAGGAAAGTGGCGAATGGGTCTGATGGGATTCGGCGAAATGCTGCCGTATCATGAGAATAAAATGGAGATAAACCCAGACAAGCTAGATAAGCATGGTTTGCCAACCATTACTTTTGATTGCGAGTTCAAAGAGAACGAGCTGGAGATGAGGAAAGACATGCAGTCCTCAGCTGCTGAGATGTTGGAAAAGGCTGGTTTGAAAAATGTTAGAACTTATGATAGTATCGGCGGTCCTGGATTAGGAATTCACGAAATGGGTACTGCACGAATGGGGCGTGATCCAAAAACTTCTGTACTGAACAAATGGAATCAGGTGCATGAAGTGAAAAACGTTTTTGTTACTGATGGAGCTGCAATGACCTCTTCGGCATGTCAGAACCCGTCACTGACATACATGGCGTTGACTGCCAGAGCTGCAGACTATGCAACAAGTGAACTTAAAAAAGGAAACCTATAATCATGGAAAATATTAAGCGTCGAGAAGCACTAAAACGGACAGCCTGGATTATGGGGGCGGCACTAAGTGCACCGACTATAGCCGGGATTTTAAATGGGTGTTCTCCAAAACCTGAGCTGACTTGGGTACCTACCTTTTTTAATGAAGATCAGGCACGTCTGGTGATGCAGGTGGCGGAGACCATACTACCCGAAACAGAAACTCCGGGAGCTAAATCCTTGGGTGTACCTGGGTTTATTGAGGAAATGGTCAGTGTCACTTATCAGGAGGAACAGCGTAAAGAATTTTTGGCCGGTTTACAGAAGCTAAATGAACAATGCAAAACATCCATGGGGGAGGATTTTGTTTTATTGGAGCCTGCTCGTCAGAAGGAATTTTGCCAGAAATTGGATGCTGAGGCAAAGGCAGCACCTTGGGGCAATAAGCCCGTGTTCTGGGATTTGAAAGAATTGACCATAGTTGGGTACTATACAACAGAGTATGGAGCTACAGAGGCTTTACAATACATGGCGATCCCTGTGGAGCAGCACGGTTGTCTGCCTTTGTCCGAAACCGGAAACGGTAAAACCTGGGCAACTTCATAGAAAATTTTTATTTCGACGATTGATTAGGGCCATCTGTTAACGAGCAGGTGGCCTTTTTTATATAGATCTATTGGTGTACTTTTATCCTATACCAGCAAATTCCTTCTTATGCTTAGAAGTCTCATCTTCCTTTTTATTTTCAATTTTGCCCTAAATCTCCAGTCTCAAACAGATGAAAATCTCCAAAATGAGATACGCATAAAAGTTGAGCAGCTTCGTGGGAATGGGTTGATTGTGCAGGGAGAAAAAATCTGCTGTGGACAGTCCATTTCGACTTTTTACACCAATCGGCTTTTCGAAACTATCTGGACAAATGAACTGATCGAACAGCTATTGAGTGAAATTGCTCTAAGTAAAATGGATGGCCTAGATCCGGAAGACTATCATATAGAGCTTTTGCGTGAATTGGCCCAGGTGCAGACCATGAGTCCATATGAACAGGCCAATTTTGAATTGTTACTGACTGATTCATTCCTGCTATTGGCTACGCATCTCCTGTCTGGCAAGGTAAATCCGGTAACGATCAATCCCGACTGGAGAGTGGTTAAACGGGAGGGAGATCCTGTTGAACTATTAGCTAAGGCCATTATTGAAGCTGATGTTCAGGGGGTGATTGATTCACTCAGGCCTAAGTACAAGGCTTATGGAAGATTGAAAGAAAAACTGCGAGTCTACCGCGAAGTTTCTATAAATGGAGGATGGGGTACGGTAGAAGATGGGCCGACGATCAAGCCTGGAGAAGCGGGTGATCGTGTTTTGCAGGTTCGGAATCGTTTAACTGCCAGTGGTGATTTACAGTCTTATACAAATGACGAGCCTGAGCTATACGATGAAGTATTGAAAGAAGCCGTAAGAAAATTTCAAATAAGACATGGGCTGGAGGTAGATGGCTCTGTTGGGAAGTCTACCCTTGCAGCAATGAATGTGTCAGTTGAGGACCGTATACAAGATATTATTTTGAATCTGGAGAGATGCCGATGGCTGCCGCAGGATTTAGGAGATCACTACGTTATGGTCAACCTTCCAGCATATGAAATGGAAGTAATCAAGGGACAGGAAGTGACTCTGGAGATGGGTGTGGCAGTAGGTAAGCCCTACAGGCAAACACCTGTATTCAGTTCTAAATTGTCTTACATGGTGATAAATCCTTATTGGACGGTACCTCCAACGATTCTCTATCAGGACATGATTCCAGCACAAATTAAAAATGCAAACTACCTTCCTTCGTTACAAATTAAAGTATTGGATCAGTCGGGAAATGAAGTAGATCCTGCAACTATTAATTGGTCAGGTTACAATAGAAACTTTCCATATACGCTGCGCCAGGAACCCGGAAAACTCAATGCTCTTGGTCGAGTGAAATTTATCTTTCCCAATGAGTTTAATATTTACATGCATGATACCAATCATCCGGAGGTTTTTGCGAAGTACAACCGCGCTTTGAGTTCAGGTTGCATTCGATTAGCTCAGCCGATGGAACTGGCCTATTATTTAGGAAGTTTGCAATCAAAGCCGCTCAATAGAGAAGCGATAGATGAACTATCCAAATCAAAATCCAATCAAGCAGTGATTTTGAGTGAACCGCTCACCGTTCATATGCAGTACTGGACAGCATTTGTAGATGAGAGGGGGAGTTTGAATTTTCGGCCGGATATATACGATCGCAATCCTCGGTTACTAAAAGCCTTTACTAGTTCCCTTTAGCTATTGGCTGACTAGAATAGTAAGCGTTTGCCTTTTCCAGATTTTGAAGTTGCGTTTGATTGTCGTATTTCTCTAGTGGGTAATAAATAAACAGAACCGATTTGTTAGCTAGTCCACGGATTATTTCCTTGTGGTCTTTTAGTGCAATGGCCGGACAGCCAAATGAACGACCAAGCCTTCCAACTTTTTTGCTAAAATCCTTACTCACATAATTTGCACTATGCATGACTATGGCTCTTTCCCTTGCTTTGTCATTAAAACCAGACTCCATACCATCCAATCGAAGACTTAGGCCATGTTTGCCATAGTAATTTTCGCCGGTCAGGTAAAAGCCCACACTGCTTTGGTTGGAATTTCTGATGTTCGAAAAACTTTTAGCATACTCTCCACCGGTGTTTTTGCCATGAGCTACTAGTCTGTAATACAGAACTTTGTTGGATTTCAAATCAATCACCCACATACGTTTTAAGTTGGATGATAACCTGAAATCGACAATCGTCAACTTTTCATTGGATATTTTCTTTCCGCTGGCAAGTAGGTTGTAGTACCCGATCATGCCCTTTTGATACAAGTCAAATGCCGGCTTGCTCTTTTCTAAAACAGTCAATGACTCGTACTGCTGAAGAATGTGATCTTCAACTAGTATGTTTGATTGGCTATAGCAAGAAGTGTGAAAAAACGCCAGAAAACATCCTGTAATCATCGCGTTTACGAAAAACAATTTAAACTTGGATCTCATTTTATTTAATCATAAAGCGATAACGTAAATCTTTCTGAAAGGGTGCGCGTAAAAGAACTAATTGTTAAAAATAATTCTATGCAAAAACTAACCTATACACTACTTCTGTCTTTAGTCATTTTTCAACTGAAAGCGCAAGACGATGCAGATACAACCAAAATGGATTTTGAAGAATATGACCCAATCTCTACGTTGGTTGTGCCTGAGAATCCCGTCAAAAAAGCCCGCTTCCCATTTATCGATGTGCATAGTCATCAGTGGAATATGACCGTAGACAAGGTCAATCAGCTGGAAGCAGAAATGGATGAGCTCAATATGGCCATTATGGTGAATTTGAGTGGTCGTGGCTTTGATAGAGCCGCGGGAGATATTGGTTCTCAGGAATATCTGGCATCCATGGTTCGTAGGATAGAAGGTGAGGCTCCCGGTAGGATAGTGGTATTCACTAATGTGTCATTCAAAGAGATGGGTAATGATGGCTGGTCGGATGAAGCTGTCCGTCAGTTGGAAGAAGATGTGGCCAATGGTGCCAAAGGGTTGAAAATCTACAAAAGCCTGGGAATGGGTATCAACGATGTGGATGGCAACAGGGTGCCTATCAATGATAAGCGCTTAGATCCGGTTTGGGCCAAGTGTGGTGAGTTAGGTATTCCCGTCTTAATACATGCAGCTGATCCAAAATCTTTTTGGGATCCACATGATGAAAAGAATGAGCGTTGGTTGGAATTGAAACTAAGACCTAGAAGAAAGCGGACTGCCGAAGATCCAGCTCCATGGGAGCAAATAATTGCAGAGCAGCATGATGTTTTTCGAAAGCATCCAAAAACAACTTTTGTCAACGCACACATGGGTTGGATGGCGAATGACCTGGGAGCATTGTCGGAGCATTTGGACACCTACCCGAATGTGAATGTGGGGATAGGTGCGGTAATTGCGGAGCTAGGACGACAACCAAGATTCGCGAAGGCATTTTTTGAAAAGTATCAGGACCGAATTCTTTTCGCGAAGGATGCTTATAACCCGGAAGAGTTTTACACTTATTTCAGAGTATTGGAAACAGCAGACGAGTACTTTCCCTACTATAAGAAGTATCATGCTTTTTGGCGAATGTATGGTTTGGACCTTCCTGATGAAATACTGAAGAAAGTGTATTATAAAAATGCACTTAGAATAATACCGGGACTGGATAGTCGCTTGTTCCCTGAATGATTTGTTGAATTATGCATAACTTGAAAGGAAGCACAAAACGCTTCCTTTTTTTTGTGAGTATCCTAAGGAAAATTTTACCGGTCAAAAACCCAAAGGCACCTGTCGAAAGTAGGTTGTTGGAGATATCTTTGTTTACGACGGTACTCATTTTTTATTTTTGGTCTATTCTAGGGGTTTATTTCGGTTACGAATGGCCAGTACTCACCGTTTATCTGGTTGGTTCTGTTGTTTATTCAGTGCTATATGCCTTTTATAAGCGCGGTGGTTCTCATCGCAAGATTTCTTTGTTGTACTATTTTTTGGTTTTCATCATGCTTGGAGTAGCATGGTTGCCATCAGGTGGGCTTGTAGGAGCAATTACATACTTTGTAGTCTTGGTCTTCTTATCGGGGTTGTTGGTACTTGATCCACGTGACTTCCGATTGTTTGTTCTGGTGTCTATTGGATTGGTGCTCGTTTTTACCTTATATGAGTTCTATGTTCCGGATGCTGCGGCGCTATATACAGACAAGATGGGATTGATACGAGACCTGGCTATTGCCAACGTGACCATGTTGGGTGTTTTGGCCATCACCATGTATATTTTTAAACGTGCGTATGCTTATGATAGAGTGCGACTTAAGCGTGCTAATTATAGCCTGGAACTAGAGAAGCTGAATGTTGAAAAGGCAAACAAAGCTAAAACGACTTTCCTTGCTAATGTCAGTCATGAGATGAGAACTCCATTAAATGGGATTGTGGGAACGGCCGAGCTTTTAAAACAAACAGATCTGACTGAAGAGCAATCTGAAATGATCAATGACATGGTTTATAGTAGTGATATTCTGCGTGGATTGATTTCCAATGTTTTGGATATTACCATGATCGAAGAGGGAAAGATGGTGCTGTTGAACAATCAGTTTGACTATCATAAAGTGGTCAGTGAAGTAAAAAATTTCTTCAGCCCTCTTCTGAGGGAGCAGAATGAATTGCAATTGATCATTGAAACTGATTATTCCATCCCAGTACGCCTTCTCGGAGATCCATCCCGACTCAGTCAGATTTTAATTAATCTGGTTAATAACGCCATCAAATTCACTGATAGTGGGTATGTGAAAGTTGCCACAAAGCTTATTTCAAAAGACCCTGGAGGAGTTATTATTAAAACACTGATTGAAGATTCTGGGAGAGGGATTTCTCCAGAACACCAGGAACATATTTTTGATGAGTTTCATCGCGATGAAAAGGTAGCTGGTATCGAAGGGACAGGTTTAGGCCTTTCAATTTGTAAGAAGATCATTTCGGCAATGGGAGGGAATCTTCGTTTAGAACGCTCTACCTCTGAAGGAACCGTATTCAGTTTCACTATTCCTTTAAGCATTCCAAAACACGGCAGTGCTGAAGACTCTAACCAGCCCAAACTGTCCTATGATATAGACTTGAGTCAATTGCGAATACTAATTGCGGAAGACCAGCCAATCAACCAAATGGTCCTGACCAAGATGTTGAAGAATATTGGAATCAATTCTATAGAGCTGGCTGAAGACGGACAAAAGGCCATTGATCTATCCATGGAAAAGACCTTTGATTTCATTTTAATGGATATTCGGATGCCCGTAAAAGATGGAATCCAAGCATCAAAGGAGATTCTGTCTCACACAGACGGCCAGAAAGCGCCGGTTATTATTTCTATAACGGCTAATGCATTGAAGGTGGATCAGGAAGCGTGTTATGAAGTTGGTATTAAAGACTTTATCAGTAAACCCTTCAACATGGAAGTCCTTCGGACTACATTGGAAAAGTACGTTGATACAAAGTTGTGATTAAATTGGGTACCGGTAAGGCGGGGATTCTAATGCGTCCGCCCAGAACTGCAACCTCGGTTGGTTACTTAGTTTCAAGGCAGGATTACCTTCGGTGATCCTTTGGCTTCCTAATTCCGAGAACAAAGCCCTGAATCAGAGATTTAGTCTTTTGCGTTTTTTGATCCTTATCAGAATAAATTCTGAACGTCTAAAAACACAAAAGCCCTTTCATGAAAATGAAAGGGCTTTGTTCTCTTAGTGAACCCGGCAGGATTCAAACCTGCAACCTCCAGAGCCGTAATCTGGTGCACTATTCAGTTATGCTACGGGTCCATATTTTGATTAACACTTTTTAAGAAGAAAAGGCGTTTAATACCTAAATCTCCCGTGTATCTTGCAGCATTATTGAGGCTGCGTGATCAAAATCGAGCACAAAGTTAATAATTTGTCTTATATATCAACGTTAATCCCTTAGGTTTTAAAATAGATTCTATCTTTGCCCCCGAAATTAGAGAACTGTATGAAGCGAATAGTAGGAATTTTTCTTTTATCGATAGTATCATCATTTGTTATTGCGCAAGAAAGCAGTAGACCAACTCAGCCTGATTTTCCTGGGGACATCATGGTTGATTTTGGATTTAACTTTTGGAACAATCAACCTAATGACTTTCCTACTACTTTTTGGGGGTCAAACTCTATTGGAGTTTATTACAACCATAGATGGGAGATGAGCTCGCATATCTCATTTCATTCGAGTCTTGGAGTAACCATTGATAAATATGCATCTGATGAAAGCTACACCTGGTTGCGTGATTCGGATGGGACTGTTTCTTTTGATTCCTTATCTGGAGTGAATTTTAGTAAAAACAAATTAGTTTCAACTTATGCAGAGTTACCTGTCGAATTTCGGATTCATCCCCTCGGTACAAAAAACGGTGAGGGCTGGTTTATTGGCTTAGGAGGTTTTCTAGGTCGGAGAATTGGTGCTCATACCAAAATTAAGTTCCAGAGTGTTGACGGAGAGTTTAAAGAGAAGCTATATTCTGATTTTGATTTGGTGGATTTTAGATATGGCCTACAGGCTCGTTTCGGATTTAGATCATTCCATGTTTATTACAAGCACTATTTAAACAAGACATTCAACAATGCTCCTGATGGAGTCAATAATCCGCAGACCTGGACCATTGGACTCAACTTCAGTGGTTTTTAACCAAAGTAGTAAAACGCGGTAAAGCACAAAGTAAATCCTAATAGTATCCCACTCCAACTCTCTGGTGGAGTGTGTCTTCCCAGATAAAGTCTCGACATGGTGGTCAATCCCGCCGAGATTAGAATGATTGCCAGGATAGGAATGAATGAAGTGTTTAAGTATTTAATGGCAAGTGCTGAAAACAATCCTGAAACTCCCCAGATGCCTGCAGAATGAACGCTAATCTTGAATTTGAAGCTGATTAAGTAAATTAAAAAGATTAGTACCGTCACGGCAATCATCATAATTAACAGAGGCATAGGTACGCGCATTTTTGCGTAAAACATGTAGGTGGTCACGCCATAAAATGTACCAATAGACAAGAAAGGTAATGATCGCTCTTCCAAACGAGTTATTTCCAGGTTAGAGACTCTTTGTGTAATCTTTAAAAAGAGAATGCTCAGTGCAGGGACGACAGCAGTAGTCAAAAAAACAACTCCAATGAAAGCCGGAATGGACTCATACCGAATTGGAGAATAAATCTCCGGAAGCATCAAAAATAGTATTACACAGCTATAGGTAGCCATTAGCAGCGGGTGAAACACTGCTGAAATCACTTTCATCATACTTTCCACTTATAGTTGTTTTCTGAGTCTGGCAACAGGAATATTAAGTTGCTCACGGTATTTGGCAACAGTACGTCTGGCAATATTGTATCCCTCACCGCGCAATAGTTTTTCTAGCTTATCGTCAGAGAGTGGTTTAGACTTATCCTCTCCTTCTATAAACTCTTTGAGTTTATTTTTCACCTCACGGCTGCTAACATCTTCACCAGAATCTGTCGCAATCCCTTCTGAGAAAAAGTATTTCAATGGAAAAATCCCAAATTCCGTCTGGATGCTTTTACTGTTAGCAACTCTCGAGATCGTGGAGATATCCATGTTGATTCTGTCAGCAATGTCCTTTAGGATCATTGGTCGAAGTTTGCTTTCATCCCCTTCCTGGAAATAATCATACTGGAAATCGATGATGGCTTGCATGGTGTTTAGTAAAGTGTTCTGACGTTGTTTTATCGCGTCGATGAACCATTTAGCAGAATCGAGCTTTTGCTTAATGAAGCTCACTGTTTCTTTTAGTTTTTTATCCTTTTTATCACTCTTATCATAAGCTTGAAGCATATCCGCATAGGATCTGCTTACTTTCAGCATCGGAGCATTTCGTGAGTTCAGGGTCAGCTCCAGTTTACCGTTGTTGTTATTGAGGAGGAAATCAGGCATCAGATACTGAGCCGTCTTAGCCATATCTTCCCCTGAGCCACCCGGTTTTGGGTTCAGTTTTGTGATCAGTGAGATCGCATCTTTGAGTGCAACATCACTTTCAATATTTAAACGCTTGGCTATTTTATCGTAGTGCTTCTTCGAAAATTCATTGAAACACTTCTCGATGATTGATTTGGCGATACCTAGATACTCGGTATGCTCATCTTTTCGTTCCAGCTGGAGCATGAGACACTCCTGCAGGTTTCTTGCCGCTATTCCAGGAGGATCGAAATTTTGAATTTTATAGAGAATTGTTTCCAGTTCCTCTACATCTGTTTCGATGTTTTGGGAGAAAATAAGGTCATTAACAATCGCTTCTAATTCCCGGCGGATGTAACCATCAGCGTCAACACTCCCAATAAGCTGTTCCCCGAGTTTGTGCTCTCGCTCGTCCAGCCGAAGGTATCCTAACTGGGTCATGAGTCGCTCATGAAGCGTAGAGCCGACAGAAATCGGCATTTCCTTATCATCTTCGTCGGAGCGACCGTCACCCTGCATTTTGTATCCGGAATAATCATCGTGCAGGTATTCTTCTATGCTTTCTGAGTCTGTTGAGTTTTCATATTCATCATACTCGTCATCGCTGTACTCATCTTCTTTCTCCGGTGCACCTTCTTCCAGAGCAGGATTTACTTCCAGCTCTTCTTCTACACGAGCGTCGAGTTCAGCTGTAGGTACCTGAAGCAGCTTTATGAACTGTATCTGCTGCGGAGACAGTTTCTGTGATAACGATTGTGTAAGGTTGAGTTTCTGCATGATCTACTTTAGCTCCAAACCAAAATTATCATAATTCTCTGATTCTTTGATTAAACCATCAAAATATCCTTTTTTTGCGCTGTTTTATAAAGACTTAAGTTGTTGATCCTGTGAAAGAAAAACGAACCAAAATTCAAGTTGTTTTGACCGATGAGCCAATAGGCCAGGAAATAACGGTCATGGGGTGGGTCCGTACCAAACGTGCCAGCAAAAATGTTGCATTTATTGCATTGAATGACGGTTCCACGGTCAATAACCTTCAAGTCGTAGCAGATGCAGAAAAATTTGGTGAAGGCCTTCTGAGAAAAATTACAACTGGAGCGAGTATAGCTGCTACAGGTAAAATTGTTGAATCTCAGGGGGCAGGACAGTCTTGTGAGCTAGTGGCGGAGCACATCGAGATATTTGGCGAGGCGGATCCGGATAAATATCCATTACAGCCCAAGAAGCATAGCCTGGAGTTTTTGCGCGAAATAGCGCACCTCAGACCCCGAACAAATACGTTCAGTGCAGTGATGCGCGTACGTCATGCCATGGCATTTGCTGTGCATAAATTTTTTAACGATCAAGGATTCTTTTACATCAATACGCCGATAATTACTTCCTCTGACGCTGAAGGTGCGGGAGAGACTTTTCGGGTGACCAACTTCGAATTGGATAAAATCCCCAAAACCGATGAAGGTAAGGTAGACTTTGAGAAAGACTTCTTTGAGAAGGAGGCAAACCTGACCGTTTCTGGTCAGCTGGAAGGAGAGCTTGCCGCAATGGCGCTATCTGAAATCTATACGTTTGGTCCAACTTTCCGTGCGGAGAACTCCAATACAACGAGACACCTTGCAGAGTTTTGGATGATTGAGCCAGAGATGGCATTTTATGACCTTCAGGACAATATGGATCTGGCCGAGGCAATGTTGAAGTATCTGGTAAAATATGCTCTGGACAACTGTGTCGATGATCTGGCTTTCCTGGAAAAACGAATCATAGAAGAGGAAAAGAATAAGCCACAAAATGAGCGTTCGGAAATGACGCTGACCGAGCGATTAAAATTTGTGTTGGAGAACGATTTTGAACGCGTGACTTACACAGACGCGATTGATATTCTGAGAAACTCTAAGCCAAACAAAAAGAAGAAATTCTCTTACATCATAGAAGGATGGGGAGCTGATTTGCAGTCAGAGCATGAGCGATTTCTTGTGGAGAAGCATTTCAAAAAGCCAGTGATTCTTTACAACTACCCGAAAGACATCAAGGCGTTTTACATGCGTCAGAATGACGATGGTAAGACTGTGGGTGCAATGGATATTCTTTTCCCGGGCATCGGTGAAATAATTGGTGGATCTCAGCGTGAAGAACGGTTAGAACTATTGACCCAGCGGATGAAGGAAATGGATATTCCTGAAGACGAGATGTGGTGGTACCTTGACACCAGAAGATTTGGGGCAGTTCCTCACAGTGGCTATGGTCTGGGATTTGAGCGTATGATTCAGTTCGTCACAGGAATGGGCAACATTCGTGACGTGATTGCATTCCCAAGGACTCCTGGCAATTGTGAGTTTTAAAAGAGCATTTCTAAGACTTTATCCCGATAGTTTAAGCCTATCGGGATTTTTAATCCATCTCCTGAGTGTACTTCTTTCCACTTTTTGGGATGCCAACGGTATTTTTATCTAAATAGTACTCCGCTTTTACCGATTGCTGGCCGGTAAATCGCATCACGTATACTTCCAGATGTAGGTGTGGACCACTAGCGTATCCCGTACTTCCACTGATTCCGATTGGGTCACCAGCTGAGATGATGTCACCCACTTCGACCAATGCCCCATTCTTTTCTAAGTGTGAGTAATCTGCAATAGAACCGTCCTCGTGAAGAACGAGTACGTAGTTGTTGAATTTGGAGCAATCCTGCCTCGGACAGCCTTTGTTGTTATTTTCCACGACTTCAAATACGATTCCATCACGTATTGCACTTATTTCAGTCCCCTCATCCATGTGAAAGTCTAGTGCAAATTGGTCCATGTGGGTAGGCGTCTCATTGTACCCCTGATCAACTATGAAGGATTGACCTTGAGAATAGGGTAAATAATAAACCACGTCATCGTTGTGTACAGCTGTGACGTCACCTTTTATGTAAGTGAATTGATAATTGTATGAGTAGGCATTTTTTACAGGTTTTAGGGAGAAGTAATAGATGCTTTCACCAGGAGGCACCGTTTTTAGAATCGGTAGTTTGTCAGAGGATTCCATTCCTTTGAACGTAGCTTCTATCTGTACACTTTGCAATACTTCTGTATTGTTACGCGCATAAATCTTCAGCGATCCATCTTCATGTTGTTCGTGATAGACTTCTACATCTTTTTTCTGAGCAGCGGCCATTAGTGATGAGCTTACTGTCAGGAATAACGCGATTAATAATTTCATGTACTGCTAGTGACCTTTTCTTTGGGTTCTTCAACCTTGAATTTACCTTCTGGAGTTCTGTAGGGTTGAAACGGAATGGACAACAGGTTGCTTAATCTGTCATTCTCCGAAGCGTCCATGTGTGTATCAATACCATATTTCAAACTACCAGTATCTTCAACGCTGGCAAAGGTCCCAAAGATGCGGTCCCAGACAGAAAAAATATTTCCGTAGTTGGTATCAGTAAGGGGTTGAGTATAGTGATGATGGACTTTATGCATGTTTGGTGTCACGAAAAGGTAGGAAAGAACGCGATCGACTTTACCAGGCATATTGATGTTGGCATGCGTAATATGAGCGAATAGCACCGACAAGGACTGGTAAAGCATGACGATTCCTATTGGTGCCCCAACAACGATAACAGCTAAAATGGTAAAGGATATTCGAAAAACCGTTTCCCCTGGATGGTGCCTTAGTCCTGTAGTGACATCAACGGTTGTGTCACTGTGATGGACGAGGTGAAATTTCCACATCCACTTCACCTTGTGTTCGGTCCAATGCACAAAGTAGGCGCCAATGCAGTCTAGCAATAATATGCCTACAACGACCTGTGCCCAAAATGGCATGTCAATCAGATAAAGTAACCCAAATTCATTTTCAGCTACCCAGTTGCTGGATAGGAGCAATACACCCGCTAGTCCAAATCCAATAATGGCTGTAGTCATCGTGAAAAACAGATTGATTCCTGCATGTCGGAATTTCTTGTATTGAAAACTAAAGAGGGGCAATATTCCTTCAGCAATCCAGAAAATCACAATTCCTCCAATGAGTATCATTGATCGGAACCAGGTGGGAACATCTGTAAAGAAATCAATAAGGGCTTCCATTTTGCTTTTGGGTTGTTTACCCTAAAATAAGCATTTATCGATGAAAAAAGTTGCAGTAAACTTATGAGATGCCTAATTCATCAATTTGCATTTTAAAGAGTTGTTTATGACACGAATTATGAAAGTATTAAATAATTGATTAAAATTTAGATTATTGGCATATTGGAAGTGAAGTGGTTAAATTACTCTACCGCTAAAACCAAACGCCACCACCGTGAAATACTTACTTTTAGCCCTTTTCTTGGCCAATAGCATTATTTCCTTTTCTCAATCTATTTTAGACAGTCGTGATCAGAAAACCTATCTCTATGTGAGTATAGGGGAGAGTAAATGGTTTGCCGATAACCTAAAGTTCAATGAGAACTATTCCTACTTCTACAATCAAACGTCCGATCAAGTGTATTATGGTCAGAAATCAATAAAATATGATACACTTTGTCCGGAAGGTTGGAGGGTCCCTACCTTGGTTGATTGGGAAGATGTTAAAGAAGATTTGAACAGGATATCCTCTGAAAAAGGAAATGGGTGGGTTAATTCCGGGAAATACGTTCCACGGGAGTCTGCATACTGGGCGCTCGACAATGATGATGACGATGAAAGCTTAATCCTTATCGTTATGGATTCAGAGGGTCTGGACTTTGAGGTAGCCGAAGCGGGACAAGGAACCATGGCTAGCTGCCGCTGTATTGCTGATAATTAATACTCCAAAGTTTTTCTGGTTTGTCTACCGATCAAGGAATTGATCGAATCACAGAGGCTAACCACATGCATCTAAAGTTTAGAAAATAGTAGCCTCTCCAGCCTTCCTGCCGAAGGCTGGGAATCGAATCGGACCGCCGACGCGGCTGAATCTAGCGTAGCAAATGTAGTCCCGGCAGGAATCGAATCTGGTCGATCACATCGCAGTGGCTAACCACATGCATCTAAAGTTTAGGAAATAGTAGCCTCTCCAGCCTGCCTGCCGAAGGCTGGGAATCGAATGGCACCGGCCACCCGGCTGGATCTAGCGTTCAATCTAGTAGTCCCGGCAGGAATCGAACCTGCATCTAAAGTTTAGGAAACTTCTATTCTATCCATTGAACTACGGGACCAACTCTTTTCAAAGGTCGCAAAAATAGAGAAATCCACCAGTCAGGACAATTTTTTTGCTTTATTTGATCTTCTAGTAATTTGATCGATAAAAACTTCACAACTTTATCTGGTGAAAAAACTCTTCAAATCAATGTTGGTTTTGCTGGCTATCTGGTGGGGGTTCTCCGCATTAATAGCCATTTTTAAGTTAACCACGAGAGCAAATGTTGATTGTCGTGATAGGTTGTCATCCTCTGCTGAGGAGGTTCTTCATGAACGAAACTGGAAGCTGAGTTCGAATGCCTCTCAATTCTGCATGAGTTATGTGACGGAGGAGGGTTTGTTTGCTTTAGCGGGCAAGAATAGAATTGCTTCTATGCAAGAAATAAAAAACATGAGAGACCCATGGGGAGAGGTCTACTCTAAGCTAATAAGAGATCGAGCAGGTGTAGCGACAATAGTGGATAGTCTACGTTTTATTGCTACAGATAGAGGTTTGGAGGGATATGAGCTGGCAGAAATGATCGTTTCGATGGTTCAGGATATCCCATATAGTTTTGTGATCACGGGAAATTGTGAAGAATACGAAACGGGAGGACGCCCATGTGTAGGGGAGGTCCGGTTGGGTATTTATTCCCCTTATGAGTTTTTACATACGGAAATGGGCGATTGTGATACCAGGGCGGTATTGATCTTTGCTGTCTTGGAAGAATTTGGTTTTGATCCGGCCATTATTGTCAGTGATGAATATGCCCATGCCATGATTGCACTAAATATTCCCACAGCAGGTGATTTCTTACTTCACCAGGGGAAGAAATTCTATTTTTGGGAAACCACGGCCAAAGGCTGGCTTGCAGGCATGCTGCCACCATCTTACAAGAATAAAAGTTACTGGAAAATCGTATTAGCTCATGAATTATAATGTAGCCATTATCGGACTGATCGAAATATTTTCGGCCATCACCATCGGCATTTTCATTCTTGCCCTGACTTACAAGCTCGTACAATGGGTGGGGCAGAGATATTATGGAATTCAGGACTTCAACCTTGCTTACAGCATATTCACTGCTGCAATTATTCTTTCCGTTGGGATAATGGTAGAGGGAATTATTGATCCGTTGATTTCATCCTTCAGATTGATGTCTAATGTGGAAAGTAGTCTGTTGTTTTCTCTGAAATTTTTTGGAGTCGGGGCAATGTACATCGCCATAGCATATACAGCAGCTGTACTTATCGGGCTCATTAGCACATTTCTTTATAGTAAGGTCACACCGATCAATGAATTTGAGGAAATCAGGAACAACAACGTAGGGGTAGCGCTCATTGTCAGCAGTATTATTGTCACTCTCACGATCTTCTCCAAAGATGGAGTAAAACTGTTAATAGAGGCATTAGTGCCCTATCCAGAGTTACCGCCTACAGGATTTTAAGGTTTTGGAATGTACTGCCTCAGGTAGTTGTAGCTTTGCTTGAGCGAAGCTATTCTTCTTTCAATAGAGCCTTCATAAGCACGATCTTCCACCTCTACACAGACGGGTCCGTTGTATCCTGTGTCTGTGAGCGCTGAGAAGAATTGTCCCCAGTTTACGTCACCCATACCTGGGAGTTTGGGTGTGTGGTATTCACCAGGATGAGCCATGATACCAACTTCATTAAGACGTTCGACATCCAAACGTACATCTTTAGCATGCATATGAAAGAGTTTTGGGCCGAATTCTTTGATCGCTTTGACATAATCCATTTGCAACCAGATAAAATGTGATGGATCGAAATTCAATCCAAAATAATCACTTTGTATGTCGGCATACATCTTTCGAAATATGGCCGGTGTGATCTTCAGGTTCTTGCCTCCTGGCCACTCATCTGCCGTGAAACTCATCGGGCAGTTTTCTATGCCGATTTTTACCTGCTGTTTCTCAGCATGTACAATAATAGGCTTCCATACTTCCAGGAATTTCGGCCAATTTTCAGCAACAGATTTTTTCCAATCCCGGCCGATAAATGAGTTGGCATGGTAGACCTTTAGCTGTTTAGCAGCATTGATTAGATTGTAAATATGATCGATACTTGTTGTTGCTTCTTCTAAGTCAGGGCTCAGCGGATTGGGATAATACCCCAGAGCACTTATGGTTACTCCATATTTTTCTGTTAATTGATGGATTTCTGAAGCTTTTGCCGGGTCCAGATTGGCAATATCAATGTGGGTTACTCCTGCATACCTTCGATCAGCTTTTCCCTCTGGCCAGCACATCACCTCCACACAATCATATCCGATCTCCGATGCAACTTTTAATACTTCTTCAAAAGAATACTCTGGAAGTATGGCTGTGACGAATCCTAGTTTCATGTCAGCAAATTACAAAATGTTCAATACTGCTCGGGCTCGAGATAATTAGGGTAAATCTTTAGATGCTCTTTTTTAACTTGATTTTCTAACAAATCCCTGAGCTCTTGAAGGTGGTATTTGGTTTTAGCAGAGACGAAAATGGAATCATTGCTATTGGCTTTATGCCCGCTTGGATGGAATTCGCTCAAGTCCTCAATCTTATCAACCTTATTGTAGACCTTGATCATTTTGATATCAGCAGCACCTATCTCTTCTAAAGTACTTTCTACCACTGCCACATGGTCTTCATAGGAAGGGTTAGACGCATCGATTACATGCAGTAAGATATCTGCCTCTTTTACTTCTTCCAATGTCGATTTAAATGATTCGATCAAGTTGTGAGGAAGTTTTCGGATAAACCCTACAGTATCCGACAGTAAAAAAGGTAGTTGATTGATGACCACTTTTCGCACGGTGGAGTCCACTGTGGCAAAGAGTTCATCTTTGGCATAAACTTTCTCTTTACTGATCAATCGCATCAGGGAAGACTTGCCAGCATTGGTATATCCAACCAACGCTACTCGAACGATTCCATCTCTTGATTTTCTTCGGGTAGCAGCCTGAGTTTCTATTTTGTCCAGCTTCTTGCGAAGCACATTGATTTGGGTTCGAATATTCCTTCTATCCGTCTCAATCTCCTTCTCTCCTGCACCACCACGAGTGGCCGTGCCACCACGCTGGCGCTCCAGGTGAGTCCACATTCGGGTTAGTCGTGGCAATAGGTACTGATACCGAGCGAGCTCTACCTGGGTTTTTGCCTGATTGGTTTTTGCCCTTTTCAAGAAGATATCGAGGATCAGTAAACTTCTATCATAGACTTTTACTTTAAATTCTTTTTCAAGGTTTCTGAGTTGAGATGGAGTGAGGTCGTCATCAAATATGACATTGCCAATTTCCTTTGCTTTAACAAATTCTTTGATCTCTTCAAGTTTACCTTTCCCGACATAGGATCGCGTATCAGGATGCTCTAATTTCTGAGAGTATGATTTTTCTACTTTGATATCGAGTGTTTGGACCAAAAATTCCAGCTCATCCAGATATTCCTGTGTTTTTTCATCTGACTGAAATTTTGTAGCAACTGCCACCAACACGCCGTATTCCTGATCTTTTTTGGTTTCTATCATATAGATTCACTCAATTATTGTCCTACAGTACATAAATTGTATTTAGGAAGTTCAAAATTAGTAAAAAAAAGAGCTGATAATTAGATGAAAGTAGCGATCATGATCAATACGAGCTGGAATATTTTCAATTTCAGGAAAGGTTTGGTTCAAACGTTGCTTGATCGAGGAGACGAAGTGGTGGCCATAGCACCTCAGGATGACTACAGCGGTAAGCTCGTAGAACTGGGTTGTTCGTACAGACCTTTGGAGATGAATGCGAGTGGCATGAATCCGCTCAATGATTTCGGGCTAATGATGGCGATGCGCCGTATTTTAAAGGATGAACAGCCTGATGTGCTTCTAACATACACCATCAAACCAAATATCTATGGTTCACTGGCCAGTCATGGGCTTCATATACCTTGCATTTGTAATGTGAGTGGTCTGGGTACCGTTTTCCTGTGGAAGGGAACCGTAAAAAAATTGGCAGTAAAACTGTATAAGTATGCGTTCAAAAAGAATAGTTGGGTGTTTTTCCAAAATGATGAAGATCGATCTGATTTCATCGATTTGATTCCTATTCCACTAAGCAAAACAAGTTTACTGCCAGGGTCTGGAATTAACACCACTCATTTTCAACCTGTAAAAGTAGAACCAAATGAGCAGCCAGTTTTCACGATGATTGGGAGGCTCATTGTGGAAAAAGGGGTGTATGATTATATTGAAGCGATTCGTCTGGTAAGAAAGAAGAAGCCTCACACTAAATTTCGATTGATCGGGGAATTTGATGCATCACATGCCCGCTCTATAAAGAAGGAAGAATTGGATGGTTGGATTGCAGATGGGTTGATCGAATATGTACCACATCTAACCGATGTTCGAGATGCTATTGCTACTTCTGATGTGATTGTATTGCCTTCATACCGAGAAGGAACTCCGCGTACTTTATTAGAAGCGGGGGCAATGGCCAAACCGATGATAGCGACCGATGTGCCTGGATGTAGGCATGTAGTCATGGATGGAGATAACGGCTTTTTGTGTAAAGTGAAGTCCCCCAATGATCTGGCAGCTAAAATGTTGTTATTCCTTGCCTTGAGTGACGAGGAACGGGAACAAATGGCTATAACATCCAGAAAAAGAATTATTGAAAAATTTGATGAACAGATTGTTATCGAGCGTTACTTGAAACTGATCGATGAATTGTTGAAGTAATGCTTGAATCTTTGCTACTTGCATTCTATTCACCATTAATTCGTTAAATTCGTCCTGAGCAAGGATTTTTATGAAATATAGCTGCAAATTCGATAAGCTGATTGTCCTATTCATCTCTATAGCCCTTCTTAGCTGTAAGGCCTATAAGCAGGACATACTTTTTCAACTGAATGATGAGTTTTCGGAAAATGATTTATCCAAACCCATAGCGGACGCAGAGAAAAACTACATTCTTCAGGAAGGAGATTTTTTTGAGTTTCAGGTGTACACCAATGAAGGAGAACGCCTCATTGATCCTGACTTTGAATTAAGGAAAGATCTCGGCGGAGCCAATAATGTGCAACGCCAGGGAGGACAGTTTCAAACGCCTTATTTTATCAATCAGGATGGACAGTCACATTTGCCGATGATTGGTTTTGTGGATTTGGTTGGAATCACAACCCTTGAAGCGGAAATAAAGCTTGCAGAACTTTATGATGAGTACTATTCTTCTTGTTATGTACGATTGAGGGTCAGCAATAGACGGGTGATTGTGCTTGGGGCAAATGGAGGGCAGGTAATTTCTCTTGAAAATGAGAACATGTCAATAGCAGAAATATTGGCACTTGCTGGTGGATTGAATTTTGGAGCCAAAGCCAATGAAGTTAAACTGATCAGAGGTGATCTGTCCAACCCGCAGGTGTATATGATTGACCTGACGACCATTGAAGGTATGAGGTCTACGATTTTGGAAGTTCAACCGGGTGATATTGTTTACATTCAGCCTTGGAGACGTCCATGGCTAGAAGGGTTGCGGGATGTGTCCTCTATCATAGGTTTAACTACCGGCGTGCTTACTTTTATATTATTTCTACAGAACGCAGCAGGGTGAATAAAACGAGTATTATCGATAAGGACTATTCGTCAGAGGATTTCTTAAACTCTTTTGATTTTGACAAGTTTTTAAATACTGTCAAAAAGAGTTTGATATGGGTGATTCTGTTTTTTGGGATCGCTTTGTCGGGAGCTTTCTTGAGTGTCCGGTACACAAAACCTCTATATCAGTCTCAGTCACTTTTAAAACTTGATATTCAGAGTGAGGCTACCTCCCTTGGTTTAGGGTCTACAATGGCAAGTAATACCTTAAACAATATGTCTGGTGAAATTGAGCTATTGAAGTCAAGGCTTTTTTTTAGCAAGGTGCTGGATGTAGTAAATATGGATGTGTCCTATCACTATTACGGACGTTACCTTACTGATGAACGCTACAAGAACTCACCTTTTATAGTTTCTTATAAATTATTCAATACAGATTTCTATAATCGACCTTTTGATTTGCAGATTCTATCAGATAGGGAGTTCGAACTAATCTATCCTGGTGAGGAAACAGGCGATATTTATTCCTTCGGAGAAGAAATCAAGGATTCTAACTTCAATTTGTTAATAGAGAAGTCGGCAAATTTTCAATTCCCGGCAGCACAGGGCATGTACTATTTCACCATAAATAGTAGGGATGAACTTATTGGTTATTTGCAGAGAAATGTAAAAGTCGCTCCTGAAAATCTGAATGCACGAACGATTCGTATTTCTCTGACCGATCATAATAAAATCAAAGCCAGAGATTTGGTTACGGCAATCGATACATTGTATTTGGAATATACCAGACAAGCAAAGAATCAGACCATAGATCAAAAGATTAGTTTTTTGGACTCTCAGATTGATGAAACTGAGGATAAAATTGAGGATTTCGAGGAATACTTTGAGACGTTTACCATTGACAATCGGACAACCAACTATCAAACAGAAATTGCCAAAACAATTATATTGTTAAATTCTCTAGATAGCGCAGAATCACGATTGGAAAATGAGTTAGCAGAGATAGAGCTATTGATGGATCAGATAGCAACTGATGGTATTTTAATGGTGAGTCCATTGCTGCTAAATCAGTTGCCTTCAGTAGTGTCTACTTATCTTCAGAGGTACCAGTCCACCTATGGAGAGTTGCAAAAGAAACTACAAAGCTATAACGAGAATACATACGTTATTAAAAGGGTTAAGAAAGACCTTGAAGTCGAAAAGGAGCAATTTAATAGTATTCTGAGTGAGTATTCCGAGAATCTTGAAAGTCGATTGAACTCAATGAGGCGGCGTAAAACCTTCATGGAACGATCTTTTTCCAATATGCCTTCAATGAGTACCGAGTACAATAAGACCCGTCGATTTTATTCATTACAGGAGAGTTTCTTGCTCAACCTTACAAGGTCCAAAATGGAACTCGAAATCACAAAAGCGGGGACGGTTACCAATTTCGTTGTTTTATCGCCAGCAAGCTTTCCTAGTGTTCCCATAGAGCCCAAACCTTTTTTAATATATGGAGGAGCGATTGCCGGAGCATTTGTCCTTTCTATTTTTTTCGTGCTGATTCGTTACTTGTTAAACGATCGAATTACTTCCATTAAGGAATTGGAGAACCTGGTGAATGCTCCAATTTTGGGTTCTTTACCAAAGTATAAAGGCGAGAAGTTGTCTCTAACCAAGTTGGTTATCAATCAGAATAGTAAGTCAGCTATAAGTGAAGCTTTGCGTACGATCCGAACCAATATGGAATTTCTGAATGGCTCCAAGAAAAACAAGCTAATTACGATTACATCTACGATCTCGGGTGAAGGAAAAACGTTTGTTACCGTAAATCTGGGAGCAATTTTGGCTTTGTCTAATCTAAAAATATGCATTGTGGATTTGGATATGAGAAAGCCGAAGGTTCATCTGGCATTTGGTGATGAGCCACATTATAAGGGGATGAGCACATTGCTCATTGGTAAGGATCGTCTAGAAGACTGTATCAGAGATACAGAGATAGAAAATTTACAATACATTCCTGCCGGACCGACACCACCCAACCCCTCTGAACTTATTTTGAATGATGAGTATAAAGCACTCCTGGATGACTTAAAGTCAAAGTATGATTTGATAATACTGGATACGCCACCTGTAGGATTGGTAACGGATGCCGTGCTATCAATGAAAATTTCCGACCTTCAGCTTTATATTGTTCGAGCGGATTATTCTAAAAGATCATTTACGAAATCAATTGATAATCTCAAGAAAATTAACCAGTTCTCGAATCTAACAGTCATTTTTAACTCATTAAGTGCCAATAGTAAGTCCTATGGTCACGGGTACGGTTATGGGTATGGTTATGGATACTATGAGGAGTCAAAGTAAGTGTCTACTTTTGCGCGGGAATAAAACGGGGAAGGATAAATGTTAGGTTGGTTCGGGAGCAAGAAGCCCATTTCCGTGAAGGTGGATATTCACAGTCACTTAATCCCAGGGATTGATGACGGGGTGAAATCTGTAGAAGAATCAATAGAGATACTGACCGGTATGGAGAAGATGGGGTATCAAAAAATCATCACCACTCCACATATTCATTCTGATTATTATCCCAACACCAAGGATTCAATTTGCGATGGTTTGAGCGCTCTTGAGAAAGTTGTAGAAGCATCAGGCTTGAAAATCAAAGTAGAGGCTGCAGCGGAATATTTTATCGACTCTGAGTTTCTTAGGTTGATAGAGAGTGGAGAAGAGTTAATGTCATTTGGTGACTCTAACTATGTGTTAGTTGAAACGCCTTTCATGAACCGTCCTTTGATCTTTGATGAAGTGGTGTTCAAGCTAAAATCGAATGATTACACACCCATATTGGCTCATCCAGAACGATATACTTATCTCTCAGGAGATTTGTTTTGGCTGAAAAAAGTCAAGAAGCAAGGAGTGAACTTACAGATTACTACTACATCTCTGGTTGGTGCCTATGGTCGGGAACCACAGAAAATTGCGATTCAGTTATTAAAGGAAGAGATGGTCGACTTTGTTGGGTCGGATCTTCATCGTTCAAGCCAGCTACCGGTTTTTGAAAAATCGATGAAACAGAGAATTATTCCTCAAATGTTAAAGAACAATGAACTTATTTGATCAGTTTGTTGTGGATAACTTTTAATGTACCAATGACACGATCCATTAAGAATTCGAGTATATTCATACATCATCCAAGACATACTTTTTAACTTTTTTATATGCAAGAAGAGTATAAGCGCAAGGAAGAGAGGGAGTTGATAAGAAAGTTCGAAGCATTCCTTAAAAACAAAGAGTCTTACTACTTTGACGAAGATGCCTATCTGGAAGTCATCGGGTATTACCAAAATCATGAAAAATTCGCTAAAGCACTTAAAGCGTGTGAGTTAGGTTTGGAGCAATATTCATACTCCATTGATCTGACCATGGAGCTTGCAGACGTGCTAGTGAAGCTGGATAGGCATGTTGAGTCTATTGAGATTTTGGAAAAGGCGCTCAGCTTCCATCCAAATGATCCTGAAATGCTGATACAAAAAGGAACCATTCATTCCCTGATGTCTCAGTACCAGGAAGCAATTGATTGCTACGAAAAAACATTGGAGTTTGCCGAGGATAAGGACGAAATCTACTACTCCATAGGGCTGGCGTACCAGGGGATGGGCGATCACCGCAAGGCTGCTGACAGCCACAAACTGGCGATAGAGCACAATATGCTCAATGAAAATGCTTTGTACGAGCTGGCGTATTGTCTGGATGTATCCGGAGAGTTGGAGACCAGTCTGGACTATTACCATAAGTTTATTGATCAGGACCCTTACTCTGAATACGCTTGGTATAACCTGGGAATAGTCTATAATAAACTCACGCAGTACGACAAAGCTGTTGATGCTTATGAGTATGCTGTGGCCATAGATGATGATTTTAGCAGCGCTCATTTTAATATGGGCAATGCGTACATGAACTTACATCAGTACGATAAGGCGCTCAACGCCTATGTCAGAACAATGGATTTGGAAGGTCCTACTTCTGAAACCTATTGTCATATAGCCGCTGCTTACGAAAAGCTAGAACAATACGATCTAGCGATAAAACATTACCACAAAGCGACTAAGCTTGATAGCCTCTACCATGAATCCTGGTACGGGTTAGGTATTTGTCTTTCTCATCAGGAGAAATGGTATGAAGCCATTCATTTTTTTAACAAGGCATTGAAGCTTGATGTCGAGAATGCGTCGTACTGGAAGGCAGTCGCTGATGCCGAATTTAAAACAGGGAATATTGTCTCTGCAACAGAAGCTTATGCTGAAGCCTCACAGATAGATTCAGAAAACCCACATGTTTGGCTGGATTGGTCTTATGTCTATTATGAGCAGGGAGATTTCGAACATGCTCAGAACTTGATTGAAGATGGCTTGGTAGATTGCCCGGAATGTGCTGATCTATATTACCGCAGTGTTGTTTATCTGATAGAAGACGGAAGGTACAAGATGGCGATAAATCGCCTGGAAACGGGTTTAATGCTTGATTTTGAAGGCCATTTGCAATTATTTGAGTTCTTTCCAAACCTGCAAACTCAAAAGGCCCTCTATAAAATCATAGAGCAATACCGTAAAAACAGTTAAATAGCTGAGTCATTTTCAATAGAATTCATGATTTTTGTGGCTTTGCAAAAATCAGCGACCGAGCATTGTATGAATTATCATTTAAATCAAATTCCTGAAAGAACTGTCAAGCCCAGAAACACTGGTTACACCATGATTATGGATAAAGGACTAAGTGTAAGAGAGGTGGAAGATATGATTGACATTTCAGGTGACTTTATCGATATCGTTAAGCTAGGGTGGGCAACTTCCTTTGTGACAAAAAATCTGAGAAAGAAACTCGATGTGTATAAGGCAGCTGGAATTCCAGTTTACCTGGGAGGTACACTATTCGAAGCATTTATTATTCGTGATCAGTTTGAAGATTATCAGAAAGTTCTAGACGACTTCAATTTAGAATACGCTGAAGTTTCGGATGGTAGTTTGGTGATGGATCACGATAAGAAATGCGAATACATCCATACTCTTTCCAAACAAGTGACTGTGCTTTCGGAAGTCGGTTCTAAGGATGCAGCTAAGATCATTCCTCCTTACAAATGGATTGAGCAAATGCAGACTGAATTGGATGCAGGTGCCTGGAAAGTGATAGGAGAAGCTCGTGAGAGTGGAAATGTCGGTCTTTTCAGAGATTCTGGTGAGGTTCGTCAGGGATTGGTAGAGGAGATTTTAACGAAAATACCTGAAGATAAAATCTTGTGGGAAGCTCCTCAAAAAGAACAACAGGTTTGGTTTATTAAGTTGATCGGTTCGAATGTTAATCTTGGTAACATTGCTCCAAACGAGGTGATTCCTTTGGAAACCATCCGACTAGGCTTGAGAGGAGATACATTTGATTTCTTCCTCAATCAATGAAATCTTACCTAAGTTTCTTTTTTAAGGGACTGGCCATGGGTGCGGCCAATGTTATTCCAGGTGTATCCGGTGGAACCATTGCCTTTATTACCGGGATTTATCAACGGTTGATTGACTCATTAAAGTCATTTGATCTAAACGCACTTCGACTCCTGGTCGCTGGAGATTTTAAGGTATTTGTAGCCAAGACGGATCTTTATTTTTTAATCGCACTTTTTTCTGGAATTGGGATCAGCATTCTAAGTCTTGCCAAGCTGCTGGAATATGCCTTCGTGAATCACGAAATTCTTACGCTGGCCTTCTTTTTTGGTCTGATAGTAGCGTCTATACTGGGTGTAGGTAAGCAGATTTCCAAATTCAATCCGGCCAATGTCATGGCCCTGATTATAGGAGTGTTGGTGGCGGCGGGAATAGCATTCTTGCCACCAGCCGAACCGAATGCGTCATTTATTTATTTGTCGGTATGTGGTGCGGTAGCGATTTGCAGTATGATTCTGCCCGGTCTCTCGGGTAGTTACATTCTTTTACTCATGGGCAATTACGTATTGGTCATGCAGGGTATTAGCACCTTAAACTTTTCCATTTTGGTACCGATTGCACTTGGTTGTATTTTAGGGTTGGTATTGTTCTCCAGGTTGCTTTCTTTCTTATTTAAGAACTATCAGGATTTTACTGTGAGTATTTTGACTGGCTTTGTGGCAGGATCACTTGCGATTATTTGGCCATGGAAGGATACCCAATATTTACTCCTGGAAAGTGGAAAAGAAAAGGCTGTGGGTTATCAATGGTAT
This sequence comes from Marinoscillum sp., assembly GCA_024305105.1. Classification (GTDB taxonomy): domain Bacteria; phylum Bacteroidota; class Bacteroidia; order Cytophagales; family Cyclobacteriaceae; genus Marinoscillum. Next base: position 27,158 of record JAMWZA010000012.1, read on the forward strand.
CTTCCTGAGATTGGTTCACAGTTTTGGATAGCTCTGGCATTGATGCTTGTGGGTTTTCTACTCGTGTGGCTTATGGAGAAATATGCCAACACAAGCCAATCGGATAAATAGCCTGAGACGCCTTTATTACCAATTCTCTTTATATATTTAGCGTTTAGTTCCTTCCCCAACCATTTTCACGGAACATTAACTGGCTTATATATATGAAACGATTTGGTCTTGTAGGTTACCCTTTGGGGCACTCTTTTTCACGAGGTTATTTCAATGAAAAATTCGAACGACTGGGCTTAAGTGATCATAAGTATGATCTGTTTGAAACCGAGTACTTAAAAGACTTTCCCGCGCTTTGGGAGAGGTATCCGGATTTGGTTGGTGTTAATGTCACTGTTCCGCATAAAGAGAATATTCGCCGATTTCTGGATCGACTGGATAGCAGCGCACACAAAGTAGAGGCGGTGAATGTGATTAAAAAGGAAGGAACAAAACTTGTTGGATACAACAGTGACTTTTTTGCTTTCAAGCAATCCATAATTAATTATTTCCAGGGAGAAGTTACGGTGAATAAGGCACTAATATTAGGAGGCGGAGGTGCCTCGAAGGCAGTAGAAGCTGCCTTTCTTGATTTGGGAATCAAGTATATGGTGGTGTCCAGGCAAAAATTGAAAGGCGATCTGGTTTATCGCGAATTGAAGGAAGATCCTTCCTATATAAAAAAGGTGGACATGATTGTCAATACCACACCGCTTGGGACGTATCCTGATATTGAGCTAAAGCCAGATATTCCCTATGACGCGATCCATGCCGAACAATACATTTACGATCTCGTTTACAATCCCGAGGAAACGGCTTTCATGAAAGAAGGAAGAAAGAGAGGAGCAAGAACCAAGAACGGCTTGGAAATGCTACACCTACAAGCCGACAAAGCCTGGGAAATTTGGAACGGATAATTGCATGGATTTTAAGTTAAGTTCGGAGTACGTACCTACCGGTGATCAGCCGAAAGCAATAGATCAATTAGTAGAAGGAGTAAATGAGGGTGAGGCGGCTCAAACGCTGCTCGGAGTAACTGGATCAGGTAAGACGTTTACGGCAGCTAATGTGATCCAGAGTGTGCAAAAACCGACACTGGTTCTCTGCCATAATAAAACGCTTGCAGCTCAGCTCTATGGCGAGTTTAAGAGTTTCTTTCCAGAGAATGCGGTTGAGTATTTTATCAGTTACTATGATTACTACCAGCCAGAGGCATTCATTCCTACAACCAATCTATACATAGAAAAGGATCTTTCGATCAATGAGGAGATTGAGAAGCTTCGTCTAAGTGCTACATCATCGCTACTTTCCGGAAGGCGCGATGTAATCGTGGTGGCATCCGTTTCCTGCATTTATGGTATTGGTAATCCAGAGGAGTTCGGAAAGAATGTAATCAAAATACAAGAAGGGGATGAAGTTCCCAGAAGTCAGTTTCTGTTTAATCTGGTGGATATCTTATATAGTCGAACGGAGACCGAATTTAAGCGCGGAACATTCCGCGTAAAAGGAGATACAGTGGATGTCTTTGTTGCTTATGCTGATTTTGCTTACCGGTTTATTTTTTGGGGAGATGAAATCGAAACCATCCAGCGAATCAACCCTGATACAGGAGAGAAGCTTTCAGAGGAGCGAATAGTGACCATATTTCCGGCAAATCTTTTCGTGACTGGCAAAGACTTACTGAATACGGCGATTTATGAAATACAAGACGACCTGGTTGCTCAGGTACAGTTTTTCGAGCAGGAACGACGGTTTATGGAAGCGAAAAGACTAAAAGAACGGACCGAGTTTGATTTGGAGATGATCCGCGAGATCGGCTATTGCTCCGGCGTGGAGAATTACTCGCGATACTTTGATCGACGTGACCCTGGAGCAAGGCCTTTCTGTTTGTTGGACTATTTTCCAGATGATTACCTGATGCTAATAGATGAAAGCCATGTGACCATTCCGCAGGTAAGAGCGATGTGGGGTGGTGATCGAAGTAGGAAGGTAAACCTTGTGGATTTTGGATTCAGACTGCCATCAGCATTGGATAATCGCCCATTGACATTTAATGAATTTGAGGAAATGATCAATCAGGTGGTCTTTGTAAGCGCTACACCGGGGGAATATGAGCTAAGGAAGTCTGAAGGAATTATTGTAGAGCAGCTAATCCGCCCGACAGGTTTGTTGGATCCGATTATTGAAGTGCGGCCGAGTGTCAATCAGATTGATGATCTCATGGAAGAGATACAGTTGCGAGTAGAAAGAGAAGAGCGGGTACTCTGTACTACATTGACCAAGCGAATGGCAGAGGAGCTCACCAAATATTTAGTCAATGCAGGGGTGAAAACCAGGTACATTCACTCAGAGGTAGATACCTTGGATCGGGTGGAGATTTTGCGAGAGCTTCGACTTGGTGTTTTTGATGTGTTGGTAGGAGTCAACCTTTTACGTGAGGGACTCGATCTACCAGAGGTATCACTAGTGGCTATAATAGATGCAGATAAAGAAGGGTTTTTGAGAAATGAGCGTTCCTTGGTGCAGACTATCGGTCGGGCTGCTCGTAATGAAAATGGCATGGTGATTATGTATGCGGATAAGATTACTGATTCTATGCAAAAGTCCATGGATGAAACCAATAGAAGAAGAAGCATTCAGGAGGCATACAATGCTGAGCATGGCATTACGCCTAGGACCATTATTAAGAACCGAGAAGCAATTCTGGGACAGACTTCAGCGGCTGACAAGAAGAAGGGTGCGAAGCAATACTACACGGGTGAGGAAAAAGAAGCCTCTGTTGCTGCAGATCCAGTGGTAGCGTACATGAATAAGGATCAGCTTAAAAAGCTGGCCAATGACACGCGTAAAAACATGGAAAAAGCAGCCAAAGATCTCGATTTTATGGAAGCAGCCAGGCTCAGGGATGATTTGCAGGAAATTGAAAAGATGTTGAAAAATAAGTAAGAAGACTATTTTTGAAAAACCCCTCAAACTTTACCTACTTGATTATTTTTGCCAGCAATCAATAGCAATCACATGTATAAGCGCATTAATGGGATTCAGCACATCGGTGTTGGTGTATTGGATTCAGAAGCATCTCAGAAATGGTACCGCAAGTTTTTAGGAATGGACATCCGAATGTTTGACGGTGTGGCTCCTGCTCCGTTGATGGACGTTTATACCCACAACGAAACCATCACCAAGCGCGCATCTATGATTCTCAATCTTCAGGGTGGATGTGCCATGGAAGTTGTAAATCCTACGTCATTCGAGCCTCGGAAGGTGGGGTTTGATATCGAGTTGGGAGATATTGCTATCTACATTACTCAGGTGAAGTCGAGGGATGTACAGAAGGCTTTTGACTATTTTATGGCTGAAGGTGCAGCGCTTTTGTCCGATATAGTAAAGATGCCAGATGGTACCTCTACATTCTATGTGCAGGACCCCAATGAGTTAATTTTTCAGGTAGTAGAAGGAAAAAACTTCTATACTAAAAGCAAGCATGTGACTGGTGGGCCGAATGGGTGTGTTGTTGGAGTGACGAATATAGATGAGTCAAGAAAACTGTACTCAGATATACTCGGCTATGATCAGGTGGTCTATGATGAGACGGGTGAGTTTGCCGATTTTAAGTCTTTGAAAGGAGGAGATAAGACATTTCGACGTGTTCGATTGGCTCAGTCAAATCCTCCGGGAGGTGGTTTTGCTAAAGTTTCTGCAGATACATACATCGAATTAATACAAGCCATAGATTATACACCTAAGAAGGTATGGAAAGGACGTATATGGGGAGATGTTGGGTTTGTTCACATTGGCTTAGATGTACGCGGCATGAAAGCGTTGGGAACAGACCTTGATGCAAAAGGATTTGGGTTTACTTGTGACACCAAAGACACCCTGGATATGGGTGGAACTACACGGGTTCATTGTACCTATATCGATGATCCTGATGGTATTTTGCTCGAAATGATCGAGGTATACAAAATTCCAATTATGGAGAAATTCGGAATCTTCCTTGATGTGGAAAAACGTGATCCATTGAAGCCACTGCCTGACTTCATGCTGAAAGCATTGCGGTTTAGCCGAATAAAAGATTAGTTCTGAACGGAAGCAGCTTTACGCTTTGCTTTGGCTTCTGGAGATTGATCTTTAGCGATTCGCGTTTCAAAATAGAAGAAGGAATACTCGTCATTGGCTTCTTCAAACTCGCAATAAAGCTTTTCGCCGGATTTGCGAGCAATGTCTATGAAGCCAAGTCCTGCAGTTCCTTTTTCAGACAGCTCATTGCTACTTAGCGCTTTTTTGTACTCTTCACGAAGCTGTTCAGAATCCATTCCGTTGATTTGTTTGATCTTCCCTTCGATCTTTTCCTGTGTGTCTTTTTTGATCAGGTTTCGGGTACCTATTTTATAATATTTATCAAGCGACAATACGATGACCATATCGGAACTACTGAACTGAGGGCTCTTTACGCCATGATATCCGATGTTCTGAAAAACTTCGATAAAAACATTGGTGATTTTGCGTCTAACCTTTCTATCGCCTTCCAAATTGGTTACGCTTTGCTCTAAAGCTTCCACTACCAATTCGATTAGCTCTTTGGTTATTGTCCCTTTGTGCAAAAAGAGAAGTTGATCAGATTTTAGATTTAGATTCATAGCTAAAGGTGCCTGAAGATAGTTTAATAATTAAAAGTAGCTCAGATTTTGCATTTTCACAAAGAATAACGCCCTGAAAGCTAAATAGTTACTTTGGGTTACTTCAATTAACTCGAATATTGAATAAATCTCCTAATGTCTAAATTTTGTGGCAAGTCCATTTTTTAGAGCGTTTTTCAGGTAAAAATGAGAAGGTCACTCTACTAAAACTAAATACTAGAAGTGTTGAAAAAAGTCCGTATTTCTGAGATAGTTTAGACTTCAATAAAAGCGTGTTTACTTGCTCATAGAACGGATCAACTCTTTGTTTTTATAATCTTTCTAAGCCATTTTACTTCTCTCTAGAAGGTTTGAGTTTTTCAATATTTTTGGCTTTGATAACTTCTCCAACAGACTGATTTTCTATCTTACTTTCCAGCCAGGAAATGATGTCAAAGTATACGAAAGCCCGCTTGTCATATTTGCTTTCTGAAAGCAGGATTAATTTATCTCTGAGTTCCTTGAATCGGTCAATCAGCTGATTCGGAGTGATTTCTCTGGATAGATTCTTTAGAAATTCCAGGATATTTTGCTGGAAAGTGTGAAGGTCATCTTTCTTCAGTAAAAACCGGTAAGTGGATCGAATGTAGTAGTCAATTACATCTCTATTGCCCAATTCATAATGAGTGATTAGGTTAATGATTCGGGCAAAAGAGTGCACGTCTTCTCGAAGATCCTGATCATCTGAATTAATGATGCGATTCAGCCATTTTAGAGCTTTACGGTAATTGCCATTGCCAAAATAAAGGCATGCAATCTTATAGAAGAGTATCAGTTCAGAGTGCTTGTCTAGCATGCCAATGTAACTTTCCAAACGTGCTTCAATGCGCTGGAGTAGTTGTACTCCTTTCGCAAACTCACCGAGCATAAAATACCCGTTAAACTGATGAGCGTAGCTGTATTTAAACAGTCTGATTTGAAGGTTTCCGTTTACGCCAATGAGTCGATGACTGGATAGTTCACGAAGTTTTCTGTGTGTCTTCATGAACTCAGCATACTTCATTAAACGCGATTGAGCATTTAGTAACTGATTGAGTCCCTTGATGTACATCTCCAGGTAATAAGCAGAGCCTGGTACATTATCAAAAAGGTCTACCCATTTTTGAGCATAGTGATAGACCTCTTCAAATTCCTGAATGAAACTATAATAGCTAAGTTGGATTTCATACCAGAGTAGTTTCTCTCGGAGCGAAAAATCCTCAACGGTCCATTCAGGTAGCTGATCATCAAAAATACGTTGAATGCGTTCCTTGTCTTCTCTGTTCCGAATGTATCCGGTGCGGAGGTATATGGCATTGAGTTCTACTGTAAGGTTCGTTAGTATATTGACTCTGGTAATGCGCTCATTAATCTTATTGGATTCCTCCACAATCTGGTTGACCCGTTGTTGATTATTTCTGCCAAGTGTAAATGGTAGTAGGTTCTTCTCCCATTTCAACACTTCCAGCTGTAGTTCCAGGTTGTCACTTTTTTTCGTCACCTTTTTCACCTTTTGCAGTAGCTGCATGCTTTGCTGATATAGGCTCCGATCAAAAAGTATCTGTATGTAATCAATTTGCTCGCGGATACTAATGTCTTCGTTTGAGGAAGCCGTGTATTCCTTCAGGCTTTGTAATAATTTCTTGTAAAGGTGTGCTTTTAAGTTGCTGAACTGCGTTGGGTTCACCCACTTATTGCATCGAATAATTAGCTCCTCATCAAATGCTTCTTGCTCCGCCAGTGCATCAAATAACAAGAGGTATTTTGACTCCTCTTTAGACAGCCCCTTATTGCGTACTTTGAAGTAGCGTTTTTCGCTTTTCTTCATGGACTTGATGAGCGTGTACAAATGGTCAGACCTATCCTTAGACATAGTACTTAAAGTCTATTTTAATTCACAATTTAGCAATAATGTGGAATAAGAGTGTGTTTAGAAATCGTAATTAAATTTTTATTAGGTTTTACTCTTCCTATCACGACATCTAGATTACATGATAGAATTCAGAGCAACTAAATAGACGACAAGGTTTAATGGCGGGAAAGACACTTTTTGAGAAAGTTTGGGAATCACACGTGGTTTCATCCAAACCGGAATATCCGGAAGTACTTTACATTGATAGACATTACATACATGAGGTGACTTCACCTCAAGCCTTTGATGGCCTCCGCCGCAGAGGACTGCCGGTTTTGAGACCAACTCAGACCACAGCTACCGCCGATCACAACGTGCCTACTATCAACCAGCACCTACCGATTAAGGAGGAGCTTTCACGTTTTCAGGTTCAGAAACTACGAGAAAACTGTGAGGAGTTTGGGGTAGAGCTATACGATTTAGGTCATGAGAAACAAGGTATTGTGCATGTGATCGGACCAGACCTTGGTTTGACACAACCGGGCATGACCATGGTTTGTGGTGATAGCCATACCTCTACACATGGTGCTTTTGGTTCCATTGCTTTTGGAATCGGAACATCCCAGGTAGAGCAGGTACTAGCCACTCAGTGTTTGCTTCAGTACCGACCAAAGACCATGCGCATAGAGGTTAATGGTACGCTCGGTAAAGGTGTGGGAGCTAAAGACATTATTTTATACATCATCACACAGCTTTCTGCAGCTGGTGGTACCGGCTACTTCATAGAGTATGCAGGCTCCGCAATTACGTCGCTTTCTATGGAAGCGCGTATGACCATCTGTAATATGAGTATTGAAATGGGAGCACGCGGAGGTATGATTGCACCTGATGAAACCACATTTGACTACTTAAAAGGCAGGGAATTTGCTCCAAAAGGGGAAAACTGGGATAAGGCAGTAGCTTACTGGAAGTCCTTACCAACGGATGCAGATGCCGAGTATGACCGAGTAGAGAAATTTAATGCCGAAGATATCGAGCCATGGATTACATATGGTACGAACCCGGGCATGGGGATGGGCGTCACACAATCCATTCCAGACATTGCCGTAAATGGTACATCCAAAGACATGACCAAAGCACTTACCTACATGGGTCTCGACCCAAATCAGGCACTGCAAGGGAAAAAGATCGATTACGTTTTCATCGGAAGTTGTACCAATTCAAGAATCGAAGATTTGCGTGAAGTAGCTGATTTTGTAAAAGGAAAGAAAAAGGCGGATGGTGTTAATGTGTGGATTGTTCCTGGATCTAAAGGAGTAGAAGCACAGGCCATGGAGGAAGGTCTTGATAAGGTATTTGTAGCGGCTGGTTTCGAGCTTCGTCAACCGGGCTGTTCTGCATGTCTGGGAATGAATGAAGATAAAGTGCCAGCCGGCAAGTATTGTGTAAGTACTTCGAATAGAAATTTCGAAGGACGCCAGGGTCCTGGGGCACGGACTTTTTTAGTTAGCCCGTTGATGGCAGCAGCAGCAGCAGTGACAGGTGAGATTACGGACATTAGAGAAATGATTGCATAATGGGATTTACTACTTTGACTAGCACGGCAGTTCCACTGCCAATCGAAAATATAGATACAGATCAGATTATACCCGCTCGTTTCTTAAAGGCGACGACCAGGGAAGGTTTTGGTGATAACCTATTCCGTGACTGGAGGTATGACAGCAATGACCAGCCAAAAGCGGACTTTGTCCTGAATGATGACACCTACAGCGGTAAAGTATTGGTTGCTGGTAAAAATTTTGGCTGTGGAAGTAGCCGTGAGCATGCAGCATGGGCGATCAAAGACTTTGGTTTTGCTGTAGTTGTGAGCAGTTTTTTTGCGGACATTTTTAAAGGCAACTCACTTAATAATGGCTTGCTACCGGTTCAGGTGACCGATACATTTCTAAATGAGATGCTCGAAACTATCGAGAGCAATCCAGAAGCCAAAATCACGGTGAATTTGGAAACCGAAAAAATCACCAATGAATCGACAGGTAAGTCTGAGTCGTTCGAAATCAATGCTTACAAGAAAATGTGCCTGATAAAAGGATATGATGATATCGACTACATCATCAGTGGAAAGGAAAGCATTGAAGCGTTTGAGTCTAAACGAGTCGTTTTTTAGTCAATTAGATATAGAAGAGCATAATGGCAAATAAGAATATTGTAATACTTGGAGGAGACGGTATCGGACCGGAAGTAACAGCATGGGGTAATGATGTTTTAAAAAATATCGCTGATGCTTTCGGTCATACCTTCTCTTTTGAGAATCATTTGATTGGTCATGCGGCCATCGAAGCAACGGGCGAACCTCTACCAGACACTACTTTGGATGCGTGCCGAAAGGCAGATGCGATTCTGTTAGGAGCGGTAGGTCATCCGATGTATGATAACGATCCTTCCAAGAAAGTAAGACCAGAGCAAGGGTTACTTAAGATTAGAAAATCATTGGGGCTTTATACCAACATCCGCCCGATTCAGATTTTTGATGAGTTGGCGCATGCCAGCAGTATCAAGCCAGAGATTTTAAAGGGAGCGGATATCTTGTTCTTCCGTGAACTGACTGGTGGTATTTACTTTGGGGAGCCAAGGGAGCGTCAGGAAAATGGCGAAGTAGCTATTGACACCATGCGGTACTCCAAAATGGAGGTTCGACGCATTGCTGAAAAGGCATTCGATGCGGCAATGACCCGTCGCAAAATCGTTCACTCTGTGGACAAAGCCAATGTATTGGAGTCTTCCAGACTTTGGAGAGAAACAGTCAATGAAGTAGCCAAAGACTATCCGGAAGTGACATTGGTGCATATGTTTATTGACAATGCAGCCATGCAATTGATCAAAGATCCTAAACAGTTTGATGTGGTACTCACTGGAAACATGTTTGGAGATATATTGACAGATGAGGCCTCTCAAATTGCAGGTTCACTGGGGATGCTGGCTTCCGCATCTGTAGGAGATAGCGTGGGTATTTACGAACCCATTCACGGATCAGCTCCAGATATTGCAGGTCAGAATAAAGCCAACCCACTAGCAACTATCCTCTCTACTGCTTTGCTTCTCGATATCTCTTTTGGAATGAAAGAAGAAAGTCAGGCAGTTATTGACGCGGTAGATGGCGTATTAAAAGACGGTTATAGAACAGCCGATATTGCAGGGAACAACACACCTAAAGATAAAATATTGGGAACTGATGCTGTTGGTCAGTTGGTCGTAGACCGGATCAAGGCAGCAGTCGCATCATAAACGGAACAATCATGAGTGATAAAGTATATGTATTTGACACTACATTGAGAGACGGAGAGCAAGTGCCTGGCTGTCAGCTATCTACGCCTGAGAAGATTGAGATAGCAAAAGAGCTGGAGATACTTGGCGTGGATGTAATTGAGGCTGGATTTCCGATTTCAAGCCCGATGGATTTCAACTCAGTGATTGCAATTTCCAAGGCCGTATCGGAGCCAATCATTTGTGCCCTGACCCGATCGGTTGAAAAGGACATTGATTTTGCAGCCGATGCATTGAAGTATGCTAAACGCAAGCGTATCCATACGGGAATCGGTTCTTCTGATTACCACATCACGCATAAGTTTAAAAGCGATCGCGAGAAGATTTTGGAGCGAGCAATAGCTGCTACCAAATACGCTAAGAAGTATGTAGAGGATGTGGAGTTTTACTGTGAGGATGCCGGACGAACTGAAAATGAATACCTCGCGCGAATGGTAGAGGCAGTCATAGCAGCTGGAGCTACGGTGGTGAACATCCCTGATACCACTGGTTATTGTCTTCCAGAAGAATACGGTGAAAAAATTCGGTTCCTAAAAGAAAATGTAAAAGGCATAGACAAGGCGATCATTTCTTGCCACTGTCACAATGACCTAGGGTTGGCAACGGCCAATACCATGTCTGGAGTTATGAATGGAGCGCGTCAGGTAGAAGTAACGATTAATGGAATAGGCGAGCGTGCTGGTAATACATCGCTGGAAGAAGTGGCCATGATCATGAAAACGCACAAAGACATAGACGTGCATACCAACATTAACAGCAAGCATATTTACGCTTTGAGCCTTTTGGTAAGTAAGATGATGCGCATGCCGGTACAGCCAAACAAGGCGATCGTAGGTCGAAATGCTTTTGCTCACTCCTCTGGTATTCACCAGGATGGGGTGATCAAGAATAGAGAAAACTATGAAATCCTGGATCCAGAGGATGTAGGTATCCCACAGTCATCCATCATCTTAACTGCTAGAAGTGGTAAGGCTGCACTGAAGTATCACCTGCACCGATTGGGTTATGATCTGGATGAGAAGCGTGTAGAGGAAGTTTATGAAGAGTTCCTAAAGATGGCGGATGAGAAAAAAGACGTAACCGATGAAGACTTGATTGTGCTTATCGAAGGCTCACTTCCTGAAGGTGGGATCAAATTGAAAAACGTACAAATCATTTGTGGTGAAAATGTGTTCCCATCTGCTACTGTGGAGTTGGAGGTGAACAATGAGGTGCAGCATGCATCCGCCACCGGAACGGGATCTGTTGATGCGGCCTTCAGAGCTGTTGATCAAATTCTTGGAGATACGTTCGATATGGACGAGTTTTTGGTACAATCTATGGGCAACAGAGACGATGATGGCAAAGTACACTTGCGTGTGAAGTATGAGGATCAACATTACATGGGATTCGGTGTGCATAAGGACATGATCATCGCATCTGTCAAAGCATATGTCGATGCGATCAACAAAATAACATCGGTAAAAAATAAGGCCATCAAGGCCAGTGCTTAAGCATATTATACTGTTTAAATTATATTAGGTTAACATTGAAAAGGAGGTCTCGTTGAGACCTCTTTTTGTTTAAATTGGCTCGATGAAAACGATAACTTCGGATACTTTTAACTTCTTAGATGACCTGTCCAGAAATAATAACCGAGAGTGGTTTGATCAAAATAAACCGAGATATCAAGCCATCTACAATGAGTTTAAAGGGTTCCATCTGGAATTAATGGAGCTTATGAAGGCCCATGATCAAATAGAAAAGGGTCGGGTATACCGAATTTATCGAGATGTGCGGTTTTCTAAAGATAAGACACCATACAAGCCGTATTTAGCTGGTAATTTCAAAAGAGCCACTCATTTCCTTCGAGGAGGCTATTACTTTCAGATAGAGCGTGGTAATTCCTTTCTGGCCGGAGGTTTTTTTGGTCCCAACGCACAGGACTTACTGCACGTTAGAAATCAAATCAGTCAGTATCCAGATCCTTTAGTGCAAATTTTGGCTGATAAGGATTTTGGTAACTATTTTGGTGGATTGAAGGGGGAGAAAGTGAAGACCTCTCCTAAGGGGTTTAGTCAGGAAGATGAAGCGATTGATCTAATCCGACACAAGCAATTTTATGTGGAGCATTCGTTTTCCGATACGGAAGTACTAGCGAAGGATTTTATGATTAAACTTAATGATGGATTTCTACGTCTTAAACCCTTTTTCGATTACATGAGCGAAATTCTCACAACAGATTTAAACGGCGAGTCCTTAGTGGATTAATCTCAAAACACCCGCATCTTACTATAGAGATTCGACCATTGAATTCTTTCATAGTGCAGGTGCTCTGAGATAATTACTTTTCTATGCTCGCTTGATGACGCCTACCAATAATGCAATAATGGCAATTACGAGCAGGGCGTGGATCAATTGTCCGGCACTGTAGACAAAGAAGCCCAGTACCCAGCCGATGATTAATATTAAAGCTACAATGTATAATATAGTTCTCATAGTGATAGTGGTTTTTACTATCAATGGTTCAATCACCTTGCCAAGCGGCTAAATCGGCTGTTTAGAAGGGTTTTATACTTAAAGTATATCTCATATTAGTAAATATTTTGTCAGAATGAGTTTGTCCAATCACACAAAACCTGGATATTTTCAGGTTCGATTTCGTCTCTATTCTAAAAACCAATATGCCATGAAATACCAGTTTGCTATACTATTTGCATCGATTTCTGTGCACTTGTCTGCTCAGGAGCTGCCTTATGCCCAAATACCTGATTACCCTCTTGATTTCAATGCGGAAACCACTGTGGCTAGAATGGTTGATGGTCTTGGCTTCAGGTATTATTGGGCAACTGATGGTCTCAGACCAGAAGATCTTAAATCCCAACCATCTGATGAGGCGAGGACATCCCGTGAAACGCTGGAGCATATTCATGGCTTATCCCATTTTCTGCTGTGCACGATGAGGCAAGAGGTTCAGTCTTCCGTTGATGTTTCTGCAATGACTTTTGATGAGTTAAGAAAATCCACGCTGCTCAACATTAAGGAATCTAGTGAAGTGCTCAAGTCAGGACAGGTAACGCTCAGTGAGCTATTCATAGAATTCGAAGGGTCTGATAATGTCTTCCCTTTTTGGAATCAGATTAATGGACCCATTGCTGATGCTCTTTGGCATGTGGGGCAGGTAGTTACCTTTCGGCGTTCCTCTGGAAATCCATTCAATAGCAACGTGAGCGTGTTTAATGGAAAGCTTAGAAATTAAGTAAATTGTAAAAAACCTAAATGTCATGAAAAGGCTCAAAAGACGCGATTTTGTTAAAAAGGCTGCAGCACTTTCTTCACTAGCTGTCATTCCAGGGTCATCCTTTGCGAATATCCTTTTCCCACAAAACAAGCGGCTTGGTGTAGCACTTGTTGGTCTTGGTTATTACAGCACGGACTTGCTGGCACCAGCACTTCAGCTTACCAAAAACTGCGAACTCCGTGGGATCGTTACCGGTACACCTTCCAAAATACCTGTATGGCAATCAAAATATGGAATCAAAGATCAGAATGTTTACAATTATGAAAACATGCATGAGATTGCCAATAATGATGACATTGATGTGATCTACATCGTACTACCCAACTCGATGCATGCGGAATACGCTATCAAAGCCGCCAATGCAGGAAAACACGTCTGGTGTGAAAAGCCAATGGCGAAAACGGTAGCAGAATGTCAATCCATCATCTATGCATGTAAAAAGAATAGCCGGTACTTGAGCATAGGCTATCGCATGCAACACGAACCCAATACGCAAAGAATCATCAAATGGGCTGATACCAAACCTTATGGCCAAATCAACAAACTGACTGCTGAAGCTGGGTTTTTTAATAGAAGCACGGATCACTGGAAGTTGGAGAAAGATATGGGTGGGGGAGCCATGTACGATATGGGAGTGTATTCGCTCAATGCAGCCCGATATGTGACCGGAGAAGAACCTATCGCAGTGACTGCATCTCATAACACTACCCGGCCAGAGATTTATACGGAAGTGGATGAGACCACCACCTTTGAACTAGAGTTTCCTAGTGGCGCAATGGCTAATTGCAAAACCAGTTTCGGTGCTAACCTGAACGATCTGATGGTCAACTGTGAGAATGGTTGGTACGAGCTTTCACCGTTCCAGGCTTACAATGGTATTAACGGCTCCACAAGCGATGGATTAGTGCTAAACGCACCAATAGAAAATGAGCAAGCCAAGCAAATGGATAACGATGCACTAGCCATTATGAACAAGTCCGGGGTTATAGTGCCGGGAGAAGAAGGTCTCAAGGATATCAGAGTGGTGGAAGCTATTTTTCAGTCGGCAAGGGAAGGCCAACGAATAGTCATTGATTAATCAGAACTTATCAAATTAGAATCCGTTGATTGCATCACTCATGATGCACATCTTGGTGGTGGAGGATGAGGTCAAAGTGGCCGACCACCTAAAACTTGGATTGGAAGAACAAGGATACTCAGTGAGCGTCGCTTATGATGGAGATCTTGCTTTACGACTGTTTCGTCAACAACCTTTTGATCTACTATTGTTAGATGCTATTCTGCCCGGAAAGAACGGCTTTCAAATCTGTCAGGAGATCAGAAACCTGGGATCAGATGTCAAAATCATTATGCTCACGGCGCTAGGAACCACTGATGACAAAGTGGATGGTTTGGAGTCAGGAGCTAATGACTACATGGTGAAGCCATTCGATTTCAGGGAGTTATTGGCGCGGATAAAAGTGCACGCTAAGAAGGCTGGTTCGGATTTTGGGAAGTCACTGAAAGTAGGTGACCTAGAATTGGACCTTTCCAGAAAATCAGCCATTAGAAAAAATGTGAAAATCGACCTTACGGCCAAGGAGTTTGCATTATTGGAATATCTAATGCGTCATCAGGGGAAGGTCTTGTCCAGAATGGCTATTACTGAGCATGTGTGGGATCTGGATTTTGATCCGGGAACCAACGTGGTGGATGTCTATGTCAATATTCTTCGTAAAAAGATAGACAGGAATTTTGACTCGAAATTGATTCATACCCGAGTAGGAATGGGATATTTTTTGGATGTTGTCGAGTCGGACGAATGAATATCAAGGAAACACTGACCATTCGGTTCATCCTCGTCTTCACCATTCTCTGGATAGCGGGATCAGTTACTATTTACCTGTTCTCATCTTCATTCCGAAAGGAGGAATTTTACCAGAGACTTCATACCCGGGCTACTACTGCAGCGCGATTGCTTATAGAGGTGGAAGAAGTAGATGCTTTGCTGTTGCGGAAAATTGAAGCAGCCAATTCGTTGAGACTTCCAGGAGAGCGGATAACCATTTTTGACTATAACAACACTGAAGTATTTACGACCGATGCGGAAGATTCCATATTGGTGGATGAGGAGCGATTTAACCAAATACGGATGGCCGGTGAAGATTACTGGAAGCAAGGGTCTGTTGAAGTTTTGGGCTTGTTGTATACCGATACATTTGACCGGTTTGTGGTAGTAGCTTCCGGTCAGGACATTTACGGTATTCGCAAACTCAATAACCTACGAAACATACTTGTTGCTGTCTTTATGGTGTCCCTGTTGATTGTTGCGATTGCATCCCGAGTCTATTCAGCAAAAGCCTTGCAGCCGATTTCGGAGGTAGTGGAAGAAGTAAAGGCCATCGGCTTTGCCAACATTCACCAACGGGTGTCAGAAGGGAATGGAAAAGATGAAATAGCGGTGTTGGGAATCACATTTAATGAAATGCTCAACAGGCTTCAGTTGGCATTCGAAAGCCAGCGAAGTTTTATTGCCAATGCATCGCATGAATTAAGAACACCTATGACTAGTATGATGGCGCAGGTGGATGTGCTTTTATTGAAAGAGCGCAAAACAAGCGAGTACGTGGACTCTTTGAAATCCATCAAGGAGGACATTCGCGAATTGTCAGTGCTTGCAGAACGGTTATTGCTGCTTGCTCGTGTTGATTCGTTTCGGGAGTCGTTCACTCAGTTACGAATTGATACAGTGCTGTGGCAAGCGGTGTCTGAGGTATCCAAATATTTTCAGAATGCCATCATTGTGGACTTTGCCGAAGAAATAGATGACGATCGCTTTTTGACGGTTCATGGCAATGATCAACTTCTTAAGAGTGTCATTCAGAACATTCTGGAAAATGCCTGTAAATATTCCAATGATGCTGAAGTTCGGGTGACAGTTGGCCTGGATCGCAATGAGTTGTTCCTTCAGATTAGCGATGAGGGAATCGGGATCGCTCCTGATGAATTGGGTAAGGTGACGGAGCCTTTTTTCAGAGGCGGAAATACTGCGGGATTTATCGGCAGTGGGATCGGACTAAACCTCAGTAAGAAAATCATGGACCTACATGAGGCCGAAATGAAAATCAACTCTGTTGCCGGAAAAGGAACCACTGTCAGGATGAGTTTTGTGCATCACACTTTTTAATCGCTTTTTAATCTCACCTTCATTTCAGGTTAATGCAGTCCTCGTTATTGGATTTATAACGAAAAAAAACCATGATTATGAAATCTAAGGAGAGTGTGATTGCAATGATTGTAACGCTCTTGTTTGTGATTGCCACTGGAGTGGCGGTGTATATGTTCAATCAAAATGCTGCCCAAAAGGAAGCATTGAAAGGAGAGAAGGTCAGAAATGAGAAAATGTTGTCTGAGAAATTGACACTAGCTAAAGAGATCGATAAACTGAAAAAAGACATTGAAGGCCACAAAGGTCAAAACAGTGCCCTGGATAAGAAGTTGGCAAATTTGGAGCAACAGCTATCTCAAAAAGAAGGTCAGCTCAATGCGATCACAAAATCACATAACCTGAGCCTCAATGATTACAAATCTCAATTGGCGGAACTCCAAAAGATGAGAGATCTGTTAAATGCCGAATTAGCTGCTCAAAATGATCAGATGATGGTATTGACGAAAGAAAATGGAACGTTACGTGATGCAATAGCCATGATGGAAGTAAGCAATGAAGATTTGGTTACTAAGAACTATGTACTTTCCCAAATCATCTCTGAAAACTATGGCGTAGAGGCGCATAAGAAGAAAGATAAATTGACTGTGAGTGCCAGGAAAACCAAAGCCATTCAGCTAGGATTTGATGTGCCTTCTAACTTAAGTGAGAACCTGTCATTTGTGATCACTTCGCCTGATGGAAACCAAACATCGAGCAACAACTCAAAGACCATCAATTATACCATGATCAATGAGTTTGAGTTTAGTGATGCGACGGCCACAGCCAGTATTCATACGACGATTCCTCAATCCAATATTCAGCAGAAGAAGCACGTGTTGCTTACATACAAGCCTGAGGATCGGTTAGCGAGAGGTGTTTATCTGATCAATATTTATTCAGACAACGCCTTCATAGGAAGTAGTCAGATCAGACTAAAATAAAAGAATAGGCAAGGTTCAATTTTGGATAGGGTCGGCTTTTACAAGCCGGCCCTTACTCATTTTTCCTGATTGATAGGAAGTGAATAGTGATTGAGGTTTTAGTTGAGTCGATTTATATGTACATTTACATGTACAATATTTAATAAACTCTTATGATTACGACCACATTGTCTTCATTCCGAAAGGATATTAAAAAGTATTTCGATTCAGTTACTGAGAACTTCGAAACTCTGATCATTAATCGGGGAAAAGACTCTGGAGTAGTTATCATGTCATTGGATGAGTACAATTCGCTCACCGCCACGCAGCATGAGCTGTCTTCCAGAAAAAACGAAGAGCGACTAGATGCTGCAATCAACAAACTTAAAGGTGGCAGTACCTTCAGTAAAGAATTGATGGAAGAATGAGGTACATCTTCGTGGAAGAATCCTGGGAGGATTATCTCTACTGGCAAAAAACGGACAAGAAAATACTCAAAAGGATTAATATGCTGTTAAAGGATATTTCAAGAACTCCATTTGAGGGTATTGGAAAACCTGAGCCACTTAAGTATAAATATCAGGGCTTTTGGTCTCGAAGAATTGATCAGGAGCATCGGTTAATCTATCAGGTGAGAGATGAAGAGATCCTAATTGCCAAGTGCCGCTTTCACTACGACTAAACAGAATTATAATAATCTCATAAAAACACTCTAAAACTGTCATTTCGACATGGATGCCTCCAAGGCATACAGAGGAGAAATCTTTCTCTTTCAAATAAAAATTGAAAAATCTTATTGGAAATATACTGAGTTAGTTACCTCAATTATGCCTGGCATAGACAGGTTTTATTGAGATATGATTGAGTAAGGGAAACAATTTTAGTGTGTTTTATTGTGAGCTCCTGGACACGATCAGGTTTCACCTATTTCTCATCGATCGGATACTCTCTAAAATTACCGTACTAAAAATCAAAGCACCACCGATAAACGTTCTGCCGGCTGGTATTTCATCGAGAAAAATAAAGCCCAACAATGTTCCGATCAAAGGAGTAAGCGCACTGATAATGCTGACGGTGCTGATGGTGAAGTGCTTAAAACTCATCACAAAAAGTGTGTGTCCGGTAGCCGTAGTAAGAATTCCCAAAATCAAAAGCGCTTCCCAGTTAGCAGATACGGATGCTATTCCTACCGGTTCAATAAACAACATCGGCCAGCCAAGTAGTGCGATGAAGAGAAGTTGGTAAAACATCAGGGTCAATCCTGACTGACTGCTCACCTGTGTTTTGAGCAAAATGTTTCTTAACGAATAACAGATTGACGAGAAAATGCCAATAACGATCCCCAGTGTATAATCGTTTTCGAGATTGAATTCGGGAGCAAGAAGCCCAACGCCTGCCAGCGAGATAAACGCCAGGAGGATACCAGAGCGCTGAAACTTTGTTTTCAGCAAAATTGGCTCGAGGATGGATGTGATGACCGGATAGGTAAACAGCGATAACATGCCAATAGCCACTGAAGAGAGCTGGAGTGAATAGAAATAGGTCACCCAGTGGCCACCAAGTAAAACCGCGCTAGCCAGTACGACCCAGTAGGTTTTTCGATTACCAAGTGAAGTGCTTCTGCCGAGAAATTTGATGGTGGCGAATAAAGCAATGGTACCAATTAAGCACCGGATCCAGATAATGGTAGGAGGAGGCAGCTGAATGTACCGACCCAGTGTGCCTGAGCTGGACATAATGGTAATGGCTAATCCAAGTAATAGAAAGTGTGAAGGCTGGCTTTTACTCATTGGCGCAAAGGTACAGTTCAATATAAATTAATAAGTTGAGGTTAGTTTGACGTTGGTTTAGGTGTTGTACGTGCTTCCGCAACAGCTTGCATTAGAATACTATGTATGAAGTCATTGACAAGGCTGATAATACGAAATACTTGCACGGTAAGAGGCGGCTTGAGCATCAGCTCCTGGATGTGAAGCATAGTGCTTAAGAACCCATTTCTGCCATTTATTGTCAACTATTATCAATGATTCACCTAGGATTTTCTCTACAACTACTGGTGTCATTTCCTTGCCACCATACATGATTTCAAGTGTCACGTTACGCCCGTAGGTTTCATCAACAAATCGGAACCACGAGGCGCGCATCGTATAGGACTGATGTGGGCATGATAGATTGAGTTCTTCATGTGACGTTCGGAGTTTTGCAATTGCTATACCTCCATGCATTATCCAGTGACCTACCACGACATTTTCCTGAAAGCCATAAAATGGGAAGCCGGTTTTTTCAGGGTCGATGAGCAATGATAGATATTCCGCCCAAGCTTCATTGTAGAAACCGAACGATTGCCATTCGTACACTCCGACCTTTACAGAAGTATCAAAGGCGATTGCATGAACTAGTTCATGAGCAAAAAGGGACCAGTAGCCGCCCAACTCTTCTGGGTATCGCCAGAGTTGAATAGTACCTTGATTATCCATGTACGCATATGTTCCCGGTCCTCTGTATTTACCGTTAAGTTGTACAACAATAACAGAGTCTAACTCATATTCTCGGGGTATAATATTCGCCAACGTGGAATAAAACTCCTCCGCTAGATCGATCCCTTCCTGCATCTCTGCAATAGAGCTCGTTTGTGTGGTTGCAACGAACAAAAAGTGCTCACTTGAAAGTTCGAGCGGTTTAGCAAAGTAGTTGCATCCATTGAATAAAATCATTGTCATGAGAGCGCTCATGCATACAAGCACTTTGATCTTAATGTAGTGGACGAATTTCATCTTGTTTATCCTAAATGTCTGAATATGTGATCTCTTGTCACTATTCCAAAAAAAGTGGCAAAATAATGTAAGCGTTTAACGGAAATAACTTGCCTTGTTAATTATGCCTGTAAAAGGCAGCTATTCCCTCACCTCTATCTCCCAATCCAGCTTCTGACTCACCAAAATCTCATCTCCCTTTTTCTCGATCGAGATAACATTTTCTCCGACTCGGATATTTTTCAGCTTGGCATTTTCCCAGCTCGAAGGGAAGTTGGGTTCAATAACCACTTTCTTTTCATAGGCCATTGGCTTTACTCCGAAGTAATGCTCGATGATCGGGGTGCCTACTGCGTAGATGTTCCACGCCTGGCAGATCATGCCATAGTCAGGACTTACCTCATACATGGAGCCGGGCAGCGCATGACTAAATCCATTGGCAAGCATTTTCAAGTAGTCTAAAGACTTGTCCGGGTTTCCGTAACGTACTTCCGCAATAGCCTGCACACCTGTCGGAAGAGTCATGACAGCACCTACGTAGCTAAAGACTTCCCATTTGGAGGAAGCATCGGTAGACTCATCCCGGTCTATGCCCGTCACATACATGCCGTATTTGCTGGCATATTGTTCACCTGTTTTGAGTGCTTTCTCTGCCTTTGCAGAATCAGCAATCCCCAATTCCATGGGTGTATTCACTACCCAGTTGTGATGAACCACAAAACCCTGCACCCGATTGTCCCGCAACCTTCCTACCTGACTTTTTACTCTTTCCAGTTCGTCAACCGCCCAGGGCTTGTTGATGGTATCTGCTCTTACAATCGCGTCATCAATTAGTTCGAGTGTTTCAGCTCTCGATGCACGGAAGTCAGCATAAGAGTTGGAATGTTCTACCCACCAGTCAGTGTTGATTTGGTCTTTGAGCCAATTAGCTTTTTGGTCATACATTTCCTGACGCTCGTGATCATGTAACTGTTCTGCCATTTTGGCTGCAGCTGAATACGCAGCCTGAGCATACGACACCACATCGATCATCTCCGAGTGTAGGCCAAGAATTTCCATCATACCAGCGCCATCTGGATAGCCGTTTCCATCTTTATCTTGTGATTCCAGCCAATTCAATCCTTTTTGGACTTTGGGGTAAACCTCTTCTAAAAATGCCTGATCGCCGGTCCATTCATAATACTTCCAGAGAAGATGAATGAAATAAGGGGTGGTGTTTAGGTTGCCCGGATTGAACACTACCCCATTGGTGCTCGCCTCGTGCATAATCCTGCCATTGTCATTAACTGCTTCTGATAACTTCATGATTAGGTCGATAGTCGCTTTCACTTCTTCATGCTGTCCTGTGGCGAGCAACCCTTGCAAGGAGTAGGCGTTGTCTGTGCCGAACCACCAGGGATAATCAGGAATGCCAGCGGAAAGCCCACGGCCTTGTTCCGGTACTTCGCGCATCATCCAGTCAGTATTGTACTTCGTCCAGGTATACATTTCCTGAATTGATTTATCAGGTATGGTGAGATTGGCGGTTTGTTTGATGGATTCATATCGTTGCAGTTTGGCCCTCAAGAGTTTGATAGAATTGTTCTTAAGGTTTTGGAGCGTTTCTTTTACTGCAGATTCTGAGGAATAGGAGCCTGCGATGAAGTATTTAATGGACTTTGATGTACCTGGGGATAGGTTGATTTTTGACGTGATGGTCAGATCAGTTCCCTTTCCTTTACGATCGTATGTGCATTGGGTAGTAGGGCCGTGCCATCGGCTGATTTTCTGATCTGTGGTAAAAGCCGTGTACCACGTGTTCAAGGTGTCTTTGGCGATCCAGGCCATTTGATTTTGATCAAATTGACCAAAGTCATTCCCATCTTCAATATTTTTTCGTTCCGCCAACCAACCCGGTCTCAGATCTACCATCCCGGTAAATTCTAATTCAAGGGACTGCTCTTCAGCACCTGTATTGGTAATGGTATATTCTAGAATAAGGCCTTCCTGTCCATCTGGGACGAATTGCATTCTGGTAGCTGATAACTCATCGCTCAAACTAAACCGGTGAATGTTTCCCATTGGATAGTTAATAAATTCTTCAGCTTCTGTGAGGCAATAGTATTGCGCTCCGGTACCTATACCCAAAGTGTAGCCATCCATGAGTTTGATGGGCTGATTCCAGATACCGCCCATTTCACCAGTAACATGCCAGCCAAGGTCTGGAAATGATCCGTCTTGATGCCCAACCACATAGACACGATCTCCAGCTGCTACAAATGGACTAGGTAAGTATTCCGCTTTACCCGATATACCATGGGTTGATTGCAAAAGTTCAGTTAGTGAAGTGCTGGTTTCGAGTTGGTTACATGTAGTGAGTGTTGCTACCAGCGCAATGAGGATAAACTTCTTCATACAACATTATCAATTAATTGGACTTAAGATAGGCAAAACCGAGTATGCCGGGTGTTCTTGAATGAAGAAATTACAGATGAGGTGTTGCTGGAGATAGTAAGGCAGTCTGCTCCCCAATGGAACAGACTGCCTCTTAAGTTGTCTAAACGATTACTTCATGAATACAACTTATTGGAATAAGGCGACCACTTTTGAGCAATATGCTCTTGATGGTTACCGCCCAGATAGTGGCTTCAAGCTTGATCAGCTCTCCTTCGGCACTTTCAAAGACCAGACCGACTGGCACCTTATGTAAGTTGCCCAGAGACATGCCACGATTGAGGTCTCTCCACCTTTGGTCTATATCCTCTTTCGAAGTGAGTACCTCATCTTTTCTAAATTGATAGTTTTTTAATTCAGATTTATCAATGGTAACAGGACGTACCTGTTGTGTTGTGATTACAGTTTGCATTGTCAAAATAATTTAGTTGGATTATGAATTAAGTCTGTCTAATGGTCTGGAACCGAAAAACACTTACTCATAAAAAATCCACTGACAATGAAGTACATATCTCTTTAATACATCCCGTGAAATCGGGAGAATGGTCTTGTCAAAATGATCTGAAACAGGAGAAAAGTTGTTGGCCTGAAGTGACCTGAATGGGTAGGTGGCTTGGAATGCAGAAGTGCCAATCAGGCACCTTTCCTCGGTCTTAACTTCCTCTTCCTGTATGCTCTGTTGTGCGAATACAGGTGAAAAAGCCAGCATAAAGGCCAATGAAAAAAGGCCAGCTAACTTCCCAATGGAGAAGTTTTTTTGATGACTTGGTATGTAGTCGAAACGATACATGAAAAATTTAAACCCAAGTCTAAGATTTTTGTTTAGCTATTTTTAAAATTTTAAGAGAATGGTTGGGGTGCCAGGCTCATGGACTAGGACTGGTCGCCTCGAAGGTTTGGTTGTAGTAACGGAAAGCCGTAATGACATCTTCTTTATTGTCCAAATCAAGGTCATCGTTTTGGATGTGCAGTTCCATCCATTTTTCATCATTGCCAAATAAGCCTAGAAAATCTTTCTTACGTGAGAGCTCCTTCAATCCTTTATCTGTCCTGGTGAAATAGGGGTCATACGTCTTTTTAGTAAACTCGTCTTTGATAACACCTTCCCGGTAGAGAATGGTCACTTGTCCAAAAGCCAATACTTCAAACAGGTACTTTTCATCATGCAACGATTCGGATAAATAGGCTGGCATCCCTTCAATGATAATCTCTTTGATTTGAGCTGCGGAGAATATCTTGAGTTGATTGTCATAGGACCACAATACCTGGTCCTGCTCCATATTGATGTCCAGAGTTCCTTTTAGTTTAAAATTGTTTCCTATGAGAATTCCGCTGGTTTTGGAATTTGCGTTGAATGATTGAGCTGAACTACTCATAGCGCTAATTAATAGAAGGCTTGTAACAAATGATCTTAAAGTCCACATGTGGTCTTGGCTTAGTTGGACGGCAAATGAAGACACTAGGTGTGGTAATAAAAACGGCCGATCAACCACTTCATTAAAGCTTAATGGAGAGGTAATCGGCCGCTGTACGTTGTTAAGGTTAGGTTATGCTTTATTCGGACAAGCTTTGCTGGAGCTCGTTTATTTGCTTGAGATCTTTCATTTCCTGAACGACTCCTTTGCGGATCCCTACGAATAAGATGATGGCAATGATCACATAACTCCCGTCGATCATCCACATCCAGAACGTATCGAAATACTTCGAAAACTCAGGAGTAAGGGCATAAAACCCAATGGTATACAAAGCGATGATCGTGATGGTCACTGGCCCGTGTATGCGCTTTCGGTAATTGTAGAATGTTTGTGCCTGCTGGGTTGTGTCTGTGCTGGAGGAGGAGTAATCTATTTTACTGGCTTTCTGGTAGCTTACCAACTCAATGATGATTCGAACCAAAAGTCCGCCAATCATTAATCCGATTCCAATTCGACTCAATGTCTCCTGTAAGGGAGCGAGGAAGTAGAAAAAGGCACATAATCCGATGACCACAAGTGATAGCACAATGACGTTTCCAATTTGTGTTTTTTTTGATTTGTTGTGATTCTCTCTGGCTACTTTCAGCATATCACTGCTGTTGCCTACGCTGGATTGACCTTCTTTGGCTTCTTTCCAGCTATTTTTTAGTTGATCAAATTTATCTTCCATGATTGCTCAATAGTTTATTCAATTTTTGTTTGGCTCTCGAAATTTTCACTCTCAGGTTACCTTCTGTGATTCCGGTAATTTCCGCTATTTCCGGGTAGGGTAGGTCGTCCAAAACCAGCATGATGATGATCCGATCCAGTTCCTTTAGCTGACCAATGGCCTGATAAAGTTCATTGTAACTGCTGTCTCTGGTAGGTTCGTCAGCTATCGCCGAGTGATTTGTTTCTAGAGCTTCTGTTTTCTTGTTTTTACTTTTTCTGATATGAAGGAGACAGGTGTTCACACAAATGCGATAGATCCAGGTTTTAGCCGAAGAGCGCTCTTCAAACTTTGGCAACGCTCCCCAGATTTTGATAAAAGTTTCCTGTACCAGATCGTTGGTGAGGTCCTGATCTCCTTTGGAGTAACCAAGACACAGTGAGCGCACCATGTCCTGGTATTCATTATAGTATGTTTCGAATCGTTGTTGCAATGACATGATTAGTCAAGAAAGTTATTTACTTCTGCATAAAACCACTCGGGTTGGTCAAACATGATGAAGTGTTTGCTGCCGTTAGCGATCTTTATTTCTTTGTTTTTCAAGTTCGCAAATTGTGATTCAAAGTTGGGTAAGACCGCTTCTTTTGATGGAAAATCAGCCCCTAATACTAATGTTTTAGTTGGAATCGTGGAGAGCTTCTCTCTCAAGTCCAATTTTAGTAACTCCGTGTATCCATAGACGTATGTTTCCCGGTCTGACTTTAAGATGAAGTCAATGAGCTCAGCATGCCTGTCGGTCTGATTGCTCATACCCATCGCCATGTATCCGGCAGTTACCCGTAGTGCCGAATCACTGGCAGCGATCATTTGCTGATTGTAGGGGTTGTCAAAAGTGATTTGTTCCACAGGAACCTGTGGCATGACGATTTCCCGAATATTAGGCAAGGCATCTACCAGCACCATTTTATTGATACGCTTGGGTAGTTTTGCCGCAATGTCCAGGGCAAGCATACCTCCCATACTATGCCCGACTAGCACCACCTTTTTGAGGTTGTTTGATTCGATGTAAGCCGAAATGTCATTTGCCAATGTCCCGTACCATGGCAGTTCGATTTTCGGTACACCTCCAAATCCGGCATATGTAAATTGATGCGTTTGATATCCTTCTTCCAGGTTGTTTATGGTGCTATCCCAGACACCTCCAGGACAAGTGAAGCCTGGTAAGAAAAGAACCGGTTGGCCTTTGCCAGTAACTGTTACTTCAAATGATTTGCTCTGAGCAAGTCCAAGATGAGAAGTAACGATAAGTAGTGTTAAGTAAAAGAATCGTTTCATTTTTCTAAGTTTTTATTGCTTAGATACCGCGAGACGATTTTTGTTACAGTTGGTGGAAAAGTTTTAATTGGCAGTATAAGAAAAGCTAAAGAAATCTTACTGAGAAAGCCCTGTTTTACTCGTGTCCTTTCTATCTCTCAGAATGTCTAAATCTATCATTAAATCGATTTCTCCTTTAAACTTAATTAGTCTGTTAACGAGCTCTTTATGATTCTTCCGTCTTGACTTGTCTTTCATTTCCATAAATCTGCAATACAATAAAGATAATGAAAATGTTTATCACCTCTCTTCCGTAAAACGGATGTCACCGCCATTAAATGCCGATAAGGAAGGTGAAGTTCTAAAGAAATTCAGGACTAAAGATTGCTTTTTAATTTAAAAACTACAATTAAGGTAAAAATAGTTTGGACTTTATGAGGAATAATAACTACGTTTAAGGTAAATATATTCGTCATGGGAAAATATCAGCTTGGAGAATTTGAGGAAGTGGTCATGTTAACGGTGGCCATATTGCAGGGAGATGCTTATGGAATCGCCATTATTGAGGAAATGCAAAACCGACTGGACCGTAAAGTGAGCATTGGCTCATTGCAGACAGTACTGCGAAGGCTGGAAAAGAAGGGTTATTTACAGTCGGAGTTTGGGGAAGCTACAGCAGTAAGAGGAGGCAAGCGCAAGCGCTTTTTCTCACTCACCCAGCATGGACAGGCGATTCTTCGAGAAACAAAGGAACAACGGGTAGGACTTTGGAATGCCATTCCTAATTACGCATTGAATAAATGAGTCACCAAAACCATCCCCACCCACCAAAACTACTCCTGCGCTTCTTCCGCTGGTTTTGTCATCCCGACTATGTGGAGGATATAGAAGGGGATTTGGTGGAGCGGTATCAAGGGTGGGTGGCTCAAGGTCAATCCCCTCGCTGGCGATTTGCACGAGAAGTCCTCAGACTTTTTCGACCATCATTAATTAAACCTATTAGTAACCGAGAGCTAAACAATTACGGAATGTTCCAATCAATGATGACCATGGCATGGAGAAATGCCCTCAGACAAAAACAATTTACCATTCTGAATCTTTTGGGATTGGTTATTGGGATTAGTACTTGTCTCATAATTGGGCTTTACATCCATGACGAAAGTTCATTTGACACCTTCCACGAGAAAAGTGATCGGATATACCGGGTGAATCAACCATATATCTGGGGAGATTGGAACAAAATAATGGCTACCACAGGGCCAAATGTTGCGGTGGCCTTGAGAGAGGATGCCTCAGAGTTTGAACAAATCACTCGGATTTTATCATTGGGACCGCATACGGTAGCACCTGCTTCAAGTGCCAACAGATCGAATTCATTCAAAGAAGATCGTGTTTATGCTGTTGAGGAAAACTTTTTTGATGTCTTCTCATTTCAATTTAAGACCGGAAATCCCAGTACCGTTTTAGCAGACCCTCTGAGCATTCTGATAACAGAGATGACGATGATTCGGTATTTTGGAAAGGAATCCACCCCCTCAGAAGCGATGGGGAAAACCATAGAGATCAAGCAATATGACGGATCGTGGAAGTCCTTTACCGTTCAGGCTATACTGGAGAATGTACCAGCACGCTCTCATATCCAATTCGACATGTTGGTTCCACTAAAAAGTGAATCAGAAATGATGCTGGCAAATGGATGGAAATGGATATGGACTGGATTTGCCACCTATGGCCTGGTGAAAGAGGGAACGAATGTTCAAGCTTTGGAAAAACATATTCAAACTATCCCGCCGAAGTGGGCGCCTCCAACAACGGAGAGAATATTTAATCAGTCATTCGAGGAATTCACCGGAGGACATCCATGGAAACTTGAGCTTCAACCTTTGGGTGAAATTTATAGTGCCGGATCTCCAACCGGACATCCTTTTGGACCAACTGGAAAGCCACTATTCATTAAAATATTCACTGCAATCGGGCTATTGGTTTTGGCATTGTCAGCGATCAACTTCATGAACTTATCTACTGCACGTGCCACCAACAGATCTAAGGAAGTGGGTGTTAGAAAAGTACTTGGCTCACGGCGTCTGACCATCGTCAAACAGTTCATTTTAGAGTCTGTAATTTTCATTTTGTCTGGAACAGTATTGGCATTAATAGCAGTGTTTTTGTTGATTAGTCCTTTCAATGACCTGGCCGACAAGCAAATTGACCTGATTCCTTATTTGCGGAATCCCGCATTTTATCTGGTATTGGTTGCGTTCGTGATGATCTCTGGGGGTATTGCCGGTAGTTATCCGGCCTTGTATCTGTCCTCCTTCAAACCGATAGAATCACTGAAAGGCATCGTCAAGACAGGTTTGAACGGTCGAAAGATTAGAAATGGGTTGGTTATCATTCAGTTTACCATTTCCATCGCTCTTATTATTGCCACCTTTTTTGTGCAAAAGCAATTGACTTATGCGTCAAATGTAGATATCGGTTTTGCTAAGGAAAATATTTTGCAGTTGCATAATGTAGGAGAGTTGGGCTTTGATACCGAAGCATTAAAAAACAAGTTGGATGGTTATCCGGAATTTACAGCAGTCGGTAAGTCGTTCGGTGTACCTCCCTTTGTGTTTTCTGGTGACCGCTATAAAAGTACCGAGCCTGAGGCCTCGGTAGTTCAGCTAAGCAACCTCAGGATTGATGATGATTACTTAGAGGTCCTGAACGTGGAATTTCTTATGGGAAGAAACTTTGACTCCAACAGAAAGAATGATAGGCATAAGGTAATTCTTAACCGAAGAGCACTGGCAGATCTAGGCTGGAAACTGGAAGATGCAGTTGGAAATTCTGTGGCTTTGGCATCTGGTGGTGAGGAAGAGCTTGAAGTCATAGGCGTTGTGGAGAACTTCAACTTCAATAGCCTAAAAGAGGAAATAGCCCCTTTGATTTTGATCCATCATTACAACGACATTGTCTGGGATTATGGTGCTGGGAGCTCCTATTATTCGATGCGTTTAAATCCGGAAGCAATTGCCACAACAGAGGATCTAAATCAACTATTAGTTGCTCTGGCAGAGGAAATGAAAACCATTGATCCCACTGTTCCCTTCGAATATAGTTTTATGGATCAGGAATTTGAAACCACCTTTCAGTCTGAAAGAAAAATGGCTACCATACTCAATGTATTTACTGTCATGGCCATGATAATAGCTTGTCTGGGTCTTTATGGATTGGCTGCTTTTTCTGCAGAGCAGCGAACAAAAGAACTAGGAATACGAAAAGTGTTGGGAGCAAGTGTCGTGGAGCTATCCCTTGCCTTTTCGAAAGAGTTCACCCGACTGGTGTTTTTAGCCATTCTACTCGCATGTCCTATTGCCTGGTATTTCGTTCAGCAGTGGCTCCAGAACTTTGCCTATAAGACACCTTTAGAAGGTTGGGTGTTTCTGGTGGCGACAGCAGCTGCATTGTTGATTTCGCTAGCCACTATCAGCTTTCAATCCATTCGATCTGCCAACCGAAATCCAGTGGAGTCTTTGAAAGATGAATAATCAACCACCAAAAATACTACTGCGCATAAGCGATTTTTCTCTGAGAATTCTAGTCTCTGAATTTGATAATAATTATAAGTGTAAAAAAATTATCTTTGTTAGTTGAAATAATCAATATGCCAAAGCAAGTAACCTTTAACAACAAGATAAATCGAGAATTCAGCAATGCGGTTAATGCCGAGGTTAGAGCCTATTTTAATAAGGCAGGCGTAACCAAACATGCCAATACCGAAATGATCTTAAAAACGGTCATTATCCTTTCAGTCTATTTTGGTTCTTATGCACTAATTATCATGGGAAATTTTTCACTCCCTGTTATGTGGTTGCTATGTATTTTGATAGGTGTTAGTATGGCTGGAATCGGCTTTTCTGTTGTTCATGATGCATTGCATGGCTCGTATTCTTCGAATAATAAAGTAAATATTTTTGTAGGGCTTTTCTTTGATCTGGTAGGAGCTAATGGGTACATCTGGAAGATAACCCACAATGTTATACATCATACCTATACGAACATACATGGTCATGATGAGGATTTGGAAGTGGCGGAATTCATTAGACTGTCACCTCATACTAAACACAAGCCTATACACCGATTTCAGCATATTTTGGCCTTTCCGGCATATAGTTTTGCTACAATTTTTTGGGCCTTTGTTAAAGATTATTGGTACTTTTTCAAAACTCCATTAGGTCCATTCGAAAATAAAAAGCATGACCTTAAGGAATGGATAACATTAATAGGTTTCAAGCTCATTTATTACGGGTATGCGATCGTGATACCCTTATTGGTTTTGGATATTACTTGGTGGCAATTCATTATAGGATTTTTGTCAACTCATTTAACGGCAGGTTTGATCCTTGGTATTGTGTTTCAATTAGCTCATGTTGTTGAGGAAACCACTCATCCAATACCTAACGAGAATAACATAATAGAAGATAATTGGGTGATACACGAAATGTATACTACCAATAACTTTGCAAGAAAGAATAAACTGCTATCATGGTACATTGGTGGGCTTAATTATCAGATTGAGCATCATTTATTTCCAGATATATGTAGTATACATTATCCAAAAATGAGCCCAATAGTGGAACGAGTGGCTAAGGAGCATGGAATACCTTACAATTGTCATGAGACTTTTAGTGAAGCTGTTTCATCTCACTATAGAGTACTGAAAAAATTTGGAAATCCTGATTTCAGCTATGTAACTGCTTAAGAATCTCCTCACTTCACGAAGAGTTCAGCTTCTTGTTATCAGAATTATCGCAAACCCGAATTGTATTTTTGATAGTAAATGTTTTAATGTATTAACCTATTGGTCGGGTGGCTTGGTTGGAAGATTTTCCTTACGGCGTTCATCTGTCTTCAGTGATTTTTCCCTTAACTTTTGTCTGTATTCTGGGACTGACATTTCTTATCATTTAGTGGCTACACACGAAAAATACATAGCAATAATCCGTTGGATATCCTCCGAGATGAATAGCTAAATGCTCAGGATCATTTGACGATTTTCTACAGCCCACAATGACAGGCTATTGGCTTGTTTAGGGATTTCCAGTTTGTTGATGATGTTGCTACGATGCTTTTCGACCGTTCTTTCGGAAATATGAAGCATTTCACCAATTCTATTAGAGTCCATGGGTTCGGCGATCAACTTTAAAATTTTTAGTTCGGATGGGGAAAGGTTAAGCAACTTATTGGTAACTGCATTTGAGCTGCTGAGTTCTTCTTTTACGGATGGGCTGTAGTAGAAATTATTGTAATATACTTTTTCTAGACAATTATAAATCTCGGTGGTTGTGTCTTCCTTCAGTAAATAGCCACTTAAATTAAGGGACTTGGCTTTGGAAACAAACTCATATTCTTTGTGATAGGAGAGTATGATGATCTTAGTCGGGAGTCCATGTTTCTTGCATTCTTCAGCTACTGACAAGCCACTTAAATACGGCATTTCAATATCCAGGATGGCTATTTCTGGCTGTTTCTTAATAATAGCTTCAAGTGCTGTGGTGCCATTAGTCGCTGTGGTTATCTCTTTAAATTTGTAATGCTTCAGGGTATCGTAAAGCCCCTGCAACAAAAGTGGATGGTCATCTGCTATCACCAGGGATAGCTGGGTTGGATCAAACATGTTGACTAGGTTTTGCGACTTGTAAAATAACGCTTGTTCCCTTGTTTTTGGTCGAATCTACAAGGATTTTACCATCAAGTAGCTGAGTCCTTTCTCGCAAGGTTTTCATACCAAGTCCTTGCAGTGAATTGGTATCTCTGGTGAGGTCAAAGCCAACGCCATAATCAATGACGGATAAACGTATATATTTTGGGTTATTCTCAATTTTAATCAAGGCAGATTTGGTTTGGGAATGCTTGATCAGGTTATTTATTGCTTCCTGAAAGATGCGGAAAATCTGGAGCTCTTGTTCTTTGGAGAAAATTCTATCTATCGATTCTATTTCTTCACTAAAGAAAATATCGGAATTTTGATCCACTTCCTGGATTTGTTTCTCGATGCTGGCCGTCAGTCCTATTTTATCTAGTGTGGCTGGATGTAGTGCTTTAGAAATGGATCGGACCTCCTCTAGTGCTTTGGAAACCATTTCAGAGGTGCTGTCATCGTTGCTGAGAGATACTTTGTTTTTGATTAAAATAAGACTCTGTCCAACTGAGTCATGGAGGTCTTGCGATATTCGTTTGCGTTCATCTTCATGAGCGATGAGCAGTTGTTGAGAAAAAGCCTCTTCCATCTCTTTTGACTTCAGTGCAAACCGGTAAGACCGGAAGAAGTAGATTCCAGCAAATAGGATCAGAAGGCCAATTCCCACCATCCAAGTGAGTCTAGTCTTAAACTTATTGGCTGCGTTAGCCAGTTTCAGTTCGCCTTCTTGAAGGGCGATGGTTACGTTTTTTTGGTTGGTTTCATAAATGGTTTCTAGCTGCTGGATCTGGCGTGACTTTTCTTTATCCAGGATAGAGTCTTTCACAGCATTAAAATCCTGTAAGTATTGATAGCCTTTCTCATAATCTCCGATAATCGCGTAAGCTTCCGCTAATCGTCCCAATACTCGTTGTTCCACCTGGGTATTTGGATGTTTCCTGAGGTAATCCATTGCTTTTAGTCCTGCTTGGATAGCTTCCAGGTAGTTTTTATTGTCCTGGTAGATTTTCTGATAATTACCATAGGTATATGTGAGTGAATAGGGGTTATCACCTAATTCCAGCTTCATTTCGAGTGACTTATCGAGATACTCCCTTGCTTTTTGATAACGCCCCTGCTCGGAAAACATAATCGATATATTGCCATAAAGAATAGCTACCCCAATCCAGTCGTTTTGTGATTTGAGCATTTCCATGGATTTTTCAGAATACGCGATGCCCTTGTCCAGATCTCCTTGTTTTTGATACAGTAATCCAAGGTTTAAAAAATCATTTCCGATGGACAGTGAGTCTCCAAGCTGCAAATCTATGTCGAGGGATTTGCTCATGTATTTTTCAGCATTTTCATAGTCTTTTATAGACCAGTAGAGGTACCCTAAATTGCCGCTGACCATGGCTATGCCAGTGGTGTCTCCAATTTCATGACGCATCTCCATGGACTTGATATAGCAGTCAATGGCTTTGGGCATATTGAAGAGCGATCGGTGAACACGCCCCAGGAAATTCCAGCAGTGTGATTGGAGTGTTAGGTTGTTGGCCTTTTCGGCGAGATCAAGGGCTTTTTTATAGTTTTGGAGCGCACTGTCAAAGGAGCTCTTTTCCTGATAATAGTATCCAATATTATTTAAACTATTCACTTTCCCTTTGGTGTAGGCGATCATTTCACTCAGTTCTAGCGCTTTTCGTGCGTAGATAATCGCCGAATCAAGCGAGATCCGTTCAAACTCATCACAGATGTCATTGAGTAAATCCGCTTTACTGATGCCTTTAGCTGTATCAAGGGCTGACTTGAGCTGAGTGATTTTATTGTCTTGATGTGGTACGTTTTGCGATAAAGTAGGCTCCGTAAGAAAAAGTAATAGGAATAACGTAATCAACTTTGTATTACCGACGGACAAGGCGGAGAAGTTTTTGTGGCAAGGTACTTTAGGCATAGATGGTAATATCTCGGTGGTTGCGAATGAAAATTACCGAGATTTTCTCCAAATCACATCGGTTTGTTTGGTTTTACGTAGCAACTCGTATCAAAATACGAGGCACCTCGTATTGCGATGATCGTATTTTGTGAGCTCTTTTGTATGGACTGAGTAGTACTGCTGTCCATCCCATTTTTGTTGGCGGTTTCAAACATACAAAAGTACGGACATTAGATGCCAGTCATATTTACGGCTTTGACCAGCGTGTATGAATGTAAATTTTCAACTGGCTAGGTTGAAGAGATTTTGGGCTTTGTTGTTGACAGTTATCTAGGGCTAAAAAACTGTTTTCAGCAAGGCCCTTTTTCTGCCCTTGGAAAGCACAGAGCGCACTTATTTAGCTCAGAGCTTATTCTGAAAGATACTTACTCAAGCCGTTTATCGTATTAAGCACTCATCATTGATTATACCAATCTCTCAGCCTTACGTCAATAGCGGAATCTCCTTCATTGACTATTTTTTTGAATTGCTCAGTATCTGCCAGCCCACCTTGTCCTCGGTAGTGAAATGGATAGATGATCTTTGGTTTGAAATCCAACACCGCACTGGCTGCCTGATTGATGTTCATTGTGTAGGGAAGGTTCATGCAAACGAATGCCACGTCGATTCCTTCCAGCGCACGCATTTCAGCAATATCCTCCGTGTCGCCGGAGATGTAGACCTTTTTATCACCCAGATCGATGATGTACCCGTTTCCGCGGCCTTTTGGGTGACGTGAATCTTCCATTTCGGGTAGGTTGTACATGGGAATCGCAGAGATAGATATGTCATTGACTTTTCTTGCCTCACCGTTTGCAAGTGTAAATAGGTTCTTTTGAAACGTTTCGGGAAGCTTGTCCTTTACTGCCTGAGGCACAATGAACTTCGCATTTTTTGAGTTGATTGCTTCAAGTGTTTCGATGTTCAAGTGATCCCCGTGAATGTCGGTGATTAGGATTATGGTTGGATCTTTCTGTCCCGTGTATTTATCTGCTCCGTAGGGATCCACATAAATCACTTCACTATTCCACTCCAGAATGAGTGAACCATGACCAACAGGCTGGACTCTAATATCTGAATGTCGGGCGCGAATTAGGTCAGCTGTGGGTTGTGCTTGAGAAACGATAGTTGATAGAGTAAGGAAGAGTGCGAGTAGTGTTTTCATTGTGTTTGTATTTGGAGAAAAGAACTAGGAAGATGAGAGAAAGGTTTGAATTCGGTCATTCAGGATTTTATTACAAAGGTCCTCACGAACCATAGGTTGAGCATAGAGATTACAATTCACTACCAATGTGTTTTAAAAACGGGAATCGTTTATCTCCGTTTTCATAAAAGTTTGCAGAAGAATAAACATATTCACAAGGATCAGTAGTCAGATTCCAATTTGGTCCGAGAGGGTTTAAATGAATGTAGTCCAATTTCTGATAGATAACCTCAGGGGAATAAAGTTCAATGGCTAATGGGTCTCTTTGCCAGAACTCATATTTTTTGTTTGGGGCATTTACTTTGTAAAGCCTACGGCCCATTCGGATTTACAATCCGAATGGGCTATAGCCTCGGCATTCAATGCCCACTAATCACAAAAAGTAAGCTCAGGTGGATCGGGAGGATCTCCTCCATGGCGAGTCAAATCAATGCCCGATCAAAACTCAAGAAAGAATAGTGTGCATTTTTAGTAAGTATTTGCGTAACTAAAAGGTTACACTTATATTTGTAATCAATCGGTTACATATATATGAGGAGAGACGTATTCCAAGCTATTGCAGACCCTATTAGAAGAGAGATAATAGATACGCTTTCAGGTACACAGATGACTATAAATGAAGTATCTGAAAAGTTTGAAATCAGTAGACCTGCTATTTCTAAACATCTTAAAATTCTTGAGGAGTGTGGTATTGTATCAGTCACTCAAAAAGGTAGGGAAAGATTCTGCTATGTCAATCACGAAAATTTAATACCCGCGTTCTTATGGATTGAAAAATATCATAAGCAATGGGAGAAAAGAATCGATTCTTTCGAGAATTATGTGAATCAATTAAAAAACGAAAATAAAAGTAATGAGTGATTTAAAGAACAGAACATTAACACTAGAAAAGGTATTTGAAGCCCCATTAGAACTTGTATGGGAAGCATGGACTACCTCAGAACATATCATGAGGTGGTGGGCACCCCAAGGCATGGATTTAAAAGTATTAGAACACGATTTTAGAGTAGGCGGCAAATGGAAATATGCTATGCCAATGCCAGATGGTAATGAATTTATATCAGAAGGTACCTACAAGGAAATTATTGAAATGGAGAAGATTATTACCTCTGCTGACTTTAGACCCATGACAGAAAATGTTGAGCTTCATGCGTACTTCGAGAGACAAGGAGACCAAACTAAATTTACTTTTAGCGTTGTGCATGAAACCGAAGAGTATTGTAAACAACAAGAAGAAATGGGATTCTATAATGGTTGGGCCTCTGCTTTCGATAGACTTGAAACACTTCTGTTAAGTACAAAATAATAATTTATGAAAGAACAGAGCTCTTTCGGTTTGTAATCCGAAAGCACTGAGAAAAGGTATTTGCAATGACCACTAATCACAAAAAGTGAGCTCTTTCGCCACGGTTCTTGTCTCCACGAACCGAAACATAGATGGATCATGTGGACACGATCAACGGCGGTCAGAGCTGCATATAAAACTACCTACCTCTCTCAGGTTTACTATCCCAAATCCAGTGCAGAAACCAACAAAATGGTTTAATCTCAGCGCTGATTGGAGTAAAGAATTGGTTGTCTTCCTTTTCGCAGTGTTGCCTGGTCTCTGCAAGCGCGTGACGTGCTTCTCGAAGCACTGCGAGCGCCAGTTTGTTGTTATTTTGGGTTACTCAGCGCTGCGAGAGCGATAAAACCCACCGTTTTTCTTAACTCAGCGCTAATTGGAGTAAAGAATTGATTGTCTTCCTTCTCGCAGCGTTGCATGGTCTCTGCAAGCGTGTGACGTGCTTTCCGCAGCACTGCGAGAGCTATTCCAACGCATGATGGTACCTACTCAGCTCTGAGTAGAACGTGGTGCTAGCAATATGCAATAGAATATGTTGATCAAAGAATTGTTATTGGGGCCTTTATCATCAAGCACGAGCTCCGTCTCTCTGATGCGGAACCCCAAGCTCATTGGGTTTGTAATCCGAATGTTTAGAGCCTCGACAAATCTTAATTTGAAGTAGCTTCTGGTAGCCTCAAACTTTAATATTTCTTTAAATATTACTTGTTAGCTCCATTTATTAAAAATATATTCACTCACAACTTAATTACAACTAAAACAATCTATGAAATCGTCTAAAAAATCAATCCTAGTAATGTTATTTTAGTGTTCTTACTATTTGTATGTTTTCTTGCCAAACAGAACATACGGAGGAATTAGAATCCGAAAAAACTTCAATTCCAAAGGTTCTTTCGGCAGAGAGTACTTCTGCTTCCTATGTAGATAGGATAAGGCAAATCAGTGCAAATGGGAGAACGAACGAAACACTTAGTTTTTCTGATGCTATTACTGCTACCTATGAAGGCTTTGAAGAGGCCAAGTTGGTATTTGTTCCGAGTTTAAATTCTGATAACATACAAACTGTGTTTAAATTTGTTGATAAGCAAATAGTTGATAACGTTTTCACTATTGAGAGAACAACAACTGGTAGTGTGTATAGCAACTCTGAAGGATCAATGACACTGGTCACTGATAGTGCTGGCGGGTTAATTGACGTCAAAATTGACGTCAATACCTCAACAAATGGAAGAACTAATTGTAGCTATGCACAAGGATTTATGGACTGCGCAGGGGCTGTCCAGGATCAATTAGTAGCAGCTATCGGTTCGTATGGTGCACTTATTGCTGATTTAGCATGTGGTTATTGGGCACCTTGTGCTGGAGCATTTGCGGTTGGTTGCGCTGCAATGGCTGTTGCTCATTGTTAAAAGAAATTAAACCTATGAACAAATACGTTTTTATATTATCAAATATCGCCATTGTTCTTTTTGGCCGTTTTTTGCAAGTTCAAGATGTACCAGCCTATGGGTTGATAATTTGTATTCTGGCATTTATTGTCGTTGCTATCAGAAGAGCTAAACTAAATCTAAAACCTTGGCTGTTTGGTCGATTAAAGGACATACCAAAGTATTTTACTGCTCCTTGATAGGCGTCAAAAACGACTGTTCGATATTGTAATTATTACCTGTAAAGGCAATTATAGTACTGCCAACAGAAGACAGTGCTATTTCTTTGTCCTATAGCAAAATCTACGGAGCAGCCTTCTCTTCTATATCAAGGTTATCATTGTCTTCTGGTATTACCAGATCATAGATTACTCTTGCTTTTTGGTAAATCGGAAGCTTTTCATGCTTGCTAAAACCATCTTTCATGAACAGAGGCTTAGCTACAATAAAACAAAACCCTGACAAGCTTTGCTTTGTCAGGGTTTAAATTCAAAAGGATCTAACTCTTACTTCGCAAATGCAACAGCCCGTTTTTCGCGAATTACTGTTACTTTTATTTGCCCTGGGTATTGCATGTCTTTCTCTATTTTCTGAGAAATATTGAATGATAGCTCACCAGCTCGCTGATCGGTAACGTTTTCGGCGTCTACCATCACTCGTAGTTCACGACCTGCCTGGATGGCATAACACTTATTCACTCCATCGAAGCTCAGCGCTACGTCTTCCAGTTCTTTCAGACGCTTGAGGTATTGCTCCATGATTTCACGGCGTGCTCCTGGTCTACTACCAGA
>JAMWZA010000120.1 GCA_024305105.1 Marinoscillum sp.
ATCAACTAATCTATAAATGATGAATTATGTGTACAAAACTCATTAGTTGCAAATCATGGTTGCAAGTCTTTTTACTGCCGTTGGCGGTTCTTGCTTTTATGATAAGCGCAAAAGCTCAAGAACGGACTGTCGCTGGAAAGGTGACAGACAAGGAAACAGGCGAAGGTTTACCCGGGGTAAGTGTAGTGATAGAGGGAACCTCTGAAGGAACAATTGCCGACATGGATGGCAATTACAAGCTGGCTGTAAGAGAGGGGACTTCCTTGACTTACAGTTTTATCGGCTATGCAAACCAAACTATTCCTGTTGCTGGTCGGTCTACAATAGATGTGGCATTGGCAGTAGATGTGCAGGCACTTGATGAAGTAGTGGTGGTTGGGTATGGAACGCAGAAAAAGTCTAATCTGACTGGTTCAGTGGTATCAGTTAGCGGAGATGCCTTGAAAAAAGTACCTGTATCAACTGTGGCTGAGTCTTTGACGGGACGACTTGCGGGAGTGCAGATTACCACAACAGAGGGTTCGCCTGATGCTGAGGTAAGAATCAGAGTACGTGGAGGAGCCTCTCTTACACAGAGTAGTTCGCCTCTTTTTATTGTAGATGGGTTTCCAGTAAGTAGTATTTCGGATCTATCGCCTTCGGATATTAAGAGCATAGATGTATTAAAGGACGCGTCTTCCACAGCTATTTATGGTTCACGAGGTGCCAATGGTGTAGTTATTATTACCACTAAGAGCGGCACGGAAGGAAAAGTTACTGTCAATTACAACTCATTTTTTGCAGCGAAGAAAATAGCCAGGACACTAGACGTCTTAGAACCATACGACTATGCTCGATGGCAATATGAATATGCTCTGTTGGATTCAGACAATGAAAATGAAGATGGGACACCTGATTTATCTTCCTATGAGGATTATTTTGGATTGTACTCAGACATAGATCTTTATCAGGATCAGCCAGCAAACGACTGGCAAAGACAGATCTATGGCCGCACTGGCACCTCATTTAGTAATGACCTGAGCATAAGAGGAGGTAGTGAGAAGTTTAATTACTCAGCCAACTTTGCAAGGTTTGATGATAAGGCGATCATGATTGGTTCTGACTATTTGAGAAATAACATCACCTTGAAGTTTAACAACAAGCCGAACGATAAAGTGGACTTGAGTTTCTCTGTTAGATATTCCGATACAAAAATTAACGGTGGAGGTGCTAATGAGCAAAATGAAGTTTCCTCTTCCGATTCCAGGTTGAAACATGCTGTAGCATACGCCCCAATTCCCATACCGGGTATTAGTCTTTCCACGACGACCGATGAGCAAACTGCCGGAGACTTGGTAAACCCGATAAGAGCTACTGAAGATAACGATCGTCTCCAGGAACGAAAGAACTATAACATCAACGGAAGTTTTGCGTGGCAGATAATTGATCCGTTAAAGTTTACCACTTCTTTTACGGTAGATAATTACTACTATGAAGACAACCGATTCTATGGCGTCACCACTTACAAAGCACGCGATAGATCACCGGCATTTCCGAACCAGCCTTCAGCATTGTTCAGAGATCGTAAGGAAGTTCGTCTGAGAAGTACCAACCTCATAAACTATGATATCCTTAAAACTCAGTCGCAGAACCTGAATATCATGTTGGGCCAGGAAGTGCTGTTCAGCCAATCTTCACAGCTCGAATACGAGATTCAGGGATACCCCGTATTATTCACTGCAGATGACGCCTTTAAGCTAACCACTCAAGGTACTTCTATTTACGCAGATAATTTTCAGAATGCTGATGATAAGTTGTTGTCCTTCTTTACTAGAGTAAATTATGATTTGAACGATAAGTACCTGCTTTCTGCAGTGTATCGCGCAGATGGTTCCAGTAGGTTCCTTGGGGACAATGTCTGGGGCTTTTTTCCTTCCCTTTCCGGAGGTTGGAAAATCTCGGAAGAGTCTTTTATGTCTGGAGTGTCAAGCTGGGTGAACTTGTTGAAATTACGTGCTAGTTATGGTATAGCGGGTAATAACAACATTCCTACTGCTCAAACCGTCCAAGCATATTTTTCTAGATCTACGAATTATGTCAATAACGTAAATAGCTACTGGGCACCATCTTCTACTCTGGCTAACAGTGACTTGAGATGGGAAACAACAGAAACTAAAAACATCGGATTAGACTTTGGTTTAATCAAGGGAAGAGTGAATGGTACAGTTGAATTGTACCAAAACAATACACGTGACCTATTGGTGAGATTTCCAATTGGATCAGGTGGATATGAAGATCAATACCGAAACATTGGTGAAACCGAGAATAAAGGAGTGGAATTTTCATTAGGACTAATTCCTTTGGATAAAAAGGACTATGGTGTTAATGTGAACTTCAACATTGCATTCAACCAAAATCAGATCAAGTCTTTAGGAACTCTGGACATGATAGAAGGTCAGTCTGTAACGACTAACTGGGCATCTACTCAGATACCAAGTGACTATGTAGCACGAGTAGGGGATCCTGTAGGATTAATGTATGGATATGTTGCTGACGGTCGCTACGAAGTGAGTGATTTTGAAAGGTATGATGATGAAACGGATGAATGGATATTGAAAGAGGGAGTCGTAACGTCAGAAGGTACACTCACGCCGAGACCCGGGATGATGAAACTAATGGACCTGGATGGTAATGATACCATTAGTTTAGATGATAGAAAAGTAATTGGTAATGCCAATCCGATTCACACAGGTGGTTTGGTACTCAATGCATATGCATACGGTTTTGATCTGACCGCAGCGTTTAACTGGAGTTATGGTAATGATGTATACAATGCCAACAAAATTGAGTTTACGTCTGCTAACCAAAACAACCAGTATCGAAACCTAATTGCTATTCAGGAAGAAGGTGCAAGATGGACCAATGTTGACTGGAATAAAGGTGAACTTCTTACTGATCCTGCGCAGTTGGCGGCTGTAAACGCGAATACCACCATGTGGAGTCCTTTTATGAACCGATATATTTTTAGTGATTGGGCGGTCGAGGATGCATCATTTCTAAGGCTCAACACACTGACACTAGGGTACAGTTTGCCTCAGGTGCTGGTACAAAGAGCACGAATTTCTACGCTTCGTTTTTATGTAACCGGTTACAACCTTTTCCTACTAACAGACTATTCGGGATACGATCCTGAAGTTTCCACACGCAGACGTACGCCATTGACTCCTGGAGTTGACTATTCGGCATATCCGCGTAGCAGACAATTTACTGTAGGTATGAATCTTACATTTTAATCCAAACTGATTGACAAAATGAAAAAGATATTAAACATAGCGATAGCAGGGATACTCATCCTTTTTAGCGCATCATCCTGTGAGGATTATCTGGAAGCACCAGCAAAATCTACTTTGGATGAATCAAAAATATTTTCTGTATACGCATTAGCAAAAGGTGCAGTAGACGGAATCAAGGAGCCTTTTGGCCAGACCAACTCCTACAGAGGACGATTTCTTCCATATTATGGAATGAATACTGATGCAGAGTGGAATAACAACTCCAATAATGCTGATGACAACTATGACCTGGTGAAATATAACGCCAAGCCAAACAATGATCAAATGAACACGACCAACAATGCCTACGCCATGATGTATACAGGTATTGAGCGAGCTAATTTGTGTATCAGAGGTCTTAGAAATTTCGGTGACATTGAAAACAAAGAAGATATGGCTTATTTGTTAGGTGAAGCACTAACACTGAGAGCCATTTATTATGCGGACTTAATCAAAGCGTGGGGAGATGTTCCTGCTCGTTTTGAGCCTACTACACCGGAGACCATCTATTTACCAAGAAGCAGTCGTGACGATATCTACAAACAACTATTAGTTGATTTGGAAGAGGCGGCTGCTTATGTGCCCTGGCCAAATGAGTCTTCATTAACGACTACAGTAGAGCAGGTAAATAAGGCATTTGTTAAGGGGCTTAGGGCAAGATTAGCACTGGCTGCCGGCGGATATTCTCAATATGCAGATGGTATTCGATTAAGTGATGATCCTGATCTTGATAGAGCAGCTATGTACACGATAGCTTTAAATGAATGCCGTTCGGTGATCGAAAGCGGAACTGCCAGACTTGAGTCTTCATTCGAAGATTTATGGAGAAAATTTAATGAGGACAATGTATCTGCGGGAGGAGAATCTCTTTGGGAAATCCCATTTGCTGCTGGTAGAGGTCGTTGGCTGTTCACATTTGCTGTTAGACATTTAAGTAGAGATAAGTATACGGGCCAGGCCAGAGGAGGTCAGGGTGGACCTTTACCATATGTGTTTTATGATTACGCTGCTAGCGATTCTCGTCGTGATGTGACCTGTGTGCCTTATAGGTGGAAAGATGTGAGTCCAGCGGAGGATGTCGCAGAGCAAGAGCCTACCGGGCTGGATGAGTGGATGTTTGGTAAGTATCGCTACGAGTGGAAAAATGTACGAGTGACAGCTTCCAATGATGACGGTACCAACTTCATGTATATGCGATATGCAGAGATCCTGCTTATGGCTGCTGAAGCTGCCTATGAGCTCGAAGGAGCTGAAGCTGCCAAGCCGTACCTAAGACAAATACGTGAAAGAGCTTTTAACACTTCAGATTGGGCCACTCAGGTAGACGCTTACTTAAATGGCTTGTCAGGTGAAGAGGTGTTTGATGCTATAGTGGAAGAGCACAAACTGGAGCTGTGTGGTGAAATGCAAAGAAAGCAAGCGTTGATCCGATGGAATCTGTTGAAGACTAAACTCGATGAGGCGAAGCAAAAAATGTATGATCTCAGAAGTAAATCAGGTGATTATGCTGACGTCCCTACTACACTTCATTACAGACTGGCAGATGACAATGAGACACTCGAATTCTATGGATTGGAGCGAGGCGAGACAGATCCAAATCCGGCGGGCTTCACTGATCAGATCGATTGGGCAGTAGTAGATGAGCTGGAAGATGAAAAAATTGAGACCATCTACGCTGCAAATCCTAATGAGAACCAATTCTGGCCAATCTGGCAAGTTTTCATCGACGGAAGCAACGGACAGTTGTCTAATGAATTATTGAATTAAAACAAGGATGAATATGTATACGAGAATTAAAAAATTCACAGGAATCCTGTTATGCGTACTTTTCATTGTACC
This sequence comes from Marinoscillum sp., assembly GCA_024305105.1. GTDB lineage: Bacteria > Bacteroidota > Bacteroidia > Cytophagales > Cyclobacteriaceae > Marinoscillum. The sequence continues at coordinate 5,151 of JAMWZA010000120.1, forward strand.
CATGGCATGTGAGGATGATATTGATCCGGTTATAACTGATATAGATACACCGAGAGCATTTGCTCCGGTGGGACTCGAAGCCCGTGTGAGAAATCAGGTGGATATTGAACTGAGCTGGGCAGCAAAAGATGGTATTGATCAGTATTTGGTCGAGTTTTATCAGGATAGTCTTCGGTTTTCTGGAGATCCGATAAGTACGACTGTGATAGAAGACTTTCCTTCTGAAGGTACCATTACATACACCGGAAGCTTTTCTGGAGAGACCATTTATTCAGCTCGGGTAAGAGCAGTGACTGAAGGTCTTGGTGAGTCAAACTGGGCAACGATTGCTGTACGCACTAATGCAGAGCAGATTTTCGACCCAGTGGCCACCGATATTCAAGGTAATTCCGCCGTTGTATCATGGATTGCCGGGAGTGAAGTAACCAATCTCCTGATTCAGCCTGGTAACATTTTTGTGCCGATTTCAGATGCGCAAAAAGCTGCTGGACAAGCTACTGTTTTAGGTCTTGATGGAGCTACTGACTATACCGTGACGATATATAATGGAGCTTCGAAAAGAGGAATAATAACCTTCGCTACTTTAAAAGCCATCACAGTTACTCCACTGGATGATTTAGCTGCGGCAATTGATGCTGCAACTGAAGGGGAAACCCTCGTTTTAGCAGAAGGAGAGTACAATGTGGGTGAAATTCAGGTTTCTAAATCTGTCGTTATTGAAGGTCAGAAGGTCAGTAATAAACCGATCATTCTTGGTCGATTCACATTTGGTACCACCATTTCATCATTCACTGTTAGAAATCTGGATATGCGTAGCGATGGCTCCAGTAGTCAGGCATTCAACACCTATGATGCAGCTGCTAGCCTGGGAGAGCTCATTGTGGACGAATGTGAGATCAGTGGATATTCCAACAACATCATGTACAACCAGTCTTCTGGTACATATGGCGACATTACGTTCACCAATACATACATCCATGATATCGAAGGTGGCGGAGGTGATGGTTTTGACTTTAGAGGTGGAAATGTCGGCTCTTTAAGGGTTCAAAACTCTACCATTTCTAATGGCATCAGAACCTTACTTCGTATGCAGGTCGCTGCAGATGTGGTATTCCAAAACTGTACCTTCTATAAGGCTTGTAGTGCAGATAATAGCAATAACAGAGGATTCTTCAGAATGTCTGGAGGAGGTAATTCTTTGGAAGTGAGCAATTGTCTTTTTGTTGAAACTGGTGTAGAAAGCAGCAGTGGAGCTATTTATGGAAACTGGTCAAGAGCTGGAGATATAAGCGAAGAGGTTATTACAAACTACTCTAATAATTACTACTTCAATGTAATTGGTCTGTTCGAAGGGGAATATACAGACCCTGCCCAGGTAGATGCTATGGAAGCTGATCCCGGTTTCGAAGATCCTATAAACGGTGATTTCACAATTACGAACCAAACATTGATTGATGAAGAAGTTGGTGATAGTAGATGGTGGTTTTAATCAACAGAACTAAAAAAATGATGATGATGAAAAGAACACATATAATATTCGCAGCTCTGCTAATGCTGGTTTGCAATATAGTTAGTGCACAATCATGGACTACCTATCAGGCAGATGTGGACCCTACTGCTTTTGATCCGGCATTTAGTGAGTCCAATGGAGCAGGAACATTTGCATATACTACTTTATCTGATCCGGATGATGCCGGTAATAATCTGCTTTCTATTAAGACAGATGCTTCAGCTGAGAAGGATAATATCCAGCTTCGTCAATACACAAATGAAGATGCAGTGACTGTTGTACTCAAAGCCAGAACAGTAGATTCCGACAACAAAGGGCTGCTGTTTGATATGGATTTTAGAAGTGCCACCTCCACCCGATTTGCCATCAAGGTGCTGAATGATGGTACCTATGATATTGACAAAGGCGGAGATGGAGTAGTGGAAGACAAAGGTGACTGGGGCTTTACAGCGACCGAATGGAATACTTTTCGTTTCACCAAAAGTGGAGCTGATGTCAACGTTTACATCAATGAAGCTACAACCCCTGTTTTCACGCTTTCTGCAGTTGGAGATGCTGATGGTAGTGGCTATTGGCGATTTGGTGACGGCTGGAGTAGTGAAAATGTGGATACACAGTACGACTGGGTTACCTGGGATTACACAGGAGCTTATTCACCTGATGATCAGTCACTTCCTTCGGAGTTGGTTGAATCTGAAGGAAACTGGACAACTTATCAGGCAGATGTAGACCCTACTGCTTTTGATCCGGCATTTAGTGAGTCCAATGGAGCAGGAACATTTGCATATACTACTTTATCTGATCCGGATGATGCCGGTAATAATCTGCTTTCTATTAAGACAGATGCTTCAGCTGAGAAGGATAATATCCAGCTTCGTCAATACACAAATGAAGATGCAGTGACTGTTGTACTCAAAGCCAGAACAGTAGATTCCGACAACAAAGGGCTGCTGTTTGATATGGATTTTAGAAGTGCCACCTCCACCCGATTTGCCATCAAGGTGCTGAATGATGGTACCTATGATATTGACAAAGGCGGAGATGGAGTAGTGGAAGACAAAGGTGACTGGGGCTTTACAGCGACCGAATGGAATACTTTTCGTTTCACCAAAAGTGGAGCTGATGTCAACGTTTACATCAATGAAGCTACAACCCCTGTTTTCACGCTTTCTGCAGTTGGAGATGCTGATGGCAGTGGCTATTGGCGATTTGGTGACGGCTGGAGTAGTGAAAATGTGGATACACAGTACGACTGGGTTACCTGGGATTACACAGGAGCTTATTCACCTGAAGATCAGTCACTTCCTGCAGAACTTCTAGCGGATGTAACGCCTATCGGAGATTGGACTACCTATAATGCGGACATAGACCCAACAACATTTGATCCCGCTTTTAGCGAGTCCAATGGAGCTGGGACATTTGCTTACAGCATAATAGAGGATTCTTTTTTACCAGACAACAACCTGCTTTCCATTAAGACAGATGCTTCAGCGGAGAAGGACAACATTCAGCTGAGACAATATACTGATCAGGATGCCGTAACAGTTGTCCTGAAGGCTAGAACGGTGGACGCCGATAATAAAGGCTTGTTGTTTGATATGGACTTTCGAAGTGCAAACTCTACTCGTTTTGCTATTAAAGTGCTGAACGATGGCACCTATGATATAGATAAAGGAGGAGATGGCGTAGTGGAAGATAAAGGTGACTGGGGCTTCACTGCGACAGACTGGAATATCTTCAGGTTTACCAAGTCTGGAGCGGATGTTAATGTTTACATTAATGAAGATCCAACTCCGGTTTTCACGCTTTCTGCGGTTGGCGATGCTGATGGCAGTGGCTACTGGCGATTTGGAGATGGCTGGAGTAGTGAAAACGTAGACACACAGTACGATTGGGTTACATGGGATTATTCAGGTGCTTACTCTCCTGAGCAGACAAGGTTACCAGATAACCTGGTCAAGCCACCTCTTGGTGACTGGACAGTCTATAATGCCGATATCAATCCGACTGAATTTGATCCGGCTTTTAGTGAGTCCAATGGCGCTGGTACATTTGCATATTCCACTTTAGCGGATCCTGATGATGCTAGTAACAATCTTCTTTCCGTAAAGACAGATGCGTCAGCTGAGAAGGATAATATCCAACTTCGTCAATACACGGATCAGGATGCTGTTACTGTTGTTTTAAAAGCTAGAACAGTAGATGCGGACAACAAAGGATTGTTGTTTGATATGGACTTTAGAAGCACAACTTCCACTCGATTTGCCATTAAGGTACTGAATGATGGTACCTATGATATTGACAAAGGTGGAGATGGAGTAGTAGAAGATAAAGGCGACTGGGGCTTCACAGCTACGGAATGGAACACCTTCAGATTTACTAAGGATGGAGCCAATGTGAATGTCTTCTTGAACGAGGCAAGTACTCCGGTTTTCACGCTTTCTGCTGTAGGTGATGCTGATGGTAGTGGCTATTGGCGATTTGGTGATGGCTGGAGCAGTGAAAATGTGGATACGCAGTACGACTGGGTTACCTGGGATTATACTGGTGCTTACTCTCCTGACCAGACACGATTACCTTCTGCCCTTAGTGGTGGTGATTCTGGTGCTGAACCAGTATTAAATACCAGAGGTTCTATCGATGCTTTATCGCAGGATGTAGGATATGCTCCGGATTTTTCTGTGGATTCGTACACAATTTCAGGTGCTGATCTTACTAGTGATATCACTGTAACCCCACCTGCTAATTTTGAAGTATCATTAAATCAAACAGATTGGTTTACTTCTGCAAATCCTTTGACAATAACTCAAACCAATGGTACAGTTAGTGATACCTCTGTTTATATAAAGCTTAATGCAAGTGCGGTTGGAGAATACGCTGGCGATATCACCAATTCCAGTGATGGAGCTGAGGAAGAGATCATAGCAGTAAGTGGAACTGCAGTTGATTTGGTTCCTGAGATCACAACAACAGGAACACTGGAGGGCTTTGCGCAAAACCTAAGTACTCCATCTGCTTCTCAAAACTATCGAGTATCCGGTGTGAACCTAAAACAGGCGATTACCGTGACAGCTCCTACAGACTTTGAAGTTTCAATAGATGAGACCAACTGGGCAAATTCAATAAGCATAGATGCCACAGACAGATCCATTACCAACGCTCAGGTTTTCGTAAGACTAGCAGCATCTGTACTAGGTGATTATTCCGGTACTATTACCAACACGTCTGCGGATGCTTCCGAAGTAACTATCGCGGTTTCTGGAGTGGTTATTCCAGATCCGGGGATTAATATCTCTGGAGAATTGGCAGATTTCACACAATCCGTAGGTACGCCATCTGAATCCCAAACTTACACTATCAGTGGTTCTAATCTGGCTGCAGGAATTTCCATCTTGCCACCTGATGGATATGAGATTTCATTTAGCGAAGACGTCTGGCTGGAATCACTGACTCTCAATCCGCTGGAAGGAGATGTAGAAGAAATCACTTTGTTTGTACGACTTAATGGTTCTGAAGAAGGAACTTATAATGGAAATTTGGTTCATAGTAGTACAGGAGTAGAATCTGTTTCGCTTTCACTTTCAGGTACAGTTGAAGAGGGGTTGTTATTAAGGTCGGATGACGTTACTGAGCTATTCAACATGTATCCTAACCCATCTTCGGATAGATTGTCCATTTCTGGTTATACGATTTCTTCCATTAATGAATTAGCAATTTATACTCTGGAAGGATCAAGAGTTGATACTTATAAAGTGATCAATATCGATGGAAATGTAGAATTGGATATTACCTCACTTGCCAAAGGAGCCTATTTGCTTAAACTCAATAATGGTAGTGAGCGGGTAAGTCATAAGTTCATTAAACAATAGACATCTTAGCTAGGATTTTATTTCAGCAGAAGCATTTAGGTGCTTCTGCTGATTGATTCCTCCTAATTGTCTTATGTTGGTATGAAGTAGAATTCTGTTGTATAGAACTGATTAAAAAAAAGATGTTAAATAGATTACTGGGTATTATTCTAGCATTTTTCATCATAAATATCTGCCTGGGACAAGATTTGGCATTTCCAGGAGCTGAAGGTTTTGGTAGATATACTTCTGGGGGCAGAGGCGGTAAAGTGCTGATCGTTACCAATTTAAATGACGAAGGTCCTGGTAGTTTAAGAGAGGCATTAAGGAAAGACTTCCCCCGAATTATTGTATTCAGCGTGTCAGGCACTATTGAATTAGAATCTGATTTGGATATCAATGATGGAAACGTCACCATTGCAGGACAGAGTGCTCCCGGTGACGGCATTGCCCTCAAGAATTATCCACTCAAAGTCAAAGGAGACAATGTAATCATTCGATATATCCGGTCAAGGTTGGGAGACGAGCGTGGAGTTCAGGACGATGCAATAAGTGTAAAAGACAACCGAAATATAATTTTGGATCATTGCAGCTTTAGTTGGAGTACGGATGAAAGTGCATCAGTATATGATAATGAACTGTCAACTGTTCAGTATTGTATTATTTCAGAAAGTCTGAACAACTCGGTACATAAAAAAGGATCGCATGGATATGGTGGAATTTGGGGAGGAAAAAAAGCAAGTTTCCATCATAATCTTTTTGCTCACCATGTAAGTCGGAATCCTAGATTCCAGGGTGCCAGATATCATAAACAACCCGAAGAAGAAATAGCTGACTTTCGCAACAATGTTATTTACAACTGGAAGTCAAATAATAGCTACGCAGGTGAAGAGGGAAACTACAATATGATAAACAACCTCTATATACCCGGGCCAGCCACAAGATCCAAGGAGGATAAAATATTGGATCCCTATGAGCCGTTTGGTAGATTTTACCTTGAAGGTAATGTGTTAATTGGAGATGATGAAGTGACGAACGATAACTGGAAAGGAGTAGATGGAGGCGATGAAGTGGTGACACATATTAAATTGGAAGAAGCGTTAGACCATGCACCAGTAACTACCCAATCAGCGAAAGATGCCTTTGAGATCGTATTGCAAGAAGTGGGGGCTAATTACAGAAGAGATGACGTTGATAAACGGGTGATCAAAGAAGTTTGTGAAATCACCTCTACTTATGGTGATAAAGGAATTATTAATTCACAAAAAGAAGTGGGAGGTTGGCCCGAACTGAAATCTATAAAACCACCAAAAGATACTGATCAGGATGGTATGCCTGATAAATGGGAAAAGAAAAAAGGGTTGAACCCACAATTAGATGATTCTGCTGAAACAGGGTTAAACGGTCATTATACCAATATCGAAGTATACCTTAATGAGCTGGTTGAAGATTAGTTGCTCCTTATTGATGCTAAAGTCAACGATACTTTTAGCCCAGGTTCCACGGGATACATCCTATACAGTAGACAATACGGTAAAGAAGGTACAAAAACAATACCCAGATATGGAAGTAGAAGGAGTGCAGCCACATTCATTCGAGTCTGTATCCACCACTAATAATATTGTTTATAAGAATACCGGACGGGACTTGATGGCGAACTTATTCGTTCCAAAAACAGACGCTAATGGTTTCGCTGTTTTGTTGATACATGGTGGTGGTTGGAGAGCAGGTTCTCCGGCATTAATGACACCTATTGCTGAGAGACTTGCAGAAGAAGGCTTTTTGGTGATGGTTCCAGAGTATCGTCTGTCTCTAGAATCCATATATCCAGCAGCGGTTAATGACCTGAAAGATGCCATTAGCTGGGTTGAAGATAATCATGGAATACCCAGAACTGAAATAGTTATTATGGGTTGTTCTGCAGGAGGACAACTAGCAGCACTTATAGGCACTACTACACCAGTAATGGCCATAGTAGATGTGGATGGTGTATTGGCTTTTAAGCATCCGGACTCAGAGGAAGGAGCAGTGGCGGCCCAATGGCTGGGGGGGAATTATAATGAAATTCCAAAAGTATGGAAGGAGGCATCTGCCTTGACACATGTTTCAGATAATACACCTCCTACACTTTTTTTAGCTAGTAAGTATCCAAGGTTTTTGGCTGGAAGGCAGGAGTACATGAAGGTGTTACAGAATGCAGGTACGTTTACAGAGGTTAAGTTTCTGAATGATGCTCCCCATTCGTTTTGGTTACTGACGCCCTGGTTTGAGCCAACCATGAATTACACAATTGATTTTTTAAATAGAGTAATAAATACGGAGGATTAAAGATATGAGCTTAAGTGTGGATTGGAATAAGAGGGTGTTTTACCTAGTGCTGGGCGTGTTAGGAGTCCTTTTGTCGTGTAAGGAAGATGGCCCAGAGCTTGATGAGATTTTGGTAACTCGTATATCCATCAAAGGAGATTTTATTGAAGATGGAGGGAGCTCTCAGTTGATTGCAGAAATAACTCCAGAGAATGCTTCCATTCAGGATGTAACATGGTCCGTATCCAACCCAGTAGTTGCTACTATCAGTGAAGATGGTTTACTTACCGCAGTATCTAATGGAGTGGTTACCGTCAAAGCACAGGCTACTGATGGTTCTGAGGTTTCAGCAGCAAGGTCCTTCAATGTTTCAGGAGTGACTGGCCCAGTGGTTTTAGTAGAAAGTATTGCTATACAGGGTTCCAATATTGAGGATGGCGAACCGAAACAATTTTCGGTTAGTATTCTGCCATCAGAGGCAACCAATAAACAAGTTGCCTGGTCGGTATCAGATGAAAGCATAGCTGAGATTTCAACAGATGGATTACTTACACCATTAGCCAATGGAAGTGTTGAGGTTACGGCTACAGCTACAGATGCATCAGGAGTTACAGGTTCCAAAAACATTGTTATTTCAGGTTTTCCAATCATGGTTGAGGCTATCACAGTGAATGCTTTAGACATTACAGATGGTCAACCTCAGCAATTAAACGTGCAGATAACTCCAGCTGATGCCAGCAATCAGGAGGTTACATGGGCAGTTTCAAATACTGCCATAGCAAAAATATCTGAGGAGGGAATATTGACACCTATCGCCAATGGAACTGTAACAATCACCGCTACAGCAACAGATGGATCTGAGGTGTCAGGTAGTGCGGAAATCACACTTAGTGGTGTAACTGTGACTGGTACAATTGTAGCCTCAGCTTCAGATATTATTTCTGCATTAAGCAATGCAAGTGCTGGTGATGTGATCTATGTTCGAGAAGGTACCTATTCTTTTAACAGTAGTATCAGAATGGATGCGAATGGGCAAAGTGGAAATCTGATTTCTTTTTTGGCCTACCCTGGGGATGAAAGGCCGGTATTCGACTTCTCGGCTATGTCTGAAAACTCCAGCAATCGAGGAGTTCGGTTGTCGGGTGATTACTGGCATGTAAAAGGATTGGATGTCTACAAGGCGGGAGACAATGGTATGTTTATCAGCGGTCACAACAACCTGGTGGAATTTTGTTATTTCTATGAAAATGCAGACTCAGGGTTGCAAATAGGCAATGGAGCCAGCAACAATACCGTGTTGAATTGTGACTCTTATTATAATGCAGATTCTTCTATTGAAAATGCCGACGGATTTGCATGCAAGCTGGATGCTGGTGATGGCAACAAGTTCATCGGCTGTCGAGCATGGCAAAACCTTGATGATGGCTGGGATGGCTACATGCGTGGAAATGATAACATCACCACTACATATGAAAACTGTTGGGCATTCCTCAACGGCCGTTTGAAAGACGGCTCTGTTGGAGGTGGGGACGGTAATGGGTTTAAGACTGGAGGAAGTGATGATAAACAGTTAAAGCACAACGGGATATTTACCAATTGCATTGCTGCAGGAAATGTTGTAGATGGTTTTGATCATAACAGTAATAGAGGAGATGTCACGCTATACAACTGTGCTGCACATGATAACGGACGAAATATTAATTTCGGAACAGGCAACATTGCGAATTCACTGACCATTAAGAATACCTTTTCACTCGGCGGATCAGGAGACTCTTACAATGCTACTACAACTGAGATTGACTACAATGGTTGGCAAAGAGGCGTGTCTACCACAGAAGCTGATTTTGTGAGCATTGATTATGAATTGTTAAAAAGTGAACGAGATTCGGATGGTAGTTTACCAGACATTGATTACCTCAAACTAAAGTCAGGAAGTGATTTGATAGATAGTGGGATAGATGTGGGATTAGATTACAATGGCTCGGCACCTGATATAGGAGTGTTTGAATCAGGAGGATAATATACTAAGGCGGACTGACCTATGGTTGGTCAAGGAACTTCCGGCTCCCCACGGGAGTCGGAGTTTTTTACTCCTAAATATTATGTGTATAATATACACAGAATAATCTCAAATTATGTACTTTTAACCAAGTGAAAGTTAGTAAAGAAAAACAACTAGATACGTTAATAACCACAGTTAACCCGTCGTCCTACGAATGCACGATCACAGTAGACTGTGCCATTTTTGGTTTTCAGGATAATGAATTAAAAATTCTTCTTGTAAAAAGATCTGTAGAACCTTTCAAGGATTACTGGATGCTTCCAGGAGGTATGATGGATGAGGGGCTTACTATGGAAGAATCCGTTCGTAAGGTCTTATATGGATTAACAGGAATTCACGACGTACATCAAGAACAGGTTAAGTGCTACAGTGATGTGAGTAGGCACCCAATCAAACGGGTAGTAACCGTGTGTTTTTATGCTTTGGTTAAGCCCGAAAATCACCCGGTTATTGCAAAGAATTATGTCTCAGATGTTGTATGGCATTCAGTAAATGAAATTCCGCAGTTAGGTTTTGATCATAACATTCTGGCTGTTGATGCTTTGGCTAAGCTTCGGCAAAACCTCAAAGAAAACCTGATTTTTGGTGAGTTGTTGCCTGAGAAATTTACGTTAAAAGAACTCCAGGATTTGTATGAAAGCATATTAGATGAAACTCTGGACCGACGAAATTTCAGAAAGAAAATCTTACAAATGGATTTGCTGGTACCTACCAAAGAAAAGAAGGTGGGCGTAAAAGGTGGTCCAGAGCTGTATTCAATAAAAATAAATAATACTACTTAGGTAATTCTGAAATTATATAAAACGAGTTAGAAAAGTCGATGAAAGAATTGCGAAATCGCTAAACTGTGTATAAATTACACAGTAAAGAAAGTTAAGTAAGATTATCACGGATTCATTCCATTGATAATCGGTAATTATTTAAGGAAAGAGATAAACCAATAAAGCAAATGAGCGAGATAAGATATTCCCTAAGCCCAGAAGCATTTAAAAAGTATACCACGGAGGATATCCGACAGGAATTTTTGATTCCTGAGGTTCTTCAGAAAGGAAAGATAACTGCGGTGTATTCTATGTATGACCGAATGGTAACATTGGGTGCTGTCCCTACCGGAGATGCTATCGAATTACCAGTCTATGAAGATTTAACCAAAGCTGAGTTCTTCTTGCAAAGACGTGAAATGGGAATCATCAATGTAGGAGGCTCTGGTAAAGTGACTGTGGATGGTACGGATTACGAACTTGCCAATAAAGAATGTCTATACATAGGAAGAGGCGCAAAGAGCGTTAGTTTTTCCAGCGCCTATGCTGATTCGCCTGCTGAGTTTTTTATCAACTCTTGCCCAGCGCATAAAGAATATCCAACTACCAAGGCAGGCTTGTCAGATGCCAATGAAGTGAACTTGGGAAGTCCGGAAAACTGCAACGAACGTACCATTTACCAATTTATACATGAAGATGGTATTCAAAGTTGCCAGCTAGTAATGGGTTTCACCACGCTCAAGCCAGGCAGTATTTGGAATACTTTTCCTCCACACACGCACTTGCGTAGAATGGAAGTGTACTTCTACTTTGATCTGGCAGATGATCAATTGGTCATGCATTTCATGGGTGATCCTCAGGAAACCCGACACCTGGCCATACACAACAAACAAGCAGTGTTGTCTCCAGAGTGGTCCATTCATTCAGGAGCAGGTACCTCTAACTACTCATTTATCTGGGCAATGGCTGGGGAGAACCAGGCATTTACAGATATGGATGGAGAGGCAATTAAGAATATTAGATAATGCGTTTCGAGCACTTTGCATTGAATGTGGAGCAGCCTATCAAAATGGCCGAATGGTATTGTGATCATTTGGGACTTCACCTGGTGCATGAGATGGAGAAGCCACCATTCATGCGGTTTTTAGCCGATGATAATGATCAGGTGGTGATGGAGTTGTATCAAAACCCAAATGCTCCGATTACCAACCACGCTAAAAACCATCACCTGGTGTTTCACATGGCATTCGAATCGAGTAATGCTGAGGCGGACAAATCACGATTAATAGAGGCAGGAGCAACTTTTATAGAAGAAAAAGGCCCGAATGAAGGAACACATTTGGTAATGCTTAGGGATCCGTGGGGCATCGCGTTGCAGATCTGCCAGCGTAAAAACAGACTTAATAAGAACTAACATGGTATTAGACCAATTTAAACTTGAAGGGAAAACAGCGCTAGTTACTGGATGCAAGCGCGGCATTGGTAAAGCAATGGCTGAAGCACTTGCCGAAGCTGGAGCTGATATTATAGGCGTCTCGGCATCTTTAGAACTATCTGGTAGTGAGGTGGAAAAATCTGTTACTTCCTTAGGAAGGAAATTCTCAGCTTACCAGGCTGATTTCGGAGATCGTAAATCGCTTTATGCGTTTATTGAGCAGGTCAAAACGGACCATCCGGTAGTTGATATACTGATCAACAATGCAGGTACGATCTTACGAAAACCAGCAGCAGAGCACCCAGACGAATACTGGGATAAAGTAATAGAAGTGAATCAAAACGCTCAGTTCATATTGACAAGAGAGTTTGGTAGAGAAATGATCAGTCGGGGTAGTGGTAAAGTTGTTTTTACGGCTTCTCTTTTGACTTTCCAGGGA
>JAMWZA010000121.1 GCA_024305105.1 Marinoscillum sp.
ATCAGCAGCAAATACAACAAAGCCAAACTCTCCCAACTTCAACGCGATTTCCTAATTCAACAAGAAAACAGGAAGCAGGAAGCCATCAAAATGGCTCAGGCGAAGGGTTGGGAAATCCTGAAAACCAAAAAAGATGGCTCTGTTGATGAATTAATCGCGGTTTCACCAGATGGTCAACCCATCTACTACACCATCTACAACGCAGATGCTGCTCGTTCCACTCGGGCAGATCATCTAAACATTGGTGGTTCTCTGGGACTCAGTCTTGATGGGCAGAACATGACTGCACATGTCTGGGACGGTGGACCTACTCGTACCACGCATCAGGAGTTTGACGGTCCAGGCGGTAACAACCGTGTGAGCATCAATGACGGTGTCACTGGTCTCAACGGAAACAGCTTCCACGCACAGCATGTTACAGGAACTATCGTGGCTTCCGGTGTTCAGGCTGCAGCCAAGGGGATGGCTCCACAAGCTCAGGCATTAACGCATGATTGGACCAATGACCTGTCCGAAGCTACTACGGAAGCGTCATCGGGCATGCTGATCTCCAATCACTCGTACGGATATCGTGCTGACCTGGTGCCAGACTGGTACTTCGGTGCGTATATCGCAGAGTCGCGTGACTGGGATGAGCTCATGTACAATTCCCCTTATTACCTAATGGTAGTGGCTGGAGGTAACGACGGAAATGACAATAGTTCTAACGGATCGCCATTAAATGGCGCTTCTTCCTATGATAAACTAACCGGTCATTCCACGTCTAAAAACAATATGGTAGTAGCCAATGGCCAGGATGCCAATGTAAACAATGACGGAAGCTTCAATTCAGTAGTTATCAGCGGATCAAGTAGTGAAGGTCCCACAGATGATTTACGAATTAAGCCTGATATAACAGGAAATGGATCCGGAGTTTACTCTACTTATGACAACAGTGATGTCGCCTACAACTCAATCTCCGGTACTTCTATGGCTTCTCCAAACGTGGCTGGTTCGCTTTTGCTATTGCAACAGCACGCTAACAACGTAAATGGAAGCTTTCTGAAAGCGTCTACACTAAAAGGTATAGCACTTCATACAGCAGATGATGCTGGTATCGCTGGTCCTGATGCCATTTATGGATGGGGACTGATGAATACCAAAGCTGCCGCTGAAGCCATTTCTGCAAATGGTGGAGCGTCCATCATTTCTGAATTGACCTTATCACAAGGACAGTCTTACTCGATCAATGTGGATTCGGATGGCTCTAGTCCATTTCTAGCTTCCATCTCATGGACAGATCCTGCGGGTACGGCCAATACAGGTACAACAAACCTTACCACACCCGTTCTTGTCAATGACCTGGACATCCGTGTTACTAAAGGTGGTACTACATACAATCCTTACCGATTGACAGGAGTAAACACTAACGGAACAGGTGACAACAATGTAGATCCTTATGAGCGAGTAGACATTGGAAGCGCATCAGGAACTTACACCATCACGGTGACGCACAAAGGGTCTCTCTCTGGCGGAAGTCAGGATTTTTCCCTGATCGTAACAGGAGCTGGGTCGGCACAGCCATGTACAGCTACTACACCGACAGGACTGTCTGCATCGAATATTGGTTCGAATAGTGCAACCCTGTCATGGGGAGCGGTAACGAGTGCAAGTTATGATGTAAGATATCGCGTATCAGGCACATCTACCTGGACCACTACTACATCTGGTGGCGCATCTATTTCGTTATCAGGTTTGACTCCTGAGACATCCTATGAAGCACAGGTAAGAAGTAAATGTGGAGATGGGTCTACCTCTTCATACACCAGCTCAGTATCATTTACAACTACAGAAGTACAGCTGAACTATTGTGCGTCCAATGGTCAAAACACCAACGACGAATACATCAGCAGAGTGCAAATCGGAGCTATTGACAATTCGTCAGGAGCATCTGGTGGTGGTTATGGAGATTTCACCTCACAGGTGACCGACATGGCCAAAAATGCTTCTGAGTCAATCACCATTACACCTACATGGACAGGGACCGTTTACAGCGAAGGCTATAGCGTCTGGGTAGATTATAACAAGGATGGTGACTTCAGCGATGCTGGTGAGCAGGTATTTACCCAATCGGCCACTCAGTCCACATCGATTAGTGGATCATTCACAGTTCCATCCTCCGCAGTAGAAGGAACTACCAGAATGCGTGTTTCTATGAAATACAATGGTGTGCCAACAGCTTGTGAGTCATTTAACTATGGCGAAGTGGAAGACTATACCGTAAATATTACAGGTTCTGGTGGTGATACACAAGCACCTTCTGCTCCGACGAATCTTACCTCATCGAACATTACACAAACTACATTTACATTGAGCTGGACGGCTTCAACGGATAATGTAGGTGTGACCGAATACGATGTGTTCCAGGGAAGCACCAATCTTGGTTCTGTAACAGGGACTTCAGCAAACATCACAGGACTGTCTGCTGGGACTACCTATGCATTCACAGTGGTAGCCAAAGACGCGGCAGGAAATCAGTCTGCAGCAAGCAGTGCGCTGAATGTGACTACACAAAGTGCCGGAATGAGTTGTGCATCCACAGAAACACTTCCATACAGCGAAGGCTTTGAAAGCAACGATGGTTGGACTCAGATCACTGGAGATGATGGTAACTGGCTGAGAGATGCCAACGGCACTCCGTCATCCGGAACCGGCCCTGGTTCTGCAGCGCAAGGATCCTATTATATGTTCCTTGAGGCATCAACTAATGGTAGCACAGGACAGATTGGAAGCAATGCTACAGCCATCTTAGAAAGCTCATGTTTTGACCTTACCGGCGAAAGTACCGCAACGTTCTCGTTCCAGTACCACATGTATGGTTCGGCTATGGGATCTCTGACTGTAGAAGCATCTACTGATGGCACCAACTGGTCAACACTTTGGACACTTTCTGGTAATCAAGGCAATAGCTGGTATGATGCAAACATCGACCTGGCTGCATATCTTGGCGACGATGTAAAACTTCGAATGGTAGGAACCACAGGTTCTGGCTGGTCCTCAGATATCGCAGTGGATGATCTATCTGTCAGCGCAGGATCTACTGGTGGTGGTGACACGGATGTTACCTTAACGATCGTATTGGATAACTATCCAGAAGAAACCAGCTGGCAGATACTGGATGGCTCTACTGTGATGGCCTCTGGTGGGACTTATGGTTCACAGGCAGACGGGTCTACAGTGACCGAAGTGATCTCATTGGCTTCTGGATGCTACGACTTTGTGATCAACGATGCTTATGGTGACGGTATTTGCTGCTCTTACGGCAATGGTTCTTACAGCCTGACGGACGGAGGATCTACCCTTGCATCAGGAGGCGCATTTGGGTCGAGTGAAACCACCAACTTCTGTGTAGGTGGAGCTACCACCTCATATGCGGTACAATCCTATTCTGTTGGTGAGCCGGTAAGTTTCGAGATTTACCCAAATCCAGTGGTAGGTGCATTCTTAAACATCGCTACTACTCGTGAAAAAATGGAGTTTTCCATTACCAATCTAAGTGGTCAAATCGTGTCTGAAGGTGGTGTAATTTCTAACAAGGTAAATGTGGCTGGTTTAAGCACAGGCGTTTACATGATCGAAATCTCATCTGGTGGCAAGTCCATCGTGAAGAAGTTCGTGAAGAAATAAATTGTTGATTAACACAAATCAAAAAGCCCTGACGAGCATTGCTTGTCAGGGCTTTTTTTGTCAATCGGTTTTGTAAAGACATTGTACAGAGAAAAAGACTTCAATTTGTTACTAAAAAAACCCAAACTTTTCATATGTGTGTACGTACATTTAAATACCCCAATGAATATTCAATTTTTTAGCTTAAACTAATTGTAGGACTAGCACGCATGTCAGCATTGAAACTAAAGTCATTTGGCGCTATTTCCCGGGATTTACCAAAGCGCGATCATACCATGCCGGTGCTGTTTATGGGGCATGGGTCTCCGATGAACGGCATAGAAGACAATGAATTCACACAGGGGTGGGAACGAATCGCCCAAGAGATTCCTGTTCCTACTGCCGTCTTGTGTATTTCTGCTCATTGGCTCACACGTGGCACACATGTCACGGCTATGAACAATCCCAAAACCATTCACGACTTTGGCGGATTTCCTCAGGCACTATTTGATGTGCAATATCCTGCACCCGGTCATCCGGAATTAGCCAGAGAAACAGCTAATCTCATTCAGTCAACCAATGTCGGGCTGGATCACGACTGGGGCCTTGATCATGGTAGTTGGTCAGTGGTGAAACGCATGTATCCTGAAGCCAACATACCGGTATTACAACTGAGTATTGATTACAACCAGCCAGCTTCTTATCATTATGAACTCGCCAAAGAACTCGCAGCGCTAAGAAAGAAAGGGGTACTCATTCTAGGCAGTGGCAATATGGTTCATAATTTAAGAATGATAGACTGGTCCAATATGAACACACCGGATTATGGATTTGACTGGGCACACATCATCAGCGAAAAGTTTAAAAAGCACATCCTTAGCAAAAGCCACAAGTCATTGATAGACTACACGAGCCTGGGGCCTGAAGCAAAATTGGCTATTCCTACACCAGATCACTTTTATCCTTTGATCTACTCCTTAGGTCTACAAAATGATAAGGAAGAAGTGGAAATTTTCAATGACAAGTATGTGGCGGGAAGCCTCACGATGACTTCCCTAAAGATTGGAGGTTAATCTAATAGCAAGCTACTCACCTACTGAAAGAAGTTCCCGTTCAATCAACTCTACCAGCCCTTGTTTGGGCAAAGCACCCATTTGCATTTTGGGTTGGCCATTTCTTGGAATAAACAAGATGCTTGGGATACTTCGAATCTGAAACATCGCCGCAAGTTCTTGCTCCGCCTCTGTGTCAAGTTTGTAAATGACGATATCGTCTTTGTACTCCTCTGCGAGCTCTTCAAAAATTGGCGCCACCATCTGACATGGTCCACACCAGTCGGCATAAAAATCGATGATTGCGGGCTTATCTCCTTTGAAGTTCCATTCTTTATCCTGAGTGTAATCAAATACCTGCTCCTTGAAGAGCGCTGAACTTAATTGTACTGTTGCCATAATTTAGTTGTTTATACAAGTGTACGGCGCATTAGCCCTGAGGATTGTAACAATTGTTGCAAAGGAATAGAAGGTCAGCAATAGGACAAATTTCAGATTATTCCGCTAGATTAATCTTACAAATACTTTTTAAACTAACCCCACTTAAAATGGAAAAGGTAAAAGCACCCTCCTGGTTCATGCCTGTAGTGACGATTCTTCTCATATGGGATTTGATAGGCATAGCCGCATTCGGTATGGACTTGATGATGACCGAAGAAATGATCTCAGAATTGCCGATTGAGCAACAAGAGCTGTATAGCCAGACTCCTGATTGGACCAAACTATTTTATGGGATCGCCACAATCGGCGCGTTCCTTGGCTGCATTGGATTGCTTATGAAAAAAGCCTGGGCCAAACCGCTCTTTCTAGTTTCTCTTTTGGCTGTACTCATACAATTTGGTCACAGCCTATTCGTCCTGGGAGCATTAGACGTGATGGGCCCAACGGCCTTGATTATGCCCGTTATTGTTACCCTGGTTGGTACCTATCAAGTCTGGCTCTCCAGCAAAGGGGTCAAGAAAGGATGGCTGATCTAAAACGTAAAGGAACTCAATGAATGAAGGTGTGCTTAACCAACACACCTTCGCTTTATTGCTAGCTAACAGGTATACCATCCCTTTAGCGAGAATGTAAACAGTACACCAGACCATCTGTTACACAGAGACAGGATCGAAACAGATGGAATTACAACTGGCAATAATTTTTTTCCTACTAGCAACTCTGACGATAGCGATCTTTGGGACTCGGCTGACCCGAGCTGCAGATCAATTGGCAGACATCACCGGAATGGGTGAAGCCATGTTTGGCGCCATATTTCTGGGGAGTATCACTTCACTACCAGGCATCATTACCTCTGTGGTAGCTGCCAGCAACAATCACCCAGAGCTAGCCATCAGCAATGCTATAGGAGGCATCGCAGCACAAACCTTCTTCTTATCCCTTGCAGACATCACCTACACACGCGTGAATCTCGAGCATGCCGCAGCCTCGCTCACCAACCTCATGCAAGGAGCACTGCTGATGTGCTTGCTAGCGATTCTAATCATGGGAGCATTTGGCCCGGAGATTTCGTGGTTTGGCGTTCACCCATTCTCAATTATCATGGTCCTGGTCTATATCGTCGGGTCCAGAATGATCTCGAAAGCTCAGGTAACACCCATGTGGTCACCACGAATCACACTACAAACGGTGCAGGACCTGCCAGAAGAACAAAACCAAAAGCTCAGCTTACCGAAGGTGGTTATCAAATTTTCCATGTACGCGATACTAGTTGCGGGGGCTGGGTATGTAGTAGGATGGACAGGCATTCAAATTGCAGAGCAAACAGCGCTCAGTGATGGGTTTGTAGGGACCCTGTTGACCGCAGTAGCTACTTCACTTCCTGAGTTGATTGTTTCCATTGCTGCTGTTCGCCAGGGTGCGCTTACGTTAGCAGTTGGCAACATCATTGGAGGAAACTCCTTCGATATTTTGTTCGTTTCTGTGTCTGACTTTGCTTATACGCCAGGCAGCATTCTTCATGCCGTGACTCAAGCCCAATTTCTCACAATCGGGTCAACCATGCTCATGACCGGAATATTGATCTTAGGTTTATTGCATCGAGAAAAGCACGGTTTTGGCAAAATTGGCTGGGAAAGTCTCATGATCATCATCGTCTATGTTTTATCCAATCTCTTTTTAGTACTAAATTGATGATAGCTGTTTTCTGAAAGCCTTGATCAGATCGACATCTACCACTTTTACACTGTATTCCTGATTATCAATGATACCCATCTGTACTTTGTCATTTCTAAAAATCATGTCACTATCCTGGGTTTTTCTTCCACTAGCATGGAATTGCTGAACTCCGGTTTCATCAACAAGCTGCTGGATATTGTGTAGCCTAACTCCGCCACCGGCCATTACCTCAATTCGTCCGTCACTCTGGTCCACCAATTGCTTAATGACCTTTTTTCCAGAACTTACCGTAGCATGTAAGCCTGAAGTCAGCAGCCGATCAACTCCTAGTTCAATCAGATCTTCAAGCGACTGCTCCGGATTCTTAACCATATCAAAAGCCCGATGGAAGGTTACATTCATTGGTCTGGCTAACCGAATCAATTCGTTGCATCGTTCTTTATCAATAACGCCATCTGGTCTTAGCAAACCAAATACCACTCCATCAGCTCCCAGTTCTTTGGCCGCTTGGATGTCCCGCTTCATGACTTCATACTCCTCATCCGTATACAGGAAATCTCCTCCTCGTGGACGAATCATGACTTGCAGCCCAATGGTGATTTTCTCCCGAACCAGTGAAATCATTCCAGCGCTGGGAGTAGTGCCTCCTTCCATCAGGTTATCACACAGCTCCACCCGATCTGCACCTCCTTCCTGAGCTGCCAAAGCGGATGCTACCGAATCAATGCATATTTCTAATTGGATAGGCATGAAACAAACATAATGGCCATTTTGATGAATCCTTTACTTTTACACTATGGAAATGAGCAAAACCGTGGAGGAATATCTCACGAAACACCCTGAGTATGAAAAGGAACTCAGCCTACTTCGAAAGATCATCCTAAAAACAGAACTGGTCGAAACGGTCAAGTGGGGAATTCCCACGTATACCATTAACAATAAAAATGTGGTGGGAATCGGAGCTTTTAAAAGCTATGTGGGTCTGTGGTTTTTTAATGGTTCGTTTCTGAAAGATACCAGTAACCTGCTTATCAATGCGCAAGAAGATAAAACGAAAGGCATGCGCCAAATGCGTTTTTCCAATGTTGAAGAAATAGACCAAAAGGTCATACATGCTTACCTACTCGAAGCGATAGAAAACCAGAAGCAGGGAAAGGAAATCAAGCCTCAAAAGAAGCCGCTTCTCATCCCAGACGAACTTAAAGAAGCACTCAGTACCGATAGTCAGCTGTCTGAAGCGTTTGATGGATTAACTCCAGGAAAACGAAAAGAATATGCTGAATACATCAGTGACGCCAAACAAGCCAAAACCAAGCTTACCAGACTTGAAAAGATCACCCCAATGATCAGAAGCGGAGTGGGTTTGAATGATCGGTATAAGTAAAAACTTCCAGGTATAAATCCCCTCCTCGGAGGGGAGCTAAATAACAACGAAAAGATGTATGGATCCCCTTCTGGGAGGGGAGAAATAGGTTGATCCAAAGCATTAACAATTATTCATCATAAAGTGGTCAAGCACTGTCAAAAATCCACCACAATTCCTAAAGTTGGCAGCACACTGCTATTGTTCACTTCTTCAATCCTCACTAAAGTGCGCGGGTCGACAATATCCCCATCTTCGTTTCTGTCTAGGCCATAAGATGGCTCTGATGGCAAGTTGCTGGCCAACACGTTCTGCACATCCAGAAACACATCCAACGTCCATTTTTCGAAATTGAATTTCTTATCGATGCGAACATCCGCCTGAAAAAAGGGATCCAAGGATACTGCTCCAAGCTGTTCATAGTTTTTAATGACCGCTGGATAGTTGTTTAATGTCGCTTGCTGATCTACAGGAGCGTACGGTGTTGGTCCCAGGTACCGGGCTCGGAGCCCAAGTTCCCAGTTGTTGCCAAACTTGTATCCACCAGTAAATGTAACCAGCTGGCCATTGTCCCACACACTTGGAAGAAATTCATCTTCATCAAATCCAGTGTATTGGCTTTTGTAAAGGGTTATGGCCAGGATCCCATAGAGTTTACCGGTAAACTTTTGCTGGTAAAGAAGCTCCACCCCGTACGTCTGTCCTAAACCCACACTGGCGATGGGCTCGTTTCCTAACACTTCAAATCCACCACCAAGATTGGCCAGCGACACACTATCCACAAGCGAAACAGGATAATTGCCATACTTCTTATAAAAACCTTCTACTGATATCCTGGATGACTTGGTTAGCAAATACTCCAGCCCAAGGACCGCATGATCGGACCGAATATACTCAGCAGACTTGTTAGCAAATACGCCAAGTGAATCGGTAAACCCGAGTATCGTGTATGGTGGCAACTTGTAATAACGACCCAATGAAGCGTTTAGACTCCACTTCTGAGCATCGTCCAGTTTGTAACTGGCAGAAACCCGCGGACTAAAGGTTTTCCAAAACTCGTTGCCCGAATCGGTAAATGTGTTGCCATCTACCCGAAAACCCGCAGAAAAACTCAAGGCACCTTGCAAGAAGTCTCTGGAGGCTTGTCCATTCACACCATATTTGATCATCGAGTAGCCAATGTCATACTGAAAGTCATTCACGACATCTGTGGTAACATTACTATAGTCGGCCAACTGCAACGTACCACCAGCGCTTAGTGTCCAGTCACCGGTAAATCGAGTGTAGTTGTGTCTCAACTTCGTCTCCCACTCCCGACTGTCATTGCTGAGATAAAGTCCCGTCTGGTTGACATTATCCTCATATTGCTGAAATATATTTTGCAGGATGTTGGTGCTAAGTGTCGTTTGAGTAAATCCTCCAAAATCTCTGAATCGGTGTTTCCAGCTGATCCCTGAGGTAAACGTATTTTGTTTGATGATTGGAATCTGGTCGAGTGTTGCCTGCTGTTCGGCATTAAAATCGTCAGGTGCATTAATGGTGAGGTCATCAATAGAACCTACTCCTGTTACGATCAACTCATCGTATTTGGAGAACTTGTGCGAAATCTTGTATTGGTAATCCCAGTAGTCAGGCAAAAATGGCAAGTCAATTAGCTGAAACAGAAACTGCAAATAAGATCGACGGACGGAAGCAATAAATGTCGTTTTAGCTGCGTCTTTCTCGCCCTTAAACAACGGACCTTCCATGGTCAGAGCGGCCTCACTTCCACTTACACGAATGTTGGTTTTTAGCTCCTGTTCATTCCCATTGCGCTGATCAAACTGCAAAACGCCAGAGAGCGCATTGTCATACTGCGATTCAAACGCCGACGTGCTTAAAGTAACCCCCTCAAAGAACGAAACATTTAGCAAACCAACCGGCCCACCGGCACTCCCCTGCGTGGCAAAGTGGTTAATATTGGGTATCTCGATTCCATCCAGATAATACACATTTTCATTGGGTGCACCTCCTCTGATGATCACGTCATTTCGAAAGCCTCCCACTGAACCCGAGACTCCGGGTAGGGATTGGACCACTTTTGCAATGTCGTTATTCCCGCCAGGATAAGTCGCCACCTCCTCTTGTGACAGCTTCTGTATAGATAAAGGAGTTTCCATCGATTTTTCAAAAGGATTGGCAGTGACAGTCACTCCTTCCAGCTCTTCCACCGATTCACTCAGTTGGAAATTTACCTTGGGGTTGCCTCCAGATTTGACCACTACATTGTATTTGGTGGAGGACTCATAACCAACGTATGAAGCGGTCAGGTTATAGCTTCCAGGCTCCAGGTTAGCGATTTGATACTTCCCATTGATATCGGTGGTTCCGCCATCACTAGTCCCTTCAATCAAAATCGTTACCCCTATCAGCGCCTCCTCTGTTTTCGCGTCTCTGACCTCACCGGCAATCTGCCCGGTCTGTGCAGACACTATGAGTGATCCTAAAAGCGCTACAATGAAAAAATGGGTTCGCATATTCTAGCTAAGTTCTGTTCCTGCCAATGAACTAAGGAAAGCTTATTTTTGATTTGAAAAATCGAAGAATTATTACTGAAAAGGCTAAAAATCCATCTGAAACGACAATCATAATGAACTTATGAATACACACTATCCGAATCTAAAGCAATCGTGGGGTCTATTTGGTCTGGGAATCGCCACTCAGGTTATTGCCGCTTTAGTCATCTCTGGATTGCCTGGAAGCCTAGGCATACTGGTAGGCCAGCTAATTGCCAACATCCTGATCATTGCCATCGCTCTGAAATTCAAGAATTCATCCATAGATCATTTATTTAGCGCAAGACGATCAGTCAATCCATTGCTATTTCCTATTCTCATAGTCTTCAACCTGGCCTTTCTCTGCGTCAATGACCCCATTGTAGAACTCATTCCAATGCCGGATTTTGTTGCAGAAATGTTCGAACAAATGTTTGAAAAGGATATCTATACCTTTTTGGCCGTAGCGATGGTCGCTCCCATTGGAGAGGAGTTGCTTTTCCGAAGGATCATGCTACCCGGATTGGTACAAAACTATGGCGAACGTAATGGGATTTTATGGTCAGCATTTTTCTTTGCTGTTTTTCACCTGAACCCCTGGCAGGGAATCGGAGCATTTTTCATTGGTCTATTTTTGGCCTGGCTTTTCTTACGAACACGAAATATCTGGCTCTGCATATTCCTGCACTTTTTTAACAACGCACTTTCCTTTTCGGCATTTATCTACTTTGATGATGCCATGATGAGCATCACAGACTTTACGGGCTATGGTTATCAGTTGGCGATTGTTGTCTTATTGTCATTAATCTATATGTACTTTTGCATTCGAATGTTGCAGCGCCATTTTGCTAAAAATACCTATGATGCAGAGAAGACCTAGAAGAAACCGCTCAGGCAAAGCGATAAGAGACCTAAGCCAGGAAACTATCTTGACTGCCAATGATTTGATATTTCCACTGTTCCTATTGGAAGGAAAAAATCTAAAAACGGAAGTATCCTCCATGCCAGGAATCTATCGACTCAGTCTGGATCTGATGCTCAAAGAAATTGAGTCCTGTATGAAACTCGGCATCCAGGCCTTTGACATCTTTCCGGTGGTAGAGGAGTCTTACAAAGATAAAATGGCCACTCGAAGCTATGACGATTCGTTCTTCTACCTGCAGGCACTCAAAACCATCAAAAGGGAATTTCCGGAAGCACTGGTCATAACCGACGTAGCGATGGATCCTTACAGCTCCGATGGACATGATGGGATCGTCCGAAACGGTGAAATACTCAATGACGAAACGCTTGAAGTGCTAAGCAAGATGGCCATCGCTCAGGCCGAAACAGGAGTAGACATGATTGGTCCATCGGACATGATGGATGGACGTGTGGGTTTTCTCCGTGATTCGTTAGATGATGCAGGCTTTTCCAATGTGGGCATCATGTCGTATACAGCTAAGTATGCGAGCTCATTTTATGGGCCATTCAGGGATGCGTTGGATTCTGCTCCTAAGTTTGGTGACAAGAAGACGTATCAAATGAACCCGGCCAATCGCAAAGAAGCGTTGATCGAAGCGGAGCTTGACTACATAGAGGGTGCTGATGTGCTAATGGTAAAACCGGCCATGGTATATCTCGACATCATTTCTGATCTTAAAGCGAACTATGATTTGCCGATTGCAGCATACAATGTGTCTGGAGAATACTCCATGATCAAAGCTGCTGGACAAAAAGGGTGGATTGATGCCGAACGAGCCCGTGATGAAACACTGCTATCCATCAAACGTGCCGGTGCAGACATGATTCTCACTTATTTTGCTAAGGAATTCATGGTTGCTCATCGGGCAAAATAAGGCGTTCACCGATTCATCGAGAACTGTGCCTTGTTCACCTAATCATAATTTGCTTCGTCTCAGATTTTGATCAGATTTGGCGTATTAGGAACAGCTACTATTACCAACCAATGATGAACGAAAACTTATCACCTGAAGCTATGGAAGAGGCAATTGCTTTAAAAATCGCGATGCATTTGGAGAGAAACATTAGTAAAAATCATCACGATACGTTACTAGTTAAGCGACTCAGTGAAATGAGTAATCACATTCAGGCCAACTACCTGGATACGATTGACAGCCACTAGTCAAACAGATCCTCTTCACGTTCCAGCATAAGGATTGAGCTCTGCGGAACGATGAAGTATTTCTCTCCCTCATACATAATTTCAAAGGCGCCTTTCTGAAGGAATAGCGCCAGATCACCTTCTTTGGCTTGAAGTGGGATGTACTTGATCTTTTCTTCTTCAGGCTTCCAGTCATCATCGCCATCGCTACTCATCGGAATCGGATAGCCCGGTCCCGCTTTCACAATGTATCCGCTTTGAACCCTTTCCTTTTCCTGTACTCCGGGAGGTAGATAAATACCGCTACTGGTCTTTTCATTTTGTTGTTTGGGTTTGATCAAAACACGATCACCCACTACCACAATATTTTTCAATTTATTATCTGCTGTCAACTGCATGATTATTGGTCGCTTGATTTAAAACGAAGTGCAAATTTAGAATGAAAACGCATTAATTTGAATGCCTTAAATGACGCTATTTCAAGCGAAACTCAAACTCAAGAAGTGAAGTCATTCCACGTCTAACTGCATAAGAATCTCTACCCATTATCCAAAAAGATTGGCTGGCGAATTAGGAGGCAGCTGCTTCTCTTCTTCCTTTGCGTCCTGGGCACGATCTAGCAGTCGCTTATCGATGTTTTTAGACGCTTTGGCACCTAGTTCTTTTAGCAGCTCGGTACGTCGAATGAGATTTCCATTTCCTTCGGATAACTTTTTCATAGCTTCCTGATAGGAACCCTGTGTCTGCTTGAGGTTTTGACCGACCTTTAATAAGTCTTCCGCAAAAGAGGCAAACTTATCGTAAAGCGCTCCGCCTTGCTTGGCAATCTCCAGGGCATTCCGGTTTTGGTATTCGTGCTTCCAGATGCTGGACACCGTCCGCAACGTAGCAATCAGTGTAGCTGGGCTGACGATGATGATGTTTTTATTATGCGCTTCGTTATAGAGCTCTCCACCTTGCTGCACCAACAGCGCAAATGCTGATTCTATAGGGACGAACATCAAGACATAATCCAACGATCCTGTATCAAATAATTGGTGATAGCTCTTCTCGCTGAGCCCTTTGATATGGGCTTTTAGTGAAATCAAATGCTCTTTCAGAAACTGCGCTCTTTCTTCTTCCGACTCGGCATTGGCATACTTTTCATAAGCCACCAAAGAAGCTTTAGCATCTATGACCAGGTTCTTGTTATCAGGAAGCTTAATGATCACATCCGGCCTGAGTCTACGTCCAGCTTCACTCGTCAGGGATTCCTGCATCACATATTCCCTACCCTTTTCCAATCCCGATTTTTCCAGGATTCGTTCCAAAATCAATTCACCCCAGTCACCCTGAACTTTCGTATCCCCTTTGAGTGCTTTGGTAAGGTTTTCGGCTTCCTTGCTCATTCGCTGATTCAACTCCCGTAAGCCAATGATCTGTTCTCTTAAAGCAGTACTTCGTTCGAGGCTGTCTTTATTGGTCTGTTCCACCTTCCGTTCAAACTCTGTGAGCTTTTCGCCAAGAGGCTTTAACAAATGATCTAAGTTGGTCTTATTCTGGTCGGTGAATTTCTTACTTTTCTCTTCGAAAATTTCGTTGGCCAGGTTCTTAAACTCCGCAGCAAATCGACCTTGCAGGTCCTTTACTTCTTCCTTCTGCTCGTTTAGTCGCTCCTGTAAATTCTTATAGTTGGCTTTTAGACTCGAGTTTTCTCCACTATAGTGAATGACTTTTTCACGTTCTTCACGAAGTTCCTGATTCAGCTGTGAAAACTCTTGAGTCAGCTTTTGATTGCGTTCCTGTTCTAATTGAAGTTCCATTTTCAACTCTGGCGTATGATCCTCAGGCTGTTTGGTCTGCAGCCTTGCGACCAAATAACCGATGGCTACTCCAGCCAGCAATCCTATCACCAATACCACTATCGAATCCAACTCCATAAACTTAAATTTACATCAATCTTTGAAGATACCCGAATACCTCCATGCTCCAGGCAACTCCCATGTGAATTATTATTCCTCCCCAGACATTTTCGGTTTTATACGAAACCACTCCCAGTATATATCCGCCAAAAACCGAGCTAATCGTCTCTGTGAGTGGCTTACCAAAATGCAAAAAAGCATATGTGGCTACCATAGGTAGTACCGAATATCCGCCCAGCATTTTAACAAACGCATGAATCAGAAATCCTCTGAAGAACAATTCCACCGCTACAAAATCACTGCCATAGCACAATTCATAAATGAAAACTGACACCCAGACAGGCAACTCATTCACTTCGGCAAATTTGTCACCTCCGGATTTGGCATATCTTGGATAATACGACTGAATGTCTGAAAAGAAGGAGCCAATTCCGATAATCACCATCGCAATCAACAACAGTTGAAAATAAGGCCTGATATCCGTTTTCTGGATGCTCAACCCGTAATAACTCCTCGGGCGTTCTGACTCAAAAATTCGATAAATCAGCAGTAGTGGAATCACATTTACCAGGAGACTCGATGACCAGTTAGCACATTTAGAAAAGAACCGGTAATCGACCGTATCCAGATAAGATGCCATAACCCGATACCCTGTAAACGAACGATCCAGGCCCAAAATGATAAAACCTGCCAATGCGATCAGCCAAAAACGTTTACTGGCAAAGACATTCTCTATTTTACCGGTCAGTCGCAAAATAACTACCACGCTTAAAAATGGAAGCATCATCCACCCCGTCATGGCTGGCCAATAAATAAACTGACCTCTGAGACTATCCAGGTAACTATCTTCAAAATCCAACGTGTAGTTGAAAGCTACCCCAACACCAATAAAGAGGGCTGTGATCAGGTAGAGTTTTAAATCAAAGTGTTTTCTTTGGTATTCTTTAAGATACCTGTAGAGTTTTTTCATTTCGATTTGTTAATCCAAATATATGTGCTTAATCGCTTTTGCATGGGACATGCACCCCAAATATAAACTGATCCTGGCGGCCAACCGTGATGAGTTTTACCATCGACCTACAGCTAAAGCAGCTTTTTGGGGAGATCATCCGGACCTATTGGGTGGGCGTGACCTACACGCTGGCGGTACCTGGATGACGATTTCTAAAAATGGACGATTTGCCGCAGTAACCAACTACAGAGACCTGTCCAATATCCGTGAAAATGCTGCCTCCAGAGGAGAAATCCCAACCAACTTCGTGAATGGAACTCAATCACCAACAGAATTCATCCAGGCCCTCCACGAAGATTCAGAGAAATACAATGGATTCAATGTGTTGGTTTCAGACTTTAAAGAGACGGCCCACTATTCCAACTATGAGCGCAAACTGAATGTCTTAAAGCCAGGCATCTATGGGCTCAGCAATGCACTGTTGGACACTCCATGGCCGAAAGTGGAATTAGCAAAAGACAATTTTGAGAAAGCCATCAACAATAGTTTTAATCATCAGGAGTTATTGGAAGTAATGATGAATGACCGAATCGCTCCCGATGAGCAATTACCTGATACTGGAGTGCCAAAAGACATGGAACGCCAACTATCAGCTATGTGCATCCGAATGGAAAACTACGGTACGTGCTGCAGTACGATCATTACGGTGGATCGAGATGGTGTGGTTAATTTTACCGAGAAATCCTATCCAGTAGGAGACCGCACAGAAAGTACGGAGCATTTTAGCTTTCAAATCAAATGAGCAAGACTGTGCTATCCATATTGACAGGTTGTTTATTGATATTCGCTGGATGCGATGACGACATCAATAAGTTTGATCTGAACAAAGATCCACTCTCTGGCAAGATCGATGGCGTAGAATGGAACTACACTGGCGGTCGTGTGGATTACAGCAATTTTTCCAACCAGGCCGCAGGTAAAATTTTTAACGAAAACCTCACCGATCCATGTCTGAGAATCAACACCTCCAATGCCCATCTGGATGTCGCCTTTTTTACACAGCGTGGCAACTACACCCTTGGACTAATCGATAGTGGCGAAATCAAGTTCGTTACGCCAAATGGAGGTCCCATATATACGGCCACCAGTGGCTTTATCGAAATCGTAGAGGTTAATGCGTTTGAGATTATCGGCTACATCTCTGCAGACTTTGATGAGGACAACTTCGTACAGGGCAGTTTTTTGGTGCGAATTTGTGATTAACCAACATAAATATGGCTTTGAGTTGCCATCACAACATTTCCAAACAAAAAAGGCCCAACCTCTTCGGTTGGGCCTTTTTTGTGTTTATTTTGTCCCGTCCTGGAATAGCGTTACACAAAAAGTAATGTTATGAAAGAAAATAAAGAGAATCAGTACGTTAAGCGTACACAAAAAGACTACAGCTACTCCTTTAAGTTATCTGTAGTTGATGAAGTAGAAAGGGGTTTTATTGGAATAAAAGCCGCTCAGTGTAAGTATGGTATCCAAGGAGATGCTACTATACGAACTTGGATAAGAAAACATGGGACTTTAGATTGGGACAATAAAACACACCAACCTATGGCAAAGTCCCCTGAACAGAAGTTGTTAGAACTTGAACAGAAGGTTCGTCTACTGGAAAAACAAAAGGCTGATTTAGAGAGAAAGGCGTCTACAGCTGA
>JAMWZA010000122.1:0-16647 GCA_024305105.1 Marinoscillum sp.
ATTCATTTGCTCTTCAAATTCTTTTGGGTCATTGACAATGCGCATCCCTTTACCACCACCTCCGGCACTGGCTTTGATCATTACAGGATAACCAATCTCTTGCGCTATCTTTTTAGCTGCGCTTACATCTGATATTGGTTCGTCCATTCCAGGTACGAGGGGCACATCAAAGTCTTTTACAGCCTGTTTGGAAGCTAATTTATCGCCCATTACCTTGATGGCACTGGCTGCAGGTCCTACGAATATGAGACCAGCTTCTTCAACCTTTTTGGCAAACGCGGCATTTTCAGAAAGGAATCCATACCCGGGATGGATGGCATCAGCACCTGTTGTTTTACAGGCTTTAATGATTTTATCCAT
Organism: Marinoscillum sp.; assembly: GCA_024305105.1. Taxonomy (GTDB): domain Bacteria; phylum Bacteroidota; class Bacteroidia; order Cytophagales; family Cyclobacteriaceae; genus Marinoscillum. Next base: position 361 of record JAMWZA010000122.1, read on the forward strand.
GACCAAATAGGACTCTGCTGATGGGGGTGGACCAATAAGAACGGCTTCATCAGCATATTGGACATGGGCAGCTGTTTTGTCCGCTTCGCTATAAACAGCCACGGTTTTGATACCCATCTCCTTAGCTGATCGCATCACACGAATGGCGATTTCACCTCTATTGGCAATCAGTATTTTTTGGATTTTTTTCATAGACTGCTAAAATAGTGATTCCTGCCGAATTACGCACTTTTCATGTATATTGGTAGGAGGATTGACCAATGACCAAATGATACCTTTTGAACCAATCAATTGGATCAATAAAATTTTACAGATTACAATAAAACAGGACTTTTATTGGCTAGCAATTCCTGATTTTGAACCTGAAATAAAACTATTTTCAATAATTCAGTCAATCAAATGAGAATTATCAGTTTGTGCAATGTGGATTTAATGTTAGTTTTGTAGCTCGTTTTGATAAGGTTTATTTAACACACGATAGATGGATTTATTTGAAAAATTACTACAGGATCGTGGGCCACTAGGTCAGCATTCCTACTTCGATGACAACTACTACATGTTTCCAAAGCTGGAAGGGCAAATTGCTCCACGCATGACATTTAGAGGTCAGGAAGTACTGACATGGAGTTTAAACAACTACCTGGGTCTTGGAAATCATCCTGAAGTAAGAAAGGCAGATGCAGAAGCTGCTGCAGAGTGGGGTCTGGCTTACCCAATGGGAGCTAGAATGATGACAGGAAATACCGTTTATCATGAGCGTTTGGAAAATGAGCTTGCTGAGTTTGTTTCTAAAGATTCTTCCATGTTGCTCAATTTCGGTTACCAGGGTGTAATGTCTGTAATTGATGCATTGGTAGATCGAAAAGACGTGATCGTTTATGATGCAGAGTCACATGCGTGTATCATTGATGGTGTTAGACTTCATATGGGTAAACGTTTTGTTTATCCGCACAACGATATCGAAAATCTGGAAAGACAGCTAAAGAGAGCTGAGAAAATTACCAATGAAACAGGTGGTGGTATTTTGGTGATCACCGAAGGTGTATTCGGAATGTCTGGAAATATGGGCGATCTCAAGTCAATTGTGAAGTTGAAAGAGAAATTCAACTTTAGATTGTTGGTAGACGATGCGCATGGATTTGGTACGATGGGTAAAACCGGCGCCGGAGCGGGCGAGGAGCAAGGTGTTCAGGACCAAATTGATATTTACTTCTCTACGTTTGCCAAGTCGATGGCATGTATTGGTGCTTTTATCGCTGGTGATGCGAAGATCATAGATGTATTGAAATACAATGTAAGGTCTCAGATTTTCGCAAAATCACTTCCGATAGCACTTGTAATAGGATTATTGAAGCGTTTGGAGCTTTTGAAGAGCAAACCTGAGCTTAAAGAAAACCTATGGAAAATTGTAAACGCGATCCAATCTGGTTTCGTGGAGAAAGGCTATCGTATCGGTACCACTCAGTCTCCAGTAACTCCGGTAATTATGAATGGAGACACATTGGAAGCTGTAAACCTGGTCAAAGACCTTAGAGACAATCATAAGATCTTCTGCTCGGTGGTGGTTTATCCGGTAGTTCCTAAGGGCACGATCATTTTGAGAATCATCCCCACAGCTGTTCACTCACTTGACGATGTGGAGCAAACGATCACGGCATTCGAAGCAGTGAAAGTGAAGCTGGATAGTGGTGAATATAAGAAGGCCGGAGTAGAGGGAGCATACGCGAAAATTTAATTTTCTGCTTTTTTTGCCCAATATGCTTGATTTTTGAACAATTTATATAAATTGCTGAATCGAATAATTATCAGTAACCTTAATTAAAAGATCTATCAATATGAAAAGATTCGAACAACTTAAAGAATTAGTAGACGGACTAGAAGGAGACTTTGCAAAGTTCTATGACAAAGAAAATTCTGCTGCTGGTACAAGAGTAAGAAAAGGAATGCAAGAGCTTAAAAATCTTGCTCAAGAAATCAGAATTGAAGTTCAAGACATGAAGAACAAAGCTTAATTCTGCTAATTCAAAGAATTATATAAAAAAGGGGCTTTCTAAGCCCCTTTTTTGTGTTCAATTGTAAGGTGAAAATCGGGTGATTGTATTTCTTTGTTGATCTACTTGGAGCTAGTCTGCAGAATTTTGAGTCCAAAAAGGAGAATACTGTTCCGTAGAATCACTTTATTCGATTACGGAAATAATCAAAGTTATCTGTGTCGCCTCCCTCTATACAAATTAACGGGAACCTTAATTCCGATTCTTGAAGACTGTTTATTGAACCATTCTTGCGACTATGGATGTACTCTAACACTAAATGAACAGAGATTGTTGCAAATAAGCAGTTAACCGTGGGAATGCCGACTACAATGTGCACTCAGAAATAAAAGTAAGTGGATATAAGTAATAAACAATTACTTGTCCCCAAGATACATTTTGAAATGCCTGAGAAGTTCTTTAGATCCTTTAAATAGTGGTAGTCTAACATCACGAGCCATCAAATTGAGCGCCTCAAGACCGGTTTTTACAGATACCGGGTTGCCTTCTCTGCCAACCAAATCATAGCCATGCATCATTTCCATATGCAGTTTATTGGCCTCTTTGAAATTACCTTCTAAACCCAATCGGATCATGTTGCTGAAAGTTTTTGGTTGGATATTGGCAATGACCGAAATAGCTCCAACACAGCCGAACGACATCATTGGTAAAGTCAACTCATCATCGCCAGATATCATAATAAAGTCCTCTGGAGTATTCTGTTCAATCTTCATGCATTGATTGAGGTTTCCAGATGCTTCTTTGGTTCCAATAATATTTGGATGCTTTGATAATGCAATGGTCGTTTCCGCTGTTACATTAGAGCTTGTCCGAGCAGGTACATTGTATAGAATCACCGGAAATGGGCTCGCATCAGCTATTGCTTCATAGTGCTTTTGAATGCCCATCTGACTTGGTTTATTGTAATAAGGGCTCAGGCTCAAAATGGCTGCCAGATCATAGTCTTTCACCAGATCCAATTGATCCACTACCCATTTGGTGCTATTGCCTCCAAGACCATAGACTACCGGAAGGTTCTTTGGGTTGTTAGCCAGGACAAATTCAATGACCTCATTTTTCTCCTCAGCAGTGATGGTAGGAGCCTCACCTGTAGTGCCTAAGACCACCAGGTATTCAACACCACGCTCACTTACATAATCAATGTGCTGTTTTAACGCATCAAAGTCGATGGATAAATCGCTTTTAAATGGTGTAACTAATGCAACTCCGGTTCCTTTAAACTGGCTGATATTCATTGTTTTGGATCATCTTTAAATACCTAATTACCTCGCTACTCAGCGGTGTTGACTGCTGTGACGAGTGCACCATTAAATCATAATGGCGCGATCGTTCATCACTGTTAATGCCAACCCGACATTTGCTCTTAATCAGCGAAAATACATAATCAATTAAGAAATGCCTTGATTCATCAAAACATAGTGCAAAATCATACGATTGAGAAAGGAAAGATTGCAACTCCTCACTTTGGATTTGACCACTGTAGTTGATATCGAGGCTAGTGAAAAATGGCAGCCCAGTGATCTGTTTTTTGGGTTGGTGACAGTAGGTCATCGTGTTCACTTCTTTACCTAACCCTTCCAGATCACGGACAATTTCTTTCAGGTTATCTTCCTTTTCAAATTGATCAGAGCATACAATAGCAAAGCGCTGGCTCGCTTTGAAGTCCATCATCGATTCTGAAAGATGTTGCCTCAAGAGCTTATTGGTCTTATATGTAACAATCGTCTTTTTAAGCATTGCTATAGGTTACTCATTTTAATAAACTCTGATTCACTTAGTATAGTTGTTCCCAGTTTCTCCGCCTTCTCCAACTTAGCCGGGCCCATGTTTTCGCCTGCTACCAGGTAGTCAGTTTTGCCAGTAATGGAGCTGGCTACTTTGCCACCCATGGATTTAATCAGACTTTTTAGTTCGTCTCTTTCGAATTGAGAAAAAACACCCGACACAACCAGTGTTTTACCTTCATAAACCTGTTCCAGGTGTTGATCTGGTGTTGTCTGAACAATTTCCATTTGCAAGCCTTTAGCTTTCAAACGCTGCACCAGTTCACTATTATCTTCCGATTGAAAAAAGTCTACTACACTTTCCGCAATGCGTTCACCAATTTCATGAACCGCTAGTATGTCATCGAAAGAAGCAGTCATCAGTCGATCGATCGACTTAAAATGTTCTGCCAGCTTTTCTGCTACCGTTTTACCTACGTAACGAATTCCAAGACCAAAGAGGACACTTTGAAAAGGTGTTTCTTTCGACTTTTCAAGACTTTCTACAATGTTTTGTGCTGATTTGTCTTTGATAGAGCGAGTTTTTACATCGCCAGTGACCAAGTCAGCAATTTCAAACTTTAGGCCATTCAGGTCTTCATAGGTAAGTTCATATAGGTCAGCGATGCCCTTGATCAGGCTTTTATCAAATAGACCTTTGATGGTGTTTGGTCCCAGATTAGCGATATCCATGGCATTTCTGGAAATAAAGTGTTCTACACGTCCCTGAACCTGTGGAGGACAGGTATCTTGATTTGGGCAGTAATGAACAGCTTCTCCTTCCTTACGTATGAGTTCTGTCCCACACTCTGGGCACGAAGACAGGTAATTGGTTGGAGTAGAGTTTTCAGGACGTTTATGGTTATTAACCCCCGTGATTTTTGGAATGATTTCACCACCTTTTTCCACATAGACGGTGTCACCCACGCGGATATCCAGTCGCTCAATTTCATTGGCGTTGTGCAGCGAAGCTCTTTTGACGGTAGTTCCGGCCAAAAGCACTGGCTCTAGTTCTGCTACGGGCGTTATGGCACCGGTTCTTCCCACCTGATAGGTAATGCCGTTTAGCCGGGTTTCCGCAGCTTCGGCTTTGTATTTGTAGGAAATAGCCCATCGGGGGTTTTTGGCCGTGAATCCAAGTTCTTTTTGCTGGTCTGAGCCATTTACCTTAATAACAATTCCGTCTGTTTCTACGGGCAACTCATGGCGCTTTTGTTCCCACTTATTGATGTAACCAAAAACTTCATCAATCGTCTGACACTTTTTATAAGTAGGAGATACGTGGAAGTGCATTTTTTCCAATAAGTGAATGGAATCCTCGTGGGTCTGAGGGTCCAACCCTTCACCTAATAATGAATACAGAAAGCAGTCAAGTTTTCTGCCGGCAACCACCGAAGAATCTTGCATTTTTAAGGTTCCTGAAGCAGTGTTTCTAGGATTGGCAAGAAGTGCTTCTCCATTTTTTTGACGCTCTTCATTGAGTTCTTTAAATACCTGTTTGGGCATAAACACTTCTCCACGTACTTCAAAAAAATCAGGAACCTTGCCTGAGAGTTTTAATGGGATTGTTCGGATGGTTTTGGCATTGGTGGTGACATCATCGCCCTTCACGCCATCGCCACGAGTCACGGCTTTTTTGAGCAAACCATTCTCGTAGGTTAAGCTGATTGCTACTCCGTCAAACTTTAATTCACAGAAATATTCATATTCCGAGGTGCCAAGTCCTTTTTCGACGCGTTTATCAAATTCGACAAGGTCCTCTTTGGAATAGGTGTTTCCAAGGGAAAGCATTGGGTATTTATGCTGAACTGTACTGAACGACTTGGTAATCGTTCCGCCTACGCGGTGTGTTGGAGAATCTTCTCTAATGTGTTCTGGATGCGCTGCTTCGAGCTTTTCCAACTCTTTCAGTTTCTGATCAAATTCAAAATCAGATATCTCGGACCTGCTTTCCTGGTAGTAGATGTGTGAATGGTAATTCAGCTCTTCTGTAAGCTGATCGATTTGGCTTTTTATTCCTGAACTCATTGGCTAGATATACAACATACAAATCTAATAATCTCGGGTTATTGCGAATGATTAAGTCCATGGTTTATCTAGTTACAATTATGGAATATGAATATTATTTCTAAATAAAGTTCAATTGAATAGGGCAATGTTGGAAGCTCTTCATTATTTTTACCATTCCACCTTGATTATTGGTATACCAGATTGAAATAGGACTAAGCTCCAAAGCTGGTATATGATTTATTGACCATTTTCTTAACCAACCAATAATTGAGACAATCAGCTTTAATCGTTTTAGCTTTATTGGCAGTGATGAATGCATATGGGCAATGTGCCAGTTTGCGTCAACAACGAAATATCACTTTCAACACAGACAAGGATTGTGCGCCCGTCACAGTCACTGATTTCACTATTACATACTTTTTTAATACGCCGCAGGACCCAGCGCTTGTTCAAATTCAGTTTGAGTGGAATGATCCAGGTAATAATAGTGACATTTACAATCAGGGAGATGCTGCGTTTTCAGTAGATGCCACCAATACGGAGTTCACTGCTACTGGCACTTTCACTTATCCAGAGAATGACGATTGTGTGTTTGAGCCTGTCTCTACAGTGATCTATGATGGTGATTTATGCGAAACGTCGGAGCAGGTTCAGGTGGTGACTTCCTGGGCTCGGGACAATGATTTTGGAGGAGATATTGCCATCACGCCAGAAGAATATGATGTCTGTTTCAACAATGCGATTGTCAATGCAATGTTTGAAGACAATTCCACGTTCAATTGCAACATCAATTTAGAGCCTGATAATCCTAACAGGCTTGATCGATACACGCAATTTGTCTATGGAACGAATCACAATGCTACCAATTCCATTCGCAACTTATCACTGGTTGATGCCGGAGGAGCCACTGTCAATCTCACTGATGGAACTGCAAGCCTGAGTTCTACCACCACACGATCAGGTGTGGATGCAGGTTATTTTGGGCCAATTGAGCACATACCGTTTCCGGCGGATGGTCCCAATATGTCTTCATTTCCAATTAGCGCACCAGCGGATGTCAATAACGTGGTGGGCAATGAGTTTGAAATCACATTGTATAATTGGAATATCTGTAATCCTTATAATGGTAATAGTGTCAACCCCAATTATGATGAAGCAGTAATGACCACTGCTTACATTCGGATAGTAGATCCACCAGCTGCGGATTACCAAACCCGATTGAATGATGCCAGTGGTGCCATTCAGTCTACATTTTGTCTGGGAGCCGATATCTATTTTGAAAACTTATCGACAAATGCTGGAGATTATACCTGGGAGTTTTATGATGATCTGGCGGGAACTACGCTTCTAGCAACGTCTAATAGCGTGAATCCAACCTATGCTTATTCAACAGCTGGAAATAAGCTAATCAGGCTTACAGCGACTAATCCCAATGCACAAGGCAACTGCACAAATCAATATGAATCATTTATTACCATGTCGCCGGCTGCTATGGCGAATATTGAACTTTACGATTCAGGCTTTGGGAGCATGATTGATGGAAGTTTTTGTGTGAATGATACGGAGGTGGTTTCAGTAGGGTTTAGAGATGCCACTACTGATGTGGAAGCTGGCACTGAATGGCGTTGGGAACTCTACAATGCGGACGGAACTTTAAGAGAGAGTATTCCAGCTGGAACAGGCACTTACGGTGCTCAGGTCACTGATTTCACGAGAGATTATTCAGAGGCTGGAGTTTATCAGGTGAAGTTAATCGCGCGAAATAATGTCAGCAATTGCATCTCGGAAGATCTGGATAGTATTGTGCTGTACGAAGAGCCTGATCCGTTTTTCGAAGTTAGCAACGTATGTGAAGGCGAACGCACATCCTTTTTTAACATCGCTGACTCCATCAACAGTATCATTCCAAGAATCAATAATGATTATGTGAATCAGTATGAGTGGGATTTCAGTTATGATGGATCTACTTTCAATACGGAACTGACTTTTGATAACAATGAGGATTTTGAATACTATTTAGATGGGAGCTCTACTGGATCAGAGCCAGCTACTTCATTAGCCGGAAGCTACACCATCGCTCTCCGTATGACCACAGCATATGGGGAGTGTAGCAGTATTTACAGCACTAATGTGAATGTATACGAACTGCCTGATCCACAGCTAGCATCTGATTATTCCGATTCTATTTGTCCGGGAGATTCGGTGGTTTTTCAAAATCAATCTGACCTATCTACTTCCAGTTATCGGTTGGCCGTGGTAGACAGTTTGAGCTACTACGATACCCTCGATTTCAATCAAGTCCAGCTTTCTCATGTTTTTACGAATGCTACAGACTCCACTAAAACTTACTACGTTCGATTGATTGGGACTACCCCAAATGCCTGTGAGTCATTAGGGCCATTTATAACGGTAGTAGTACTTCCGTCATTTCAATCCGATTTTAGAGACCTTAACTATAGTGTGACAAGTGGCAACTGTTCCATGTGGGAAAGTACCGTTCAGGTCAATTCGTCTACCCAGGCACTTGCGGCTGATGGCTACAGCTGGACAATTAGAGATGACACAAGTGTATTGGCAGGTTATCCAGTGAGTAAAAACACCGGAGACGTTGACTTTCATATGCTCAATTATTCCTACGAAAATTCGAGTAATACAAACCATCTCATTTCTATTCATCTAGAGGTAGAAAAGGCTGACGTTTGCGTAGCATCCAGTCAGCATGATTATATCATAAACCCACAGCCATCAAGTGAATTCACAGTTGATCGTGTGGATTCATGTTCTTATGTCACTATTTATTTGTCAGCAGACCAAAAAGGTTTACCAACATACAATTGGAATATTTCACCTATCCCAAACGATTGGTTGGATGAGGATGAAGAACAAACATTGGTGTACTTAAGGGAAGATATATCAGGTGATGACCTCAATGTGAATTTTCGATTAGTAACCGAGAACTTAGCGAGCTGTGTAAGCGATACCACCAGATCGACAGCAATAGTCGAGAAGGAGGAGCCACCAATTGTGGTGGATTATTTACTGTCAACGGATACGCTTATACTCCCTGATAACACGGTATCGATCACCAATAGCAGTTCTTCAGGTCTCAGTTATCTCTGGGACTTTGGCGATGGTAGTACTTCTGATCGTTATGATCCAACACCTCATGTATATAATCAAACAGGGATTTATCAGATACAGCTGATGGTTAGCAATACCTTTTGTAATCAATCTTTCAGTCGAAATCTCGTTGTTTTGCCAGCGGATCCAATTATTAATTTCACAGCAGATACCACAAATGGATGTAGTCCCTTAACTGTTCGGTTTATTAACACCAGCGAATTTGCGACATCAGGAACATTCTATTGGGAGTTTGGAGATGGGAATTCCTCCACATTGGACAATCCTGTACACACCTACAGCAATTCGGGACAATACACCGTACGGTTATACGGAGAGAATGACCTGGGCAATGGAGCCGACCTGATCAGAGAGAATTATATCACCGTTTACGCTCAGGCCATAGCTGATTTCACATTGAAACCAGCAACAGTTTATGTTCCAGATCAAGAAGTTTTTTTTAGAAATACCTCTGAGAATGCTTCCATGTTTCATTGGGAGTTTGGTGATGGAGATACCTCTCAGGCGTTTAACCCGATTCATCGATATGAAGCCTTAGGAACATACGACATTACGCTAATTGCCTCCAATGAAGATGGCTGTGTAGATACTTTAACCTTAGTGTCTGCTGTAGAAGCAGTAGCAGGAGGGCGAGAGCAAACACCAAATGCATTCACACCAAGCGGAGCTGGAGAAGCTGGAAGTGAAACGGTAAATGACATCTTTATTCCCAATGTGGAAGGTGTTACGAAATTTCGAATGCTCATCTATAACAAATGGGGACAGTTACTTTTTGAGAGCAATGATCAAACGGTTGGTTGGAATGGGTATTTCCAGGGGAGGCTGCAGCCGGCGGATGTTTATGTGTACCGATTAGAGGTGGAATACAGCGATGGTCGTGAGCAAGTTAAAGTAGGGGATGTAACGTTGATTAGATGAGAAAAGCTTTATTGTACACCATTTTGGTAATGACAATGTTTACTACATGGGCTCAGGATATTCAGTATTCACAGTATTACTCCAATCCTCTTTACCTAAATCCGGCATTTACCGGAGCGATCAGTAATCATCGGGTAGCAGTTAATCACCGACTTCAGTGGCCTAATCTCCCAAAAGCTTTTGCTAATTATAGTGCCTCATATGACTTTAACGCCACCAATCTCAATAGTGGGTTTGGTTTGCTGGTGAACGTGGATCGGGCTGGATCAGGAAACCTGAGCAATACTTCAGCAGCGTTTAACTACAGTTATACCATTCAGTTTCTTGACGAATTTGTAATAAAGCCCGCTGTAAGTTTTGGCTATGTGAATCGAACCATTGATTACACAAAACTGGTATTTGGAGATCAGATAGATTTTGGTGTAAGTGGAGCTCCATCTCAGGATCCGGGAATAAGTGCAATTGAACCTACCAGCTTTTTTGATGTGGGAAGCGGTTTGCTGATATATAACAAACGCTTTTGGGGCGGTATTTCAGGTTATCACTTAAATGAACCCAATAATTCATTATTGCAAGGAGCGAGCAAGCTTCCCATGAAAATCACCATTCATGGTGGAGCTCGGTTTGCACTAGGAAACCCTGATTTTAAGGAAATCAAAAAAGCGAGTGTTGCGTCCAGCTTTATTTATAAGTTTCAAGGAGAGTTTCAGCAATTGGATATAGGGGCATCTTTTCACTACAGTCCCGTAATGTTGGGCATCTATTATCGGGGAATGCCCTGGCAGCAAACAGTGGAAGGCTATGGGAATAATGATGCGGTGATCCTCTTGTTTGGAGTGGAGTTTGACAACATCCAGTTTGGGTACAGCTTTGATTCCAACATTTCTAAGCTCAGTTCGGAGTCCGGAGGAGCTCATGAGATTTCGTTAATCTACTTGTTTGATATTCAGCGAAACCGTGCCAAGCCGAGTAGGAGCAAGCGGTTTTTGCCATGCCCGGCATTTGTAGAGAAGCTGAGTAATTGATATTCAAGTGTTTCTATCCCAGGATACTTAAGGTTTAGGTAGCAATACCTGTCATCAACAGAATGACGTCTCTATCTTTAAATACCGTCACTCCCTGAATCCTTAAAGCGATGTGAATTCATTACTGGAATAGGCTGGATTCTAAGGGAGTCTGATTTTTTGTGCAGCCTTGTTTTTCTAAGTGAATTGACCACACTTCGGTTAGTAAACATAATAGTATGACAAATTAAGGAGCATTGTGCTGTTTTTTAGATTCCCCTAGAATGGTCTGCGTTCAGTTGGTGAGGACGATAATTTGATCCAATTGGGGAATGACGCACCTGTCTTTAGACAACGTCAATCCCTGAATCCTTAAAGCGATGTGAATTCATTACTGGAATAGGCTGGATTCTAAGGGAGTCTGTTCCTTAAAGAAGCACCTGAGATCATTATTTGAGATCATTTTTTCAGGAGTCGCGTCTCCATTAAACCGATTGTTATAATTTTGGAACAATGGCGGAAATAGAGGTTCTGAAAAGAAAGATTGAATTGGCTCCAATAATCACTCAGGTTGGAGAAGTGGCTCAGACCATTGGTCTGGAGACTTACATCGTGGGAGGTTATGTTCGTGATTTAATATTACAACGAACTTCCAAAGACATAGATTTTGTGTGTGTTGGATCTGGAATTGAATTGGCCAAAGCCGTCAAAAATCACCTGGGTGATGAAGCCAAACTAGCGGTTTATAAAAACTTTGGAACGGCTGCAATCACCTTTTCAGGTTTCGAATTGGAATTCGTAGGAGCGAGGAAAGAGAGTTACCGGTCGGATTCCCGAAAACCGATTGTTGAAGATGGTACACTTGAGGATGATCAGAACCGACGTGATTTCACCATCAATGCACTGGCAATCAGCTTAAATAAGGATGACTTTGGAAGTTTGATCGATCCTTTTGGCGGGGTGCGGCATTTGGAAGAACGCCAAATAATGACTCCTCTTGATCCGGAGATCACGTTTTCAGATGATCCCTTGCGAATCATGCGGGCCATACGGTTTGCCTCACAACTCAATTTTGACATTGCACCAGATACGTTTAATGCCATCGTCAGTCAAAAAGAGCGTATCGAGATTATTTCTCAGGAGCGTATCACGGATGAGTTGAATAAAATCATTCTCTCTCCAGTGCCTTCTTACGGATTCAAACTTTTATTCTCATCGGGGTTGCTAAAGATTATCTTTCCTGAAATGGAAAAACTTCAGGGAGTGAAGCGAATCAATGGAAAAGGCCACAAGGACAATTTTTACCATACGTTGCAGGTGCTGGATAATATTAGTGAAGACACTGATGATTTATGGTTGCGGTGGTCAGCTATACTCCATGATATCGCCAAACCTGCCACTCAGCGATTTCATGACAAGGCTGGGTGGACGTTTCATGGACATGAAGACATGGGTGCCAGATGGACACCCAAGATTTTTAAACGCATGAAACTGCCGCTCAATGAGAAAATGAAATACGTGCAGAAGTTGGTGAGACTTCACTTAAGACCAATCGCCCTGGTCAATGAAAAAGTGACGGACTCCGCAATTCGCCGGCTTTTATATGAAGCAGGGGATGATATTGACGATTTGATGACCCTTTGTCGAGCAGATGTTACCTCTAAGAATATGGACAAGGTGCGTAAGTACCTGGCTAATTTTAAGCGAGTAGAAAAGAAAATAAAGGAGGTAGAAGCTCGGGATCACGTTAGAAATTTCCAGCCACCCATTTCAGGTGAGGAGATCATGGAAGTATTTGGTATCCAGCCTTCCAGAGAAGTCGGTGAGATCAAAAATGTGATCAAAGAAGCAGTCCTCGAAGGGACGATTCATAATGAGAAATCAGAAGCCTGGGAGCTCATGCTGGAGACTGGGAAAGCGCTTGGATTGACTCCTCAGACTAAATAATCAGATTTTTTGTTTCAGAAATTTCCATGTTGATGGGACCTTTTGGGCAAAATGTTCTGAATTGGATGAATTAAACCAATGAATTCCTATTTTTGCAGACTTATTGAAAGAAACACAAACTCAAATATGAAGTATTTACTATCGTTAGCGATTGTTTTTGTTGGGTTGATGGCAGGTGCTCAAAGCACTGATGCTAAAAAAGCCAAGCAAGACTCCATTCCATGGGAGATGAGAAAAAATGCCTTTATCTACAGCATGGCTAAGCAATACAATGATCCGGCTGTGGCAAGAATGGCCTTGTACAACCTGATTGCCGAAACTCCAGGTAATCCAGCCATTTATGATACCTTGGCTCTTTGGTACTATGAATACAACCAATTAGCTTCTGCGGCTCTGATCGCTCAGGATGCGATGAAATTAAACCCTAATGACTTGTTTGCTGCAGAGATTGCTGCCATTTCATTTGAAGGATTGGGTGTAAAGAATAAGGCGGTGCAGAACTATGAGAAGCTGTATCTCGGCAACAACGACATTAACATGTTGTATAAGATTGCATTCTTACAGATGGATTTGAAGCGATATGGAGAGGCTATTAATAATGCGGATATAATTATTGAGTCTCCAAAATCAGAATCGGAGAAATTGTTGTTTCCAATAGACGACAAACAAAACTCACAGGAAATTCCACTGAAAGTAGCGGCTATCCGCTTGAAAGGAATGATTGAAGCTGACAGGGGTAATACCTCGCTGGCAAAGGAGCTTTACCAAAAAGCACTTGACATGAAGCCTGATTTTGTCGTACTGAAGAATCAAATAGCTGATCTGAATAAGTAAAATCAAACAGGTTCAAGATACTCAAAGCACGCTAAATGGCGTGCTTTTTTTGTTTGCAGTCAGGTGATTCCATCTGACATGTCTAAAATGACGATCAGGCATTTAACTTCGTTAGAATTCTCAGAGGCACTAATAAGTCAGGTAGCAATACCGGACTACTAAATTGTCATTTCGACTTCAGTTTTTCTATCTCCTGTTCCTGAGCCTTTAGCGCTGATTCATAAGATTCCATCCGCTTGTTTTGCTCAATCAAATGCAGCGTCAACTCCTCCACTTTCTTCAGCAGCAGCATGTTCATTTCGCTGAGGTTAATGCCATTGGTTTCCATCTCTTTGGCTGAGGGCACTTCGGGTAGGTGTTTGTTTACGGTGATGTACGCTTTGATTTCTTCCAGAAAGGCGAGTGGATAGTCTTCTTCAAAGACATAGTCGGGGCCATTGACAACCTGTACTTTAACTTCTTCCGATAGAATTTTACCATCAACTATTAGTTCTTCGTTATTAAGTTTCATCATTGCATGTGTACCTTGATCAGCATTTCGGTTGATGTACCAATTATACCCACTCACAGCCTTGTTGTACAAAGTGCCTCCATTTGTTTCTATACCAAACCCGTACATATTGGATTGTCCAACCCGATCTCCATACAGGGAAATTAAATCTCCAAGAGAGCCAACTAAGCTGATGGAGGTTTTCATTTGAAACTCCTGATCATTCACGGTAAATAGGTTTCCTTGTCCGGGTTTATAAAAGCTTAATGATCCTGAACTGTTGTTGTAAATGATTCTGGAAGCTAAGGTTGCATTCTGTGCAAATGCTAATATTGCGTCGTTGGAGCTCTTGGCATTTATAACTATACCATGACTGCTACTAGCATTGCCAATCACCAGATCTGTTATTCCCGTGCCTGATATGCTTAGGTTATCTGTGCCAATTCCCACATCACCGGAAGAATTACTAATTACAATAGCCTCTTTATACACAGAAGTTCCTAATGCGAAATCAACATTTCCACCAGATCGAGCTCGTGCTTGCTTTACACCGGTACCATTTCCAACGTATCCCAGATATACCCCACCTGAACTACTGGTATGATTGAAAGCACCTAACAAATATTCTTGATTATTATCAGCATCGTTCTTTTCCACTTCAAATGAATAGCCCGGCGAATTTGTACCTACACCTACAAAACCATTTGATTTGATGACTAAGTGGTTTTGAAAGCCATATCCTAACCTTAGAAAGTTTCCGGTTGAATGATCCTGAAGGGTGAAATAGTTTCCTCCAGTAAAATCACCGTCGGCATCAAAAAGTAGGTATTCTTTCAGTTTAACAGCTCCCTGAGTTGAATTATCTGAAGTATTGCTCCACTGACCAAACAGTGTTATGGATGTAGATAGGCATGCAATAATTAATAGATGCTTTTTCATTGTGTTTTAATTGTAGATGTGTTGAGTTCTTCAAGCAATTTTACACGTTTGGTTAAGTGCTTATTTGATTCATTCTGTTCTATCAACAACAGCGTCAACTCTTCCACTTTCTTCAGCAGCAGCATGTTCATTTCACTCAGGTTGATACCATTTGCTTCCATTTCTTTAGCGGAGGGCACTTCGGGTAGGTGTTTGTTTACGGTGATGTACGATTTGATTTCCTCCAGAGAGGCGAGGGGATAGTCTTCTTCGAAGACATAGTCTGGAGCTGGTACGGTGGTGCTGACCTTTACTTCAGTGGCGTGGATGTTGCCGTTGACTGCTAGTTTGGCGTCTGGTTCGGTGGTGCCAATTCCAATATCACCCTCATTGTTGATGTACATTTGGTTATCAATACCATTGGTGCTCAAACTGATGTATTGGTTGTGTCGAAATTTTGCTAATGATACAAATGGCACAGTATTATCTATAATTGAGTTACCTGACGACACAAAAAGCGTCCACATTCTTGCGTTTCCGTCAAAGTCGAGATATCCTGCTCCGGTATTGTAAGACCCTTGATTTACATTGAACACAGCGTTTGTCTCAGGTGTGCCTGAACCGGTATACCTTGCATTGATCATCCATCCGGCACCTTGACCATGACCGGTGACAAACATTTCCGAAGTTGAAGACCCTCGATCCAATAAATATTTGCCATTAGCGGATAATTTTACATTGCCATTGACATGAAGCCTTTCTTGTGGTACACTAAACCCAACTCCCAAGAACCCATTATTGGCTATTCTGACTCGTTCATCTACTCCATTGTAGTTGGTATGAAAGGTAAAATAACCACCTCCAGAATTGACAATTTGAGAGAAATTGTGGTTTTCCCCAGAACCCCCTAACACTCCTTTGAATCCAATTTTGGCAGCTTCTTTCCATCCATTTCCGCGTTCAAAGTGGACCGCTTTGGTTTCGGTTTGACTGTATAATTGGATGAAACCTAACACTGATAATGCAAAAAGTAGCAATTGTTTCATTTCAAGTTCTTTTTGACTAAGGTCAATTCCTCTTTTAATTGACTAATGATTTGTGATTGGTCATTTATTAATCTTTGTTGTGAGTTGTATTTCTCCATCAACTCGATCTGATGCAGCGTCAACTCCTCCACTTTCTTCAGCAGCAGCATGTTCATTTCGCTGAGG
>JAMWZA010000122.1:16747-17361 GCA_024305105.1 Marinoscillum sp.
TTTCCATCTCTTTGGCTGAGGGCACTTCGGGTAGGTGTTTGTTTACGGTGATGTAGGCCTTGATTTCCTCCAGAGAGGCGAGGGGATAGTCTTCTTCAAAGACATAGTCGGGCCCTGTGCCTGGGCTCACTTCTACAGCAACTTCTTCCGTACCAATGGCTCCTTTTACTATGAGGTCATAATTGCCCGACTCTGCATCAATGATTACTTGTCCAGTAGACTTCATTTCCATGTAAGGAGTACTCAAATCCGAATGCTTGAATTGCAACTTTTCGTTAGCACGATGAAAGTTTAAAGTGAATTTCTTCTCATTTTCTGTATCATCAAATGTGAGTGAAGGTGAGCTCCAGCCGTGAGCAATAGTTGCCGCACCATTTTCAAGTAGAAGGTTGCCATTTTTTATATGAACCTTTTCGGTAGGTATATCTTCGCCAATTCCGATGTTTCCACCATCTTTGATGACCATAATATTGGTCCAATTCGGATCTGTGGGGTCATAACCATCAGTCCCAATCACCAACTCTGAGTTAGAGTCATTGTTGTTGTTATCCAATGCCAATGACAATTTGCCTCTTGATGAAATAGAGGTGGCTCCAACGGTCCAATTGTCATTG
>JAMWZA010000123.1 GCA_024305105.1 Marinoscillum sp.
GAGACAGATCAAATACACTCCGGGCATTTTCAAAGTAGGAATCAAGACCAACCAGTTCGACGAACTAGTCGAGCTCCTCCAGCAAAATGACGCCAACTTTCATGGAGGCATCATGAAGGACAGTATTTTAAACACTCGAATGGTCATTATCAAAGATCCAGACGCCAATTACATTCAGCTATTTGAAGATAATGGCCCTGACAAGCTCAAACCCTGTTTCATTAGCCTTATTACCGAAAATGTAGGTGAGCAAGAAAAATGGTATCAGGTCAATTTTCCCATTGAACATTCACATCGCCTAGACATTGCGGACGAAGAGGTTTTCATACGCTTGCTCACAGGCAAACATGTAGCCATTGAGCTGATTCAAATTGAAAAGACCTTTATTAAAGACGAACTAGATTATAGTGAACTGATGGGTTTTTACGCTGTAGCTGTAGTGGGTGCCAATGTTCCATTTGAGTCTGATCATGAGAACAACCTCATTACCTGCGCTCCAAAAAACTAAGCGACTTCTTTCTCTACGACAGGTCGAGCTGAACTCATTGGCTGCATTTTTATGAAACGTTAGCAATACTTCCCGCTCACTCAACTTTTCAACGTCTGTATATGCAGACTTACCCAAAATGACCAAAAGACGTTTAATCAACTAGTCTACCCTATTTAGTACAGAATCCGGAAAGTACTTATTCGTAAGTGCGACCATTTCATCTCCTTTTACAAACATATCGATTGTGATATCCTCCGTATGCGACAAGCCACAGGCTCCCAGCAACTCCAGCACTGCATGAATGGTATTGTGATGGAAGCGGTACGCCCGCTCCGCTTTATCTGAAACGACCAGTCCCTTGGTGAGCATTTTATTGGTAGTGGCTACACCTGTAGGACACGTATTATTATTGCATCGGAGCGCCTGAATGCATCCCACAGAGAACATAAACGCCCGTGCAGAATTACAAATATCGGCACCTAATGCCCGCATTCTTAAAATCGAAAATGCGGAAAGCACTTTGCCACTAGCGATGACTTTCACTTCCTCCCTGAGTTTGTACTTAACAAGCGTTCGGTGCACAAAGATCAACGCTGGCTCCAGTGGCAACCCAACAGAATCGGAAAACTCCAGAGGTGCCGCTCCTGTACCGCCTTCAGCTCCATCTACGGTGATGAAATCAGGCCAAATTTGTAGAGAAACCATTTTCTCCACCAAATCAATAAATTCTTCCGTTCGGCCAACGCATAATTTAAATCCGACGGGCTTGCCTTCCGATAAATCTCTAAGCTTCTGAATGAAAAAGAGTAAGTTTTCCGGGCCTTTCACATCACGATGGCTTGGTGGGGATATAATCGTTGTATGTGGTTTTACACCTCGTATTTTTGCAATCTCTTCATTGTTCTTGATCGCTGGAAGCACTCCTCCATGGCCTGGTTTGGCGCCCTGACTCACCTTGAGCTCTATCATCTTCACCTCAGGAAGAGCCGCTTTTTCTTTGAATAAATCCGGATCGAATCCACCATCATCCCGGCGACAACCGAAATAGCCTGTACCGATTTGCCATACCAAATCTCCACCCTGCATGTGATATTGCGAAATAGCACCTTCACCGGTGTTATGATAGAAATTACCCCGCTTTGCTCCTTGATTTAGTGCCATGATCGCATTCTTACTTAATGCTCCATAGCTCATCGCAGAAACGTTCAGGACAGAAGCACTGTACGGTTGCTTGCATTTACCATTACCGATGGTGACTCTTGGAAACTCTGTCACCGGAGGTGTAGCGTACATGGAATGACGAATCGCCTCATAATGGTCGTTGTTAATATCTAGTTGTGTACCAAATGGGTGCGTATCGTTCACGCCTTTGGCCCTGCGATAAACCAATGCTCGGTGATTTCTACTAAAAGGCTTGCCATCGGTATTCTTTTCTATAAAGTATTGTTGGATCTCCGGACTTATCGCCTCAAAGAAATACCTGAAATAGCCCAGAAGCGGGAAGTTTCGAAGGATGGTGTGGTTTGATTGAACTCTATTGTACAAACCAATCAATGCCAGAGGTCCCAATACGGCATACGTCCACCACCAACCAGGAAAATAGTAACCTATTACACCTACGAATGCGAGTATGATTGGAGTAATAATATAAAACGTATGCCTCATAATGATCGATTTTCGCCCAATATACGAATCAATCTGACCAAAGCAATACGCTGAAAATCTAAGCTAGAGCCTGCTGAAAAAGTCTCAGGAAGATCAGATACAAGGCGGCAAAGTGACAATGTATAGTTATACTTTGAGCTGAAGCCAACAAAGTAGGTGGTCTTTCTGAGGCTAACTCAAAATAATCAATCTATGATTATTTTGCTGCACGGAAAAACGGCCTAATCTGCATAAAACCCTTGCACCTTGCTGAAAAAGTATAGAATCAAAAACTCTGTTTTGAGCATCTGATCAATTAATTTAACTTAATATAGTGGTTTGTCAGCAGGCCCTAAGCTAGAGCCTCTGCTACAGCAGCCACATTCTTTTTGCTGTTGCCAATATATATCTTACCATCAATGATGAATACCGGCCGTTTCAAAAAGGTATATTCCTCCAAAATGTAATTCTTGTAATCCTCTTCTCCCAGATTCTTTTCTTTAAGTCCCCAGGCCTTGTATTTCATCGCTACCCTTGAGAACAAGTTTTCATAAGAACCTGCAAGCCTTTTCATCTCCTCTAGCTGTTCGGGTGTGATCGACTCTTTTTTGATGTCCTGGTATTCAAACTCCTCTCCGATACCTAACTCTTTGATAATTCGCTGACAGGTGCTGCAGGTAGATAAGTGATAAACTTTTTTCATTTTAAGAGTTCTTTACTGATTGTAAATTCCACATTCGTCCTACTTTGTCAACTTAGATTAGCTGTCACGTTGAGGTTCTTGAAATGTAAGATGAAAAAGGATTTCGAGAGCCTCAATCTGACAAACACTTTGTTAGAAGTCAAACATGACAAAGTAGGATTAATTAACAACTAATTTTAATACGCCTTTTCCTTCCACACCAAGATAAATAAACCCATCCGGTCCCTGACGAATCACTCGCACTCGGCCTATTCCTTCCAGCAATTTATCTTCTCTAACAATCTTATCACCTTCCATCACACACCGATTTAGATAACTGAATTTAAGCGACCCAACCAGCAAATCACCTTTCATATCGCCATATCGGTCGGAGGACACAAAATCCATTCCACTAGGAGCAATAGAAGGCACCCAATAGAGTTCAGGCTGTGCCATCCCTTCCTTTTCTGTGAGATCGGTAAAGCTAGTGCCGTTGTAGTTAACACCATAAGAAATCACTGGCCAACCATAATTCACTTTCGGTTTAATAATATTGATTTCATCACCTCCTTTTGGCCCGTGCTCATGTTCCCATATCTCACCAGTAAATGGGTTTAACGTCAGCCCCTGAGGATTTCTATGTCCATAAGAATAGATTGTTTGCATGGCAATGGGATTCCCATTGTAAGGATTATCCGATGGCACACTTCCGTCATCATTCATCCGGTGAATTTTACCACAGTGATTATTGAGCGCCTGTGGATTCTCATCGCGGTTTCCACGATCTCCAACAGACACGTACAGGTAACCTTCTTTGTCAAAAATGATTCTGGAACCGTAATGATGCCGGGTAATAGAAGCTGGCTCTGCCCGAAAGACTTCTGCCGACTCTATAAAAGCGTTTTTAGAAAGCTTCCCTCGAACGACTGCTGTAGTAGACTCTTTATCCCCCATTGCCTTGGAATACGAGAGATAAATGAAACCATTCACAGCATAATCAGGGTGAACCTTCACATCCAACAATCCTCCCTGACCTTCTGCTACTACTTTCGGTGTTCCTCTAATTTCTGTCAGATTGTCCGATGACAACCGAAATAACTGTCCATCAAGCTCCGTAATCAGCATATCTCCATTAGGCAACCAATCGATGCCCCATGGAACATTGACCTCATCCGTGATTAGTTGTGTATCAAAAGACTGTGCGGTTCCTGAGAAACCTATCAGGATAAATAAAAGGCTGATTAATGTTTTCATGGCTATACGTTTCATTCATGAACGCCGCAGCGTACATTTTGTTCTTCTTTCAATAAGCTACCTAGTTTGTCAGAACTAGGACAGGCATAAGTCAACCGAAAGACTAACTTTGAGTGCGAAATTAAACGTCATTGAAGAGACCAGAAAAAATCCCCGACATTCGGGTAATCATTCCTGCATTCAACGAGCAAAACGCCGTGGGAATGGTCATTGATGAAATTCCTACTGATTGGGTACAAGAAGTGATCGTGGTGGATAATGGATCTTCGGACGATACCTACAGCAAAGCGCAGAAACATGGAGCCACTGCGCTAAGAGAAGTTCGTCGTGGATACGGACAGGCTTGCCTGAAAGGTATGGAACACATAGCCAACTCATCTAGTCAACCGGATATTGTCGTATTTCTAGACGGAGACCATTCAGACTACCCAGAGCAATTGCCCGAGTTGGTGATGCCCATCATTGCAGATGATATGGATATGGTTATTGGTTCCCGCGCTTTAGGCAATAAAGAAAAAGGCTCTATGACACCACAGCAAGTTTTTGGTAATTGGTTGGCTACCAGCCTGATTCGCTGGTTGTATAAAAAGGAATATACGGACCTTGGTCCATTTAGAGCCATTCGCTATAAATCATTGCTGGAAACAGCGATGAAAGACACCAACTACGGCTGGACAGTAGAAATGCAATTGAAGGCGGCCAAGTTAAAAATGAACACCCTGGACATTCCTGTAAACTATCGCCAGCGAATTGGTGTTTCGAAAGTTTCGGGAACTGTTAAAGGCACGATCATGGCAGGATATAAGATTATATTAACCATTTTTAGATACCTCTAGGATGAGTTGGATTATTGTCATCGGATATGTTTTAGCCCTGTTGATCATCAGCATCTTCAGCCTGGAACAACTATATCTGGCCCTGATCTATCAAAAGAACAAAAAGCAGGTTAAACCCGAAAAGCAACTTAACAGCTATCCGTCAGTAACAGTCCAACTGCCCGTTTACAATGAAAAATATGTAGTCGCCCGATTGATCGAGGCAGTTTGCCAATTGGATTATCCAAAGGAGCAACTGGAAATACAAGTACTGGATGACTCCAATGACGAAACGACTGGGATTATAGATCACGAAATAGCCTCCTTGAAAGAATCGGGGGTAAACATTCATCGCATCGCCAGACCAAAAAGGAAAGGTTTTAAAGCCGGAGCACTCCAGTATGGATTGGAACAGGCAAAAGGTGAGTTCATCGCCATATTCGACGCGGACTTTTTACCAACTCCAGATTTTCTAAAGAAAACTCTATCGCAGTTCGATCAGGAAATAGGCATGGTGCAAACACGCTGGGGACATATCAACGAAGACTACAGCCTCCTTACCAGAATGCAGGCTTTTGGTCTAAACGCTCACTTCTCCGTGGAGCAGTCTGGCAGAAACATCTCCGGCAAGTTCATGAACTTCAACGGCACCGCAGGAGTCTGGAGAAAATCGTGTATTGAGGATGCAGGTGGCTGGCAACATGATACACTCACAGAAGATCTGGATCTCAGCTATCGTGCTCAACTCAACGGTTGGAAGTTTTTGTATCTGGAAGATGTCACCTCCCCTGCTGAGCTTCCAGTCTTGGTTCCAGCCATCAAGTCGCAGCAATACCGCTGGAATAAAGGAGCCGCTGAAACCGCCAGAAAAAATTTAGGCATAGTCCTTTTATCGAAACTGAGCTTATCCGTAAAATGGCATGCTTTACTGCACCTGCTAAACAGCTCCGTATTTCTGTTTTTGATCATTGGGGCAGTACTGTCTATCCCTATGCTTTACATCAAAAGCTCCAGTCCCGAATTCCGGTTGCTATTCAACCTGGCCAGCATTTTTATTATAGGTTTTGTGGGGATGTCGGTATTTTACTGGATAGCCACCAAAGCCACCGCAAAAGATTTCTCAGTTGCTTATTACGCTAAAAACTTTCCACTGTTTCTGACATTTTCCATGGGAATGTCCTTACACAACGCCATTGCGGTCACGGAAGGCTATTTAGGAATAAAAACTCCTTTCGTGCGTACACCAAAGTTTAACATTGTGAAGAAATCAGACAGCTGGAAAGGAAATACCTACCTCAAACACAAGGTGTCGTTTCTGACCGTTTTGGAAGGCTTGATGGCCCTGTATTTTGCCTTCGGGATTGTTTCAGCCATCTGGCTGAAAGATTTTGGCCTGATCCTTTTCCATGGAATGCTGATGATTGGGTTTGCGAGTGTATTTATTTTATCCTTGAAAAAATCACCTAATGCGGCAGCAGAATAATACTGCACTGTATTCTGGCATCTTTGTGTTTTTTGCAGGGATTACCGCAGCAGGAATGCTCATTCCCAGACATCATTCACTCTCGCTTGGACTGGCTTACTTCTCGGCATTTTTTGTTTACTTCTGGCTTTGCCAGTTTCCGCCATCCAAGTGGTCGGTGTTAACTATTGGGGTAGCCGTTCGTCTTTTGCTCTTTCTCACGCTACCCATGCTTTCAGATGACATTTATCGGTTCATCTGGGATGGCAAGCTTCTTCAAAATGGATTAAGTCCGTTTGCTCAATTGCCTTCTACAATCGCTGGTGAGGGAAACTTTGCAAATGGGTTGAATGACGAGCTTTACCAAAACCTAAACTCCAAAGATTATTTCACCATTTACCCCCCACTGAATCAGCTGATTTTTTGGTTGGGTGCCTCGATCGGCGGAGAAAGCTGGCTGACGAGTGCCAACATCATTCGTGTGTTTTTATTGGTCGCTGATGTTGGATCGTTTTTTCTTCTTCGCAAACTACTTCTGCATTGGAAGAAAGATGAAGCGCTGGCTAACTGGTATTTCCTCAACCCTTTAGTCATTCTGGAAGGCGTCGGCAACCTTCATTTTGAAGTGCTGGTTACTGCATTCCTTCTACTCGGCCTGTACTTGTACCACAAACAAAAATCTTTTCCATCCGGATTCAGTTTTGGACTTGCTATAGCCACCAAATTATTGCCATTGATCTACCTACCGGCATTGCTACTCCGAAAACCATTCAAATCTGGACTCATTACTGTCACCAGTGCTGTTGTTTTAGTTGCTGCCTCTTTTGTGCCATTGATTGATGAAGCGCTTCTGCACTCCATGACCACCAGCATTGGCTTGTATTTCCAAAAATTTGAGTTCAATGCCAGCATCTACTTCCTATTGCGAGAAGTTGGCTATTGGATGACAGGATACAATGTTATTGGCACTTTAGGACCTGCATTGTCTGTTATTACATTTTTGCTAATCATCGGTCTGGCGATAATCGGGAGAATCAAAAAATGGCCAATCGAACGAATCATGCTCGTTTCACTGACCGTTTATTTACTATTGGCTACCACAGTTCACCCGTGGTACATCATTCCGCTAATCAGTCTCGGCATCTTAACGGGCTACCGCTTTCCCCTCATCTGGTCACTTCTTATCTTTGTGACTTACTTTGGATACAATCAGACTGGTTTCGAACTATCTGCTGGTTGGCTGGTTGTGGAATATACAGTGGTACTAAGCGTATTGATCATTGAACTTTTTAAAAAGAATCATGGGACGAGCTCATAGTTTGATCGTCTTTTTATTGGGCCTGATTTGGGTGCCTGCCTGTGGTCAACAGACTTTTGACGAGAAGATGAAAAGTTTGTACAAAAACACTGTGCCTGTTATCGCGTCTGGTGAACTGCAGAAGTTAAAAGAAAAAGGCGATGTATTCGTACTGGATGCCAGAGAAGCGAAAGAATTCAAAGTAAGTCACATTCCGGGAGCGCGGCTAGTTGGCTATGACGATTTCAAGAAGGAATTTCTCTCGGATATTCCGAAAGATGCTCAAGTCGTTGTTTACTGTTCAGTGGGCTATAGAAGTGAACGGATAGGCGAAAAAATGCAAAAATTAGGTTTCGAAAATGTCAACAATCTCTACGGAGGTATTTTTGACTGGAAAAACCAGGGAAACACAGTAATTAATATCAATCAACAACCTACTGACAGTGTCCATACTTACAATAGGAACTGGTCTCAGTGGTTATATAATGGCGTAAAAGTTTATGACTAAGAAAGACTTACTCATCGTATTTGTAAAAAATTTGATCCCAGGGCATGTCAAAACTCGTTTGGCAAAAGACATTGGCATTGATGGCGCATTGGATGTATACAAATACCTCATCGAACATACTTATGAGGCAACCAAAGAGCTCGATTGCTCCAAGGCAGTTTTTTACTCAGAGTACATCGAAATAGAAGACATTTGGGATACAGACGAATATAAGCTATTTGTTCAGAAAGGTCCAGATCTAGGTGACCGAATGCTCAATGCTTTTAAGCATGCATTTGACAAAGGGTTTGAGAAAGCGGTCATTATCGGCACGGATTGCTGGGAACTAAGTGACGAAGTGATTGAAGAAGCATTCGAAAAGCTGGATGAGAATGATGTAGTAATCGGTCCCGCTACGGATGGTGGCTACTACCTGATCGGAATGAACAAACTCTACCCGGGACTCTTTCATGACAAGAAATATAGTCACGACAATGTATTGAAAGACGTCCTTACAGAAATCGGACAAATGGATGCAGAGTTTCATCTATTACCCGAGCTAAGTGACATTGATACCTTTCAGGATTTGAAAGATTCTGATATTGATTTCGAATTTATAGAACCTGAAGATGAGGGCTAAAAATTCATTTCAGCTGGCTCTATTAGGAGTTCTATTAGCGTCATGTGGTTCCACTGCTCAACCTGTGCCCGAATATATCCAAAAGGATTGGGCACAGAACAAGTTATGGGATGATGGACAGGCAGAAGTAGCGATTTATGATGCCAAGCGATTTGTTTACGGTGAGCCGAGACAGTTTGACTATGTGTATGTATTAGTCAAAGAAACCTTTAATCAGGAATTCACAGTAAAAACAGATAGCTATGATCGATCTGATCTCTATCCAGTGATGAAAGTGAATAAGTTCTGCCGAATCCCAACGAAAAAGTACCCGTATCACTACCTCACTTCTATTTTTTACAAAAGAGAAAACCCTGCACTGGTGCATAAACTCACCAATACAAGTCAGGAATGGTGTGGAAATACGGCAAAATCCTTCGTAGAAAACGGGAGTAACTATGACTTTCAATACATGAGTTATTGGGATGGTCAGGGCAATGGATTGGCCAAAGTGGAGAAAGGGCCATGGTTTGAAGATCAACTCAGCTACACAATACGTACACTTGACTTTCAGAATATTGAAACCTCATTTGAGGTGGATTTATATCCTATGCAGGTAAGCAGCAAAGCAACCATTCCCCAATCTGAAAAAGCATCCATTTCGATAGCAGAAGCAAAACCGGGTACTTTGCAGGAGCTTGATAGTGCCTTCCAACAAGAAGCGTGGGAAATCAACCTGACGCGTGAATCAGGAGCTGATCTCGCTTTTTGGATTGGAAAAGAGTATCCCAACTATCTGCTCAAAATGGAATCCTCAGATGGCAGAAAGCTTCAACTAAAATCATTAGAAAGAGATGCTTACTGGGCTCATGAATAAAAAAAGGAGATCAAAATTGATCTCCTTTTTTATTTAACAATCTACATCTTCCAGTGTCTCATCCCAGCATCGATAGTCCGAATCACCAAAGTAGGTATTCGACTTTACTCTACCTACCTTCGTTTCCTGATTGAATAGGATGTTGAGGTCGTAATCATCCTCTTCAGTATCGGTAATTGACACATCGTAGAAGTGTGTGAAGTCACTTTCCGAACTCAGTCCATATTCTATATAACTTCCTGATTTTTCCGATGTTTCATCAGTTAGCGTATACAATGAATAAACAGCATCCCCTTCTACGCGATCCCAGTCGATGGTTAAGACTTCTCGTGGATTCTCAGGACTTGCATGAAGTACCCACTCTCCTCCAGTGTTATCCACTCTAGACTCACCAGTAAACCATAAGAATCGGTCAAATGCTCCTTCCTGAGATAAATACATTTCCCAAATCACTGTTTCGCCAGTGTTTTCTGCAAACAACTCAGCGGTGATCATAGAACCATTCTGACCAAAAGTATATTCCGACTTCCATCTTCCATCAGACTCCTGGTATTCAAAAGAATGATCAAAAGCCGCTTCAAAGGCAACAGATGGAATCACAATGGTCGCCCCCACAATAGTCTGCCAAAAGCCTACATTCAATGCTGCGAAAGAAAAATTATTCTTGGCTGTGGTCTGATCAACTCGCCCGCCTTCATTTTGAGTAAAATTTCCCAAATTGACTGAAAGTGAAGCTTTAGGAGGAAGCTCTGGTGGGTTACCTGGAGCCTCTGTATCGTCACTACAGCTACTCAAAATTGCTGCGATCGCTATCAATGCGCCTAAAAAAAGTGTTCCTGTACGTTTCATAAATTCACAAATTGTTTGATACATGCTTGTCTTAAGACAAATCATGTGCCGGAATGGTTGGGTCTAAAAACAAAAAGGAGATGACCACAAGCCATCTCCCTCCTAACATATCTTTTCAGCAATGAACTACCCTTCCATTTCTTCCAGTTCCTTCCCTTTGGTTTCGTACACAAACTTCACCACGAAATAGATCGAAATAAAGGCAAAAGCAGCATAGATACCGTATGCAAAAGCCAATCCTGTTGACACGAGTAACATCGGGAAAGTAAGCGTCACCAGGAAGTTAGAAGTCCATTGTGCCAAACCGGATATGGCGAGACCAGAACCACGCAGTTGGTTCGGGAACATTTCGCCAAGCATTACCCACATTACGGGTCCCCAGGAGAAGTTAAAGAAGACCACATAAGCGTTTGCAGCTACCAGTGCTAAAATCCCCATATTGTCGCTCAGCTCCAGTGTTCCATTGCCTGCCAGGACACCAGATGAAAAAGCAACAACCACTAGTGCTAACGTGATAGCCATCCCAACGGATCCGATAACAAGGATTGGCTTTCTGCCTAGCTTATCGACTAACAGTAGGGAAACCACCACGGCGAGAATACTTAGGGCTCCAGACACGACGTTGATTAACAACGCATCGCTTTCCCCAAATCCTACAGCCTGCCATAAAACAGCTCCGTAGTAAAATACCACATTGATACCTACCAGTTGCTGAAAAGTAGCCAGTCCTATCCCAATCCATACGATTGGACGTATTCTACCTTTAATCTTATCATAGAGATCAGAAAGCTTAGGTCGGTGATGATCCTCAGATAAGGAGGCATCTATTTCATCTACTTTCTGTTGTCCGGCTTCCTTGCCATACAGTTTCTGCAACACCACAAGTGCCTGATCTTTCTTTTGACCTGTTACCAGGTAACGCGGACTTTCAGGAATAAAAAACAAGGAGACCATAAAAGTAAATGCTGGAATCAATTCCACCCAAAACATCCATCTCCAGGTGTTATATCCTAACCACAAAGGGTTTTCTGCAGAGCCCGATATATCAGCCAGCAGGTAATTGCTTAAGAATGAGAAGAACAATCCAGCAATAATGGCTATTTGCTGAACGGTTGCCAATGCTCCCCGATACCTGGCCGGTGCTATTTCACTGATGTAGGCTGGTGCCATTACTGATGCGGCTCCAACTGCCAATCCACCAATAATTCGGTAAATGATAAATTCACCGGATGAGGTGGCAATACCGGACCCATAAGCCGAAACAATAAAGAAAACAGAGGCAATCAGCAGCATTGTTTTTCGGCCATAACTATCAGCCAAACGACCTGCAAAAAAAGCACCGACCGCACACCCAAGCAGCATACTTGCCACATTGAATCCGCTACCAATATCCTGGGCATCGAAGGCTGACTCCAGCCCCTTAACCGTTCCGTTTATCACCCCACTATCAAATCCAAAAAGAAAACCACCCAAAGTGGCAACGAGGGAAATCAGGATGATGTAAAAAGTGTTTGTTGTTTGTTGTTGTGTTTCCAAATCATTCATAGGTTAAAACGATGGTACTTTGTGCACCTCCCCAAAGAAGTAAAATAGAAGCCAGTTTACTGGGCATCACTTGTCTTTAATTAGGGTTGATTTGGCAATATAGTCATTTTGACTTTAAGTTAACTTTGCCATATCTCTGATGAGAATTCTACGTCGATCAAAATTGATGATATTCTCCTCTCGCAGTTCATTCAGCACTGTAGTTACCGTTTGTCTGGAGGTTCCAGTAAGACTGGCAATATCCTTATGTGTGAAGTGGTTTTTTATCATCATCTCAAATCCCACTTTTTGACCTTTCTCTTCGGCCATTTCCTTCAAAAACTCCACGATTCTTGTACGAGCATCCTTAAATACCAACGCTTCTATGCGGCGCTCCATCTTTCTGAGACGAAATCCCAGGATACGGAAAATCTTCAAACTGAGTTCCTGATTATCTTTCATCAGGTCTTTTAAGTTATCAATAGTCATGGGGCAAACTCTGGTGTTGGCATTCATGGCCTGCGCAAAATCCGTACGCTTACCTTCGCCTGCTAGCGCCAGTTCACCAAATATTTCCCCACTAGTCAGAATGGCCTTGACAATTTCCTTTCCGTCATCTCCATAGGTACCAATTTTCACTCGTCCATCCGCTATCATATAGATATTCAGAGATTGCTCGTCTGGAAAATAAATGAACTCATCCTTACCATAGAGGTTTGGACTGTGTTTTTCTTCAAGACCAGGGGTTTTGCTAGGACATAGAATTTCAAATAAATCTACATTTTCAAAATACCAGAGTTTACTTACATCATTCATAGTTGATCAACTTCAGCCAGGCTATTGATTAAAAAGTTTGATTAATCGCTAATTGGAGTGCATTTTTGCACCTCATTTCTAGCAATTGTAAGTCTAACAAGATTTCTCCTGAAAATGTCTCACCCATGGACTATTTAAATGTAAAAGCACTGCACATCATCTTTGTAATCACCTGGTTTGCAGGGCTATTTTACATCGTTAGACTTTTTATTTACCAGACTGAAGCACTCGAACAAGAAGAGCCCG
Organism: Marinoscillum sp.; assembly: GCA_024305105.1. Lineage (GTDB taxonomy): Bacteria > Bacteroidota > Bacteroidia > Cytophagales > Cyclobacteriaceae > Marinoscillum. The sequence continues at coordinate 13,063 of JAMWZA010000123.1, forward strand.
AAAGGAGTATTCTGAGCAACCAACTGGCCATCATGGCCAAGCGGTTATGGTTTGCCATCACATGGCCTTCAGCTATTCTTACTCTGATTTTTGGACCGTGGCTCCTGGTTCTCCAGCCCGGATGGCTACAAATGCCTTTCATGCATATCAAACTGGCTTTTGTGGGATTACTGATTGCCTACCACTTCATCTGCCACATTTTATATAAAAAATTACAGAAAGGTGAAACCAAATGGAGTTCCAATCAATTGAGATTGTGGAACGAAGTAGCAACACTAATTTTAGTGGCCGTAGTGTTTCTGATCGTTCTGAAGAATAGCCTCAGCTGGATCTGGGGAACCATTGGTATTTTTGCTTTCGCAATCATGCTGATGCTTGGAATAAGAATTTATAAACGCATAAGAGAAAAAGCATAATGGTGCGATTCGCAACTTTAATCATCGGAATCAGTATTGCAGCCGTGGCATGCAATGAAGTGAAATCATCCTATGACTTACCCATACTAGGTCGCAAGGAATTTGTGGAACGAGAAGTTAACGGTGAACTAGTCAAAGACACCGTTTACCACACCATTGCCCCTTTTGAGTTTGTGGATCAAGATAGCTCCATCATTACCAATGCGACATTTAATCACAAAGTTTATGTAGCCGATTTTTTCTTCACCTCTTGCCCAACCATTTGCCCAGTGATGAAACAGCAAATGCTAAGGGTTTATGAGACCTACAAAGACGATCAGGATGTCGCCATACTTAGCCACACCATCGACCCAACGCATGATACTGTAGCGGTACTGAAGGACTTTGCAGAAAAACTGGGTGTAGAATCAAAAAAATGGCATTTCGTCACAGGTCCAAAAGAAGCTATTTATGATATTGGTGAAACCAGTTACATGGTTGTTGCGAATGAGGATGAAAATGCACCAGGCGGCTACATACACAGTGGAGCATTTTTGTTAGTTGATCAAAAGGGACGGATCAGAGGCGTATATGACGGTACAGTGTCAGAGCAAGTAGATATTCTAATCAATGACATCAAGCGGCTAACAAAGAGAAAATGAGATTAATCATTATTGTGGCTTCACTCATGCTAATGACGGCATGTTCATCAGGGAAAGATACGCATGAAGAAGAGTCATCTGAACTGAGTCACCGTGAGGAAATTCGGTTAAAGCAATACATTGTGCAAGGCAAACGTCTTTATTTAACCCATTGTGCCAATTGTCATCAGGCTGATGGTTCAGGACTGGCTAAACTATATCCTCCACTAGCAAAGTCCGATTACTTAATGGCTGACCTGAAAAGAGCTGCGTGTATTATCAAGAATGGGATGAATCAGGAGATCGTTGTTAATGGAATAACATTTAATCAACCAATGCCGGCAAATGACGAACTGGACCCAATCGATGTGGCGGAAATAGTTACTTACATAAGCAACTCCTGGGGTAACCAGGCAAACATTTCTTCAACCAGAGATGTGTCCATCTGGCTGAAGAAATGTGAATAGCGTTGTTATTCGGCTAGTGCCTTCTTGCCTTCTTCCAGTGACTTAATCATGTCACTCTTGACCATTTCAATGTCTTTTAATTGAGACTGAAGGTATTTCTCAACCTCTTGAGGCGTTCCTTCATAATTCGGATCAAAATTCCGCATCCAGGCCATCATGGACTCGTTCGCCGCTTCGATATCCCGCGCAAGCTCGGTGTATTTTGAGGCGATCAATGAGTCAGCAGCTGAGGAATCTGCCATAAGCAACAGTTCCTTCTGCGTCTTACGAAGCTCACCCATTTTAGGCATCACTTCATCATGAGCATCCATTACCTGGTCTTTAAGACTTGGCTTTTGTTCTTCTTTCGCCTTTTGTGGAGAAGAGCAGCTCACCACCAAGGCAAGCAAAACTATTAGAGATAAATACTTCATTCGATATAAAAATTAATCAGTTTCGATTCGTGCATCTTTCAAAATGTACATCAATTGATCCACATCAGAATCATTAAGCGTAAGCGTTCCCTTGAAAGTAACTTTCTTTGCCGTGTACTTGACCGGTTCATTCAAATAAATCTCAGCAACAGATTCCGGTCCGGCACCACCACAGAAAAAACATGAAGCTACCGGCACCGAAGATACGATCAAATGGTCCGGTTCAAACATTCCCTCAAAAGGAATAATGTATCCTGAAAGCTCAATTTCCTTTCCCTCAATCTTTCTAATCTGATCGCCAAATTTGGGCACAAAAATCTCTCCGTACTCATCCTTAGACTTTTCATATTCTAAAGTCCCTAGCGTCTTCCAGTTTTCAGCAGAACTCTGCGCCACCACTGTAAAGCTTATCAGACTGAAGACAATGACCAATAGTTTCATAAATCTATCCTTTTGAAAGTGTTTCTGAAATATCCGTTCTAAACGCAACAATGGCTGGAATGAAAGAAGCAATTGTTCCAATAACCAAACATCCCAGCATTACAAACCATTCACTGTTGAGGAAATAAAATGATTCTGGATTTACTCCAGACAAGTATGATGCCAGCACGTAAACAAGACCATGCGCAATCATCAAACCTGATATTCCACCCACAAAGGTAATCAGCAGACCCTCAATAAGTATATGATTGAATATCTGAAATCCAGTGGCTCCCATAGAGCGCATTATTGCAATGTCATACTTGCGATCCTTCAGTGAATTTAGAAGTGCGATGAAGACACTTATCGCAGAAATAACAATGATTAAAATTCCAAGAAAATTCAAAATCTGAACACCAACACCAATTATATTAAACAATCTGGCTGTTTCAAATGCCGGTGAAGCAGCCTGCATGCTACTCTCGGTGTTGATCGCTCTCGGCAGCATCACGGCTCCCATTGGAGAACGGTACTTTATTAAAGCGGCGGTGATTTGTTCGTTTTCAAGTTGCTCGGACGTGACTTCCAGACCAAGATGAGCAATGGAGATCGTTGTATCAGCCTCTTCGTGATGATGCTCTTCCTCATGTCCATGAACTTCCCAGATGCTTTGAATGCTCGTCAGAATCAATCTATCCAAAACGGTATTGGTTGGATTCAAAACTCCAACCACCTTAAAGGGATGTGCCTCATGAGCTTCACCATCTTCCGAGAGGCCGTGCTGACTTTGAAACGTATCGCCAATGGATAGCGAAAGCTTCTGTGCCGCCTGAAAACCCAGCACGACTTCCATATGCTCAGTATACCAGTTTCCAGCATTTAACTCACCTTTATAGAGTTGTGCATAAGCCTTGGTGGTACCGACTATTCTGTTACTTTGATAGCTGTCTCCAAGTGACATGGGAATGACCGACTCTATGTACCTGCTTCGGGTAACCTTAGCCACTTCATTTAAATCAATATTACCTGTAGGAAAGTCAACATGAAAGACATTGGCCAGTATGAGCTGTAGTGGACTTCCCTTTGCCCCAACTACCAAATCAATACCAGTGGAATTTTTGGTAATCTCATTTTTAAGCTGATCTGAAATTAACAGAATTAACACAACGATGGTCACACCAAATGTCAACAACAACCAACTCAACAAGCTGCTTAGCGGCTTAGAGACGATACTTTTATAACTCAGATAGACGATGTTCATAGTTCAATCTGGTTTTGGAATTCGGACTTCACCCGGCTATCATGCGTGGCTATCACCAAAGTAGCGCTGCATTGTTCTGCCTGATTTTTAAGCAATCTGATCACGGTATTACAGCTAGAGTCATCCAAACTCGCAGTAGGTTCATCTCCAAAAATAACATTGGGCTCGTTGACCACTGCACGTGCTATCGCTACCCGCTGGGCCTGCCCCTGACTAATTTGACTCACGGCCTTATTTTTCAAACTCAAAATCCCGAGTTCTTCCATTAAATGTTCAGCATGCTTTGCTGAATCTTTTTTACGTCCAAAGAATGGTGCCAGCAAGATATTTTCATACACTGTTAACGCATGAATCAAATGAGGTTTTTGAAACACAAACCCGATATGCTGCCCACGGAAGTGATCCAACTGAGCCGTACTGAAAGCACTTAAATCTTCCCCATTGATGGCTATTTTCCCTTGCTGGATTTTCAGCAAACCAGACAAGAGATGCAAAAAAGTGGTTTTACCACACCCAGAGCTGTCTCT
>JAMWZA010000124.1 GCA_024305105.1 Marinoscillum sp.
CTTCTCCGGTGTTTGAATATCAGTTTTAATTTCACCAATTGACATTCGGTGGAAGAATTCAATGTGCTCTACCATGTGCTGAGGAGTCATAATTCCCCACTGAGGCTTCATATTATTAGTCAGTAATGAAAGCTTTTCTTCCAGATAAGGTCGACTAATTTCTTCAAATGGACATTTCTTCTGTACCAGTGTCAATATCGTAGCGAAAGCCACCAATTCATCATTGGCATCAAAGATTTCCTCGTACCATTTCACCACTCCGGATGGAAACTCCCTACCTCTTGAATCACGATCGATCTTCTGCTTACACGTCAGACGAACGTAGATGGTATCGTTGTGATAAATCGGCTTTAGAAAGCGACATTCATCCAAACCATAGTTCGCTTGTACAGGGCCTTTGTTTGGATGAACAAAGAGCCCTGCTCCGGCTGAAAGTAAGAAGTAGCCATGAGCTGCACGCTTTTCGAAAATGGTGCCTTTTAATGATGTGATGTCCGTATGTGCGTAGAAGTGATCCCACGTAAGATTAGCGAAGTTCTGTATATCGTTATCGGTAACTGTACGCTTATGGGTAGTCATCGACATACCAGGCTTAATGTCCTCAAAGTGGTATTTGAACGGATGTTGTGGTGCTTCCAGTACTTTAGCACCAGGCTGGTACTGCTCAGTAATAGCCGTCAAAGTAGTAGGCGTTCCCTGCACAGCACACCGCTGAAGGTAGTGCATCACGCCGCGCTTACCGCCCATTTCTTCTCCGCCTCCGGCTCTACCGGGACCTCCATGTGTCAGTAAAGGCATTGGTGAACCATGTCCTGTACTCTCTTTAGCACTTTCGCGATTTAAGACCAATATACGACCATGATGCGAAGCTGCTCCAACGACAAATTCCTTGGCCAGTCCATCGCTATTAGTAGCTATAGAGCTCACCAAAGAGCCTTTTCCCATTTGAGAAAGCGCTACAGCCTCATCCATTGTCTTGTAAGGCATAATGGTACTTACAGGCCCAAAAGCTTCTGTTTCATGTACCAGCGTCTTATTGAATGGATTGCTATTGATGAGTAGCAATGGAGCATAAAAGGCTCCTTTTTCCGCATCCGCGTCAACCAAATCAAATTGACCTTTTGGGTCACCAAAAGCCACTTCACATTCTGTCAACAGTTTTGCCACCTGCTTATTGACTTCTTTTACTTGTTCCTTGCTCACCAACGAGCCCATACGAACCGCCTCATTGTTTGGGTTGCCAATAGTCACTTTAGCCAGTTGCTTACCTAATTCAATTTGTACATCTTCAACGAGCTTCTCAGGAACAATCACTCGACGGATCGCGGTACATTTCTGGCCACTTTTGACAGTGACTTCTTTTCTGACTTCTTTGATAAATAAATCGAATTCTGGAGTTCCAGGAACTGCGTCTTCTCCAAGAACAGCGGCGTTCAGGCTATCTGCCTCCATATTGAATGGGATGGAGTTTTCAATAATATTTGGGTGAGCCTTCAACATGCGACCAGTGCTTGCTGATCCAGTGAAGCTTACCACATCTTGTTCATTCAGTGGATCAAGTATACCATTTCCTGGTCCATTGACCAGCTGTAATGCTCCTTCGGGTAAGATCTTAGTATCAATAATGTCCTTAACCATCGCTGCAGTAAGGAATGAAGTAGGCTCTGCAGACTTAACGATAGCTGGCATTCCTGCCAACCAGTTGACAGCACATTTTTCAAGCATTCCCCAGATCGGAAAATTAAATGCATTGATATGTACCGCTACACCTCGCTTCGGCACCATGATGTGATGACCAATAAATGTTCCTTCCTTCGAGAGATTAGCTACCTCTCCGTCCACATGCCATGGAGTATTGGGGAATTGTTTTCGTAAACTCGCATACGCAAAAAGTGTCCCAATGCCACCATCTATATCAATCCAACTGTCAATCTTAGTCGCTCCTGTGCGAAAACTTAGTGGATAGTATTCTTTTCGTTTTTTATGTAAAAACATGGCAAGTTTCTTCAGCATCATGCCGCGCTCCTGAAAGGTCATCTTACGCAGATTCTCATTACCAACTGTTCGTGCGTAGTTGGCCATTTCTGCAAAGTCTAACCCTTCACTACCGCAAATACTAATGATCTGACCAGTGACCGCATCGTATTGAGGCATGCCCTCACCATCTGGAGCGATCCACTTTCCACAAACCAGGTTTTCAAGTTTATTCATTGTTTATTCCTTTTTTGTCATCTCGAAGAACGAGAGATCTATCTTCATTACTAGTGCTTTAACGATAGATTTCTCCTGTGTCGAAATGACAATTACTAATTATCATTAATCGCCTTTTACCCCGCCTTTTAGGCACCCCTAAAGGGAAGGCTTTATTACAATTCGTCACCCTTTAGGGTTGTGGTAAAACGAATTGTTGTCTACTAGATTCTCTCCAAAATAGCGGCATAACCCTGACCAACACCTACACACATGGTGACCAATGCATATTTCTTTCCAGTCAGGTGAAGTTCCAGGGCCGCCGAATAGCAAGTTCTGGCTCCAGTAGCTCCTAGTGGATGACCTATGGCAATAGCCCCTCCATTTGGATTAATTCTCGGGTCATCATCAGCAATCCCCCACGCCCGCGTACAGGACAAAACTTGAGCTGAAAATGCTTCATTAATCTCTATTATGTCCATATCATCCATGGTCAAACCGGCTTTGGCCAAAGCCTTAGTGGAGGCTTCTACAGGTCCGATACCCATAATGCGAGGCTCCACGCCTACTACGGCAGATGAAACTATTTTTGCCAGTGGCTTTAAGCCATGCTTCTGTACAGCATCGCTTGAAGCTATCAAAACAGCCGCAGCACCATCATTCAAGCCCGAAGCATTTCCGGCTGTCACTGTTCCACCTTCCCTTCGGAATGCAGGTCGCAGCTTTCCCAATATCTCTAAAGTCGTACCTGGCTTTATAAATTCATCCTTTTCAAAAAGGATCGAATCTTTCTTGCGTTGTGGAATCTCCACGGGTACAATCTCTTTAGCTAAACGTCCAGATTCCTGAGCTTTGGTCGCTTTCATCTGTGACCAGTAAGCAAACTGATCCTGGTCTTCACGACTTATCTGATACTTATCTACCAGATTTTCAGCGGTTTGCCCCATACCATCGGTACCGTACATGTCCACCATTTTCTTATTGATAAACCGCCATCCGAAACTGCTATCGTGCATTTCTGCATCTCTTCCGAATGGAGTGGAAGTTTTGGAAATCACCCACGGGCCTCTTGTCATGTGCTCTACTCCACCGGCAATGAACAAGTCTCCATCTCCGGTTTTGATGGCTCTATTGGCATGAATGATTGCTGAAAGTCCTGATGAGCATAGACGATTAACCGTTTCTCCTGATACAGTGTGTGGCAACCCAGCGAGCAGTGCACTCATACGGGCGACGTTGCGATTGTCTTCCCCCGCCTGATTGGCGCAACCCATAATCACATCATCGTACGCATCTGAAGGTACATTAGCGTTTCTTTTGACTAATTCTTCAATCACTAATCCTCCCAAATCATCAGTTCGAACAGGTGATAATGTCCCGGTAAAACTGCCTATTGGCGTTCTAATGCCATCTACTATATACGTTTCTTTCATTTTCTAAAATTCAAATCTCATTTTCTTACCCCACCCCTAAAGGGTGGGAAATGAGATTCGCTTCCCTTTAGGGTTTAGGGAAAAGCGAATCTTTCTACTATTCCACTCAAGAAGATTAATAAGTTAGATTTCTCTCCGAGATAGCAATTGATATTGTCATAAAATCATTATCGTTTTTCAAAAGTTTCGAATGAATGTACCTTATTGGACCGATAAACTGTTCCTCTAAATAAATAGAGCTTTTCTTCAGTTTGTTTATTGATCACAACCACATCAAAATCAGCTGTTTTGTGCGTCACATTCATGGCATTAGCTTCGGCGAAAAGCACATCTCCTTTCTTGGCGGATTTCATAAAATTCATGCTCCCCTGTATCGATACAGCGACTCTTCCGTATGAATTTGAAGCAAAAGCAAAAGCACTATCAGCAAAGGCATAAGCGATACCACCGTGCAGTATGCCAAATCCATTGAGCATTTCCTTTTTGACGGTCATTTCTATCTGGCAGTGACCCTCATCTAAATTCACCGGAGTAATCCCCATCCACTGACTACAGTAGTCCTTCTCCATCATCTGGTTAAACACTGCTTCTGCCTTACTCATTCCTCATAGAATTTGGTTTGTTCACGTGCCATTTTTCGCAGTAAAGGACTACATCGATAGCGCTCCTCATGGTATTCAAAATACAATTCATCCATGCGCTCCACACAGGTCTGAATCCCAATCTGATCTGCCCAGCGGAGTAGTCCTTTTGGATAGTTGACTCCTTTGGTCATGGCCGTATCGATATCATCTCTTGATGCAATATGGTAATGGAGCGTATCCGCAGCTTCATTAATGAGCATAGTCAAAACCCGGTCTACCAGCTTCTGGCCTTCTACCTCGTCCTTATCAGGTTCTGGCATCTCAGCTCCTTCGGAGTAATCGTAATGGCCTCTCCCACTTTTTCTCCCCAGGTAACCGGCTTCAGCCAATCGCTTTTGTGTAAATGAAGGCCTGAATCGCGAATCGTAAAAGAATGCCTTATAGACGGTTTCCGTTACTGTATAGTTGATGTCATTACCTATGAAATCCATCAATTCGAATGGACCCATCTTAAATCCACCAAGCGCCTTCATGGCCCAGTCGATTGTTGCCTGATCCGCGAGGCCTTCTTCATAAATGCGAATGGATTCTCCGTAAAAAGATCGAGCGACTTTATTCACAATAAATCCTGGTGTGTCCTTGGCAATGACTACATCCTTGCCCCACCCGGTGATGGTTTCTTTAAATTGACGGACAAGTGCGATTTCTGTTTGAATGGCAGGAATGACTTCCACAAGTTTCATCAATGGTGCGGGATTGAAAAAATGAATTCCAATGAAACGATTAGGGTTTTTCAAGCATGCCGCCAATGAGGTAATAGAAAGTGATGAGGTGTTACTGGCAATTATGCAGTCCATTGAAACATGTTCTTCAAGTCCTTTGAAAACAGTTTTTTTAATCTCCGCATCCTCTACAATTGCTTCGATGATCAAATCACTTGATTTAAAGCCACTTAAATCGCTGATATATTGGATGTTATTCTGAATTGACAACTTCTTGGTATCATCAATTTTACCCTTTTCAATGAGTCTGGTAAGGATGCTATCCAGCTTTTCTTTGCTCGTATATAAAGCCTTTTGGTTAGTGTCAAAAACCAACACCTTGCAATCAGCGGTAGCTGCTACCTGAGCAATACCGCTTCCCATCGTTCCACTTCCAATTATTCCTACTGTCATTCTTGCACTATTTTTTCAATACTTTACTAAGCAAACTCACCCTCACGGTTACAATTACTTGCCTTTAAAATTGGGTTTTCTCTTCGCTACAAAAGCAGCTACACCTTCATTGTAATCTTCAGTACTGGCTGCTTTGAGCTGCAGGTCTGTTTCTAACAACATCTGTTGTTCGAACGAATTCTTTAATGACTGATTGAGTGCCAACTTGGTCAACCCGAGTCCTTTGGTTGGCATTTTAGAAAGTTTCACTGCGATCTTGTTCACCTCTTCTTCAAAAGTGTCCGCACTGAAGTACTTGTAGATCATACCTATTCGTTCCGCTTCCTCCGCAGATACTTTATCACCCAGCATTGCTAACGCTGTTGCTTTGGCCATTCCAATGCTTCTTGGCAACGTGTAAGTCCCTCCTGAATCAGGAATCAGACCAATCGCACTAAATGCCTGAATGAAGGATGCATGTTCTACTGCCAGGATAATGTCACAAGCAAGGGCAAAATTGGCTCCTGCTCCCGCCGCGACTCCGTTAACTGCTGCTATGATGGGTTTTTCTATCCCTCGAAGCAAATGAACAATCGGTTCATAATGATCTTTCATGAGCGTGTCAAACCCCGGGTTGAGTTCAGGTGTCGTCACTTCTTTGAGGTCCTGTCCAGCACAGAAAGCTTTGCCAGACCCTGTCAAAACGATAGCTCGTACTTCATCATCCGATTCACACTTTTTCAATGCGTCGATCAGACCATGTGACAGCTCGGTATTCACGCTGTTATACGCTTCGGGGCGATTCAGCGTGATTGTTGCGATGTTTTCAGTTATATCAAAAAGTACTGCAGACATTGGGTTGTTGTTAATAGTTAAAACCTCTAGAGGGTCATTTCAAACATTTAAAATAATCAAATGGCTCATCACACTCATTGCATTGAAATAACGCCTTGCAGGCTGTAGACCCAAACTGGCTAATCATTCGTGTACTGGTAGAGCCACAATGGGTACATTTAATCATTCGCTCACCATCCAGCAAAGCTGCTTTATCAGAAGCTTCGTCCATGGGTGGGGCTATTCCGTATTCCTGAAGTTTCTTTCTCCCTCTTTCCGTGATCCAATCGGTGGTCCAGGCTGGTGCTAAAATCAATTTAACTTTGGATTGGTAGCCACGTTCTTTTAATGCTTTCTTGATGTCATCCGCGATGGTATCCATTGCGGGACATCCTGAGTATGTTGGTGTAATCGAAATAAGTACTGCTTCACCATCTTGCGTTACTTCGCGCACCACACCCATATCCATTATCGACAAAACAGGAATCTCCGGATCTGTCACCGACCAGAGCGCTTCTTCGATTTGCTGATTAGCGATATGTAGTGTAGAACTTACCATTGCATATTAGGGTAGGCGCGCTGCATGTATTGTAAGTCACTTAAGATGAACCCCATGTGCTCAGAGTGAATACCTTGTTTCCCTCTAACCATTCTTGGTTCGATTTTAGGAAGCATCAATGTAGATTCCGTAAGAACGTCTTCAATAGTGTTACGGGATATCGCCTCAACTGTAGCCAAATCAGCACCAATCCCAGCTTTCTTCATTTCCTTTTCGATTGGCGACTCATTGTACACTTCATGTAAATAAGGATACAGATGATCCAATGCTGCCTGAGTACGTTGATGGCTTTCTTCTGTACCATCACCCAGACGTTTGACCCATTCAGATGAAAAACGAAGGTGATACCGTGATTCCTTAATTGATTTGGCGGCTATCGCTGCTATGGTTTCATCTCTCGAGTTGACTAGCTGTTCCAAAAGTGGCAGATGAAAGCTATCAAACAGAAACTGCCGAACGATCACATGAGCAAAGTCTTCGTTTGGTTGTTCCACTAGAATCGCATTTCGGTAATCTCGATCAAATCGGGTGAAGGCGATAGAATCTTCAGTGGCGGCATCTCCTTTCAGCTCAGCGGCATACTGAAAATAACTCCTAACCTGACCAAACAGGTCTAACGAGATATTGGTCAAAGCAATATCCGTTTCCAGACTTGGTCCATGGCCACAGAGTTCAGATAATCGATGACCCAAAATCATGGAGTTATCACCGAGTAACAACAGATATTCATATCTAGACTGATCCATGTTTACATGTGTTTGAGTTCGTCCGGCAACTCATAAAATGTCGGATGCCGATATACTTTGTCCTTTGCAGGTTCGAATAGCTCGCCTGACTCTTCTGGATTGGATGCAGTGATGTCACTGGATTGTACTACCCAGATACTCACTCCTTCACTTCTGCGTGTATACACGTCCCTTGCGTTCTCGATAGCCATATCTGCATCTGCCGCGTGTAGGCTACCAAAATGACGGTGCTCCAAGCCATTTTTACTTCGTACAAATACCTCCCAAAGAGGCCATTCTTTCTTGTTCATGTTATTGCCGTTTATTCTCTCCTTCACCTGCCTTCAGGCCTCATAAAGGGATTTGAGAATTTGAATTTTTCATCTAAGGTGATCTAGTTTCACCCATTAGGAGTTGGGGTAATAAACTAGATATTAGGCACTCAATTTCTGTTTCTTATTCGCTTTTTTCTCAGCATGAGCCACTGCTGCTGCTCGCACCCAGGCTCCTTCATCCCATGCCTTCTGTTTGGCCGAAATACGATCTTTGTTGCACTGACCATTGCCGTTGACTACTTGCCAGAACTCATCCCAGTCAATGGCTCCAAAGTCATAATGACCACTCGCTTCATTCCATTTAAGATTTTCGTCCGGTATGGAAATACCAAGAATATCTGCCTGTGGCTTGGTGATGTCCACAAATTGTTGTCTCAAATCATCGTTTGTCTTCCGCTTGATCTTCCATTTCATGGACTGCTCGGTATGAGGTGACTCTGCATCTCTTGGTCCAAACATCATTAAAGAAGGCCACCACCAGCGATTCAAAGCATCTTGTGCCATGGCTTTCTGCTCTGGGGTGCCATTGCAAAGTGTCAGCATGATTTCGTAGCCTTGACGTTGGTGAAAGCTCTCTTCTTTACAGATTCTCACCATTGCACGTGCATACGGCCCAAAAGAGGTTCGGGTGAGCATGACCTGATTGATGATCGCTGCACCATCTACCAACCAACCGATCGCTCCGATATCTGCCCAGGTAAGTGTTGGGTAATTGAAAATGCTCGAGTATTTGGCCTTACCGGACAACAACTGCTCAGTCATTTCATCTCTTGTGATTCCCAAAGTTTCTGCTGCGCTGTATAGATACAGGCCATGTCCGGCTTCATCCTGAACTTTAGCCAAAAGAGCCACTTTACGTCTTAACGAAGGTGCTCTTGTAATCCAATTACCTTCAGGTAGCATTCCTACAATTTCCGAATGCGCATGTTGTGAGATTTGACGGATATGTGTTTTCCGGTATTTCTCCGGCATCCAATCTTTGGGCTCGATGCTCTCACCGGCGGCTATTTTAGCTTCAAATCGATCTTCTAAGCTTTTTATGTCCATGTTGTTTATTGTTTTTTGACTGTCTATCCTTCGATCCCTATCACTATCGGGATCAGGATGACAGCTTTATCCTTTTACATCAAAATCCACCACGACCTTATCCGAGATGGGCACCGCCTGACACGTTAGAATATAACCATTTTCTACCTCATCATCCTCCAGTCCGTAGTTTACCTGCATATCCACCTGCCCTTCTACAAGCTTGGCCTTACAAGTGCAGCATACACCACCTTTGCATGCAAATGGCAAATCCGCATTGTTCTTCAATGCCTCATCTAAAATATTGTTGACACCCTGTGATGTTCTGAAGTTTATGGATTTACCACCTTCCATCACGGTTACATCTGATACTTTCCCGTCAAATGCTTTTGTTGCCTTCTTTTTTTTTCCTGCTCCGGCAGTTCCAAATAATTCAAAATGAATTTGCTTTTTCTCAACTCCCAGGTCATCTAGAAAGTCTCGAATAGTGAAAATCATGCCTTCAGGTCCGCAGATGAAATAGTGATCCAATGCATCAACATCACAGATCGTTTTGAACAGGGTTGCTAACTTTTCTTCCGTAATTCTACCATTGAAAAGCGCTACATCACGCTCCTCCTGAGTAAGGAAATGGTAAACCTCCAATCGATTCATAAACCGATTTTTCAATGCTTCAAGCTCTTCCTTTAGCATGATCGTTGCAACCGACTGGTTTACATAGAATAGTTTAAACGTAGCGTTCGGTTCGCATGTCAGATGTGTTTTAATGATAGACAGTATCGGGGTAATACCACTACCTGCTGCGAACGCTACATAGTTGCGCTGTGATGATTCAGAACAATCGACATAGAAACGGCCATCAGGTAGAGCCACTTCTAATTCATCTCCCTCATTTAGCTCATCATGAACAAATGAGGAAAACTTGCCATCTTGTACTTTCTTCACTCCGATTTTCCATTCGTTATCCAACGGACTAGAACAGAGTGAATAGGAACGACGAATTTCTTCGCCATTGATTTGGGTTTTTAAATTAAGGTATTGGCCTTGTTTATATTGAAACTGCTCATGCAGCTCCGGGGTAACATCAAGTGTCACTATGGTACAGTCTTGAATAGATCTGTCGAGCTGTCGTACTTTAATGGGGTAGAATTGCATACTAACAGTTGTTAGTTCAAAACTAACGACTATTAGTTAAAGTTCAAAATCAACTAATTTTCAATCCTCCGAGTAATAGTTTTTTTAGATACTCTTCCAAATCTATTAGACTAAGATTAGAATGTTTGTCATACCAGCTGTAGAACCACTTCAGCGTAGTTAAGATGCTGAAGAATGCAATTTCTACATCCATTTGGTGAATCTGACCAGCATCCATGGCATCTTTTAAAATGATTCGAAAATCATTTTCGTAAGCATTTCTAAGTTTTAGATATTCCCGCATCCCATCTCCTTCCAGATGCCGCCATTCCACAGCGATCAGTGCCATAAGGTCCGTATTGTCTACGGTGATTCGCAAATGTAAAGCGATCAATCGTTCCAGCTTTTGCAAGTCTGTGAGTTGGGAAGCCCTGATTTCATTCATTCCATCCACAAAAAGACCTGCTCCGTGAAGAAGTAGCTCGATCAAAATCTCTTGCTTGGAATTAATATGATTGTAAAGACTGGCAGGCTTGATGCCCATTGCGCCAGCAATGTCTTGCATGGACGTACCTGTATAGCTCTTCTTTCGGAAAAGTTGAGTACTTATCTGAAATATTTGTGCCTTTTTACTTGAGAGTGCTTGGTTGTTCATTGACGTGAATATAGAACGAAAATTAGAATCATTAAATTTGTATTAAATCAACAACAGTGAACTTTAATGTGACTTTGCTGTTGTAACTTCAATGCCATTATTAACTAAGCCGCTGTTCATAATTTTGAGAAAAATAATCTTCAGACTCATCTTACCAATCTTTGGAGCACTCCTTTTTATGGTTTCTATTAACGATGCTGCGTATTCGCAAAGTTCATCACCTTCTAACATTCAGATCAAGAATGTAAGTAGTGATAAAATCATCAATGCCTTTCACAAAGTACTCGACAAGTATCAATCCTTGCACAAATATGAGATCACTTTGGTTCAGGGTAGAATCAAAGAATCTACCATGCAGGCACAACCTGTAGTATCCCTCAAAGCACTATTTAAAGGGGTGAAAAGTTACCAGATTAAGATTGCAGAATTTGTAAGAGATAGTGAGGAGATTCGAGTAGAAGATCTTTCTGAAGATGTTTTGGTGGGATGGTTTGCTCATGAAATGGGTCATCTAGTTGACTATGAACCTTACAACAATCTGGAAATGATCAAATATGGTGTGAAGTATATGTTGTCAGACCAGTTTAAGCGTAAAGTAGAATATGCTGCTGATTACATTGCCATTACTTATGGTTTTAAACAGGAAATTCTGGCAAGCAAGCACTTTATCCTGAATAATGAACTGCTGGACAAAGCCTACAAAGCTAAGATTCGGAAATACTATTTGTCAATAGAAGATGTAGAGCTGTGTTCAGAAGATGAACTTATCCTCCAACCCACTTCTGGCATCTAATCGATAAAACTTAAAAAGGCCCTCATCTTTTTCTGATCCATCACTTTAGGAGTTTTAATCTGTCCACCCTTCTTTTTTGAGGCCGATAAATAATCATGATAAGTTTCTTTATCAGTCACCTTTAAATTAATGTATTTCAGGGCTTTGCCACGAGCTACTTTGTAGTTTTTGTTAGCTGCTTTTAATGACTGATCCAATTGATTTTTATAGGACTCCGAATCGACAGAATCATCAGAAACGATTACCCATTGATGGTAGTAGTTTTCGTCATCATCTTGCAATGCAGCTACAGCATATTCGCCAACATCCACCTGATGTGATTTATTGACTTCTAAAATAGCGGCATCCATTTTCTCTTCCGATAGCTGAGACCCTACAACGTTCAGAAAAAACTTTGTTCTTCCAGTAATAAGTATTTCATGTGGGTCAAGGTTGGTAAATCGAATGACATCACCGATTACATACCTCCAGGCACCAGAACATGAGCTTACGATTAAAACATACCCCTGATCCAGTTCTACTTTTGAAATATCGATAGTTAAGGGGTCGTCCAGCAGATTTCCCTGACCATCAACTCCCCTTTCATCAAAAGGAATAAACTCATAGAAATAACCGTGAGCCAATGCCAACTCCATAGACATAGTATCAGGGCGTGCCGTATACGAAAAGAAGCCCTCAGACGCCAAATACGTATCAATGATTGTCAGAGGCGCGTTGCAAATTGCATCAAACCCCTTGCGATAAGTTTCGTAGGCTACACCACCAGAAGCATAAACTCTGAGATTTGGCCAGATTTCATGGATGTTTTTGAGGTTGTGCGCTTTGACAATCTCACGAAGCATTGTCAATACCCATGAAGGAATTCCAGCTATAGCTCCAATGTTCCAATTTGGCGCTTCTTCCACAATTCTTTTAACACGCTCATCCCAGTCATCAATTGCAGCTATCTCCTGACCAGGCCGGTAAAACCAATCGTACCATCCAGGAAAATTACTGACATTGATTCCGCTTATTTCGCCCTCTTTATGACCTTCATTCTCATTGAGCTTAGCCGAGCTGCTCAACATTAGGATTTCTGTCTCGAACAGCTCTTTGGGAAAATCAAAGTTCGGTAAGGACTTTACCAGACTAGTGCCCACATCCCTCATACTCTGAATAAACTCATTGGTTATGGGAATACGTTTGCTCGACTTACCTGTGGTCCCACTGCTTAAGGCAAAAAAATCTGGTTTCCCAGGCCACGTTATGTCCGGATACTTCTGCTGCTGACTCCACCATGATTGATCCATTTGATGATAGTCAAAAATAGGAACTGTCTTCCTGTATGCGGCAATGACATCATCTGCTTCTAACAACTGAGCGAATCCATAATACTTTCCGAAAGCCGTTTTCTTGGCTGCTTGCAACAACTCCTTCAACTGGTCCCGCTGACGTTGTTCAGGAGTACGGGTTTCAAAAGAAAGTTTTTGATTCAGGCCAATGGCCCCTTTAATAAGTGAAGCAGTAATGGACATAACGTAAAATTGGTACATCAATGAAACTTATGCAAGGCAAAATGTTCCCCAATTAATCCATTATCTTTAACTATAAATCCGCATATAATGAAAGCTTCAATACCGATTTCCGTTGTTCTCTTTCTATTCATACTTGCCAGACCAGTACAAGCTCAGGAGGCTTCACTTGAGTTAGAAGCTCAAATCGAAATACTGAAAACTACTGAGCTTGTCCAATCAATGGCTCAACGTTCTTTACTGACACCTTCTTATTTTGCGGAGAAAAAGGCACTCGTAGCAAGACAAGCATTTAACTTTTGGATTCAAAACCCAGGTGATCGATTGGTCTCGCACCTCAATGTGTATCAGTCGCTTTATTACGCCAATAAATACCTCGGGTATGATCCTGTAAACAAACAATCCTATAATCAGGCTCTGGGACATGACGAATCTGTTATCAGCGTGCAATATGGTAGTGACCAAAACACCTTTTACACTGCCGGATCAGATGGAAAAGTAATCCGCTGGCAGTTAGATGAGGGATTTAACACTCCTGAAGTTATTTATGAAGGAAAACATTTGATTCGAAATCTGGACATCTCCGATGATGGAGAACTTATTCTGGTCGTTACCAAAAATGAGGGAATAGTCATTCTTTCCACAAAAAAGCCCGGCTCAGCCGATGAAGAACCGGAAATAGCCAAAGACACCGAACTAGTTCAGTCAGGAGTGTTTATGCCCGGAGAGAATAAGGTGGCTGTGGTAACCAAAAAAGGTGAGCTGAAAATAAAAGGTTTTGGTAAAGAGGAAACAATCGGACGGACAAGTGAAAAAGTCTCGTCTATGGAAGTCAATCAATCAGATAACGATATTTTGATCGGAACTGCCAGTGGCAATGTGCAAATTTGGGAAGATACACTAGCACGAAAGATTTATATAGAAGAAGCATTCGCTGTAAACGCCATGGCCATTAGTTCAGATTTTAAGTTATTAGCAATAGGCAGAGAAAAAGGTGATGTGGTATTATATGATTTGGAGCATCATGAACTTATCAGAATCATCAGTGGCCACCAATCGGCAATCACGGATGTTGATTTTAATTTTGACGACACCAAACTACTTTCAGCGAGTAGAGATCGATCTGTGCGAGTATGGGAGATCAACGATCCGCGTAAACTACCGCTCGTGCTGGATGATCATGAGGATTGGGTAATGTCTGCTTGTTTTTCGCCCGACGGCAAACGTGTAATCACTGGATCCAGGGATAATTCCATTCGCTTTTGGCCCGTTGATCATCAAGAACTAGCAGATCGCATTTGCACATTGGTCAATAGAGGTCTGACAAAGGAAGAATGGGTGGAATATGTAGGCACATCCATTAAATACACCACCACTTGTCCGAAAAACCAATAGCCGCAAAAAATGACTTATTAAACCATATGATGCTTGGCTAGTTATAAAGGAGAACCAACGAAATTTTGGGAGCTATTTTCGAAGGCTCCCCATTCCTTTATGACTATAACTAAAAGCATAACTACACTTCTTACAGTTTCAGTATTATTCACTTTTAGCTGCTCACAGCAAACCTCCCCCGAAAAAAAGAATTACCAGGTCGCTGATGATGAATCGGCTCAAAATGTGTTTGTGGATTCATTTTTAGATCGTATTGACAAAACCTCAAAATTCATTGCAGACCTTGAGGAGATCAAGGAACGAGATACGCTAAAAGCAATAACAACCTATTCAGCCACTTCATATTTTCTCTATAGAGGACAACCGATGGGTTATGAATATGAACTAGCCAGCAAACTTGCGGAAGACCTGGGTGTGGAACTAGAAATGGTCATAGCTAAGGACATTAATGAAATTTTTAACATGCTGGTGGAAGGCAAAGGTGATATCATTACCTACAACCTTACAGTGACCAACAACAGAAAAGAGTATGTAGATTTCTCTTTGCCATTGAACTTTACCCATCAGGTCCTGGTACAGCGTAAACCCGACAATTGGAGACAAATGAAACTCCATGAAATCGAGCAGGAGCTGATCCGAAACCCGATTCAAATGATTGACTTGCCGGTCTATGTTCGAGAAAACTCTTCTTATCGTGAACGATTGGTCAACCTTCAGAATGAACTTGGGGGAGAAATTGATATTCAGTTCGTTGATGGAAACTTATCTACCGATGAAATCATCAAAAAGGTTAGCCGAGGCGAGATAGATTTTACCATTGCCGATTTCAACATCGCTAATATCAATGCGTCATACTATCAAAACATCGACATTGAAACCACTGTAGGTGTGATGCAACAATTAGCCTGGGCAGTAAGAAAAACATCTCCCGAACTAAAGACGGTAGTTAATGAATGGCTAGAAGCACAAAGAAAGGAAACGGACTTTTATGTCATCTATAATAAGTACTTCAAAAATACCCGATCATTTACAACCAGAGCTAAGAGTGATTTGTATTCCAAGGAAGGTAATCGTATTTCAGAATATGATGAAGTGATTCAGCGAAATGCTGAAGTTATCAATTGGGATTGGCGATTTTTAGCTTCACAGATTTATCAGGAGTCACGCTTCGACCCTAAGGAAAAATCATGGGTTGGTGCCGTGGGGTTAATGCAGTTAATGCCGAAAACAGCCAAGAGCTATGGGTATAAAAACCTGACTAAACCAGAGACCAACCTTAAAGCTGGTGTCGCTCACCTCTCATACCTTAATGAATACTGGAACGAGCATATTCCGGATAGTCTGGAGCGTGTAAAGTTCATCTTAGCATCCTACAATGCAGGACACAATCATGTTCAGGACGCTCGTCGTTTAGCTGAAAAGCTGGGATATGACGAAAATGTTTGGTACGAAAATGTTGAAAGCTGCATGTTACTAAAAAGTCAGAAGAAGTATTTCAATGATGACGTGGTTCACTATGGCTATTGCCGAGGAGAAGAGCCCGTCAAATATGTGAAGGAAATCCTTGAGCGCTATGTATACTACTCAGAATTCATTGAGCTGGAAGAAGATACGAGATCAAGTTAATTGATGGTTGAAGCGTTCACATTTCAAGTATCAGGGAATTAATCTCCATTACTTAGATAATACGCTTAATACCTGTTAGTAACTATAACGTTTACCAGAAGGGTAGTTTTATTCAGCCTTTTACGTAATTTGGAGTTAGACTAAACATAAAACCTGATGACCCCATTTTTCGGCGAATTACTCGGTACATTTATTCTCATCGTACTGGGAAATGGAGTGAATGCCAATGTATCTCTCAGCAAAACTTACGGAAACAACTCAGGCTGGATAGTCATTTCGTTTGGCTGGGCGATTGCAGTGTTTGTCGCCGTTTTTATCGCTGGTCCTATTAGTGGGGCACATATCAACCCTGCAGTCACTATTGGATTGGCTATAGCTGACAAGTTTCCATGGAACAGTGTTCCCGCCTACATCCTGGCGCAATTAATAGGAGCCTTCTTCGGTGCGTCTGCAGCCTTTCTACACTATAGACCTCATTTTAAAGCCACCAATAATCCAGAAGCCAAACTGGGAATATTCAGCACAGGGCCAGCCATTAAAAGCACTACAGACAATCTGATTTCGGAGGTTATTGGCACTTTTGTGCTCGTGTTTGGCGTATTCTTCTTGGTTAGTGGAAATGGTCTAGGTTCATTGGATGCCTTGCCTGTAGGGTTGCTTGTCTTGGGTATTGGATTATCCCTGGGTGGAAGTACAGGCTATGCGATTAATCCAGCCAGAGATTTAGGCCCTCGCATTTTTCATGCTTTGGCCCCTATTCCTGGAAAGCGTGATAGCAACTGGCGCTATGCCTGGATTCCTGTCTTAGGTCCTACCATCGGAGCAACTTTAGCAGGGTTCCTCTTTTCTATAATATAAAAAAAGCCGTCCACTTGCTAGCGGACGGCTTCTTAATGAAAACTGGAATATCTATATCCAGGAATTAGTCAACTAACTCAACGTTAACTGCGTTCATTCCTTTTCTTCCTCTTTCTACGTCAAATTTCACTTTATCGTTTTCACGAATCTCATCAACAAGACCACTTTCGTGTACGAAAATATCATCTCCTTGATCTGCTGGTTTAATAAAACCGAACCCTTTCGAGTTGTTGAAAAACTTTACTGTTCCTTCTTGCATTGTATTAATTGTATTGATTAAAATTCTAATTGTGAGTTGTTACACTTTTTTATTGATAACAAACCCGGCACTTGATAATATGAAGG
>JAMWZA010000125.1 GCA_024305105.1 Marinoscillum sp.
CCCTTACTCAGGTTGCAGCTCTATCATTAATAATTCGATGATTGTAGAAATCATAAAATCAACATTTTGGCGCGTTCGAGAAGGATTGCCAAAATACGTTCTAAGGTAAGTGGAACCATTGATTTTTGTACCGGTTAGAAATATTCTGCCGTCCGTTTCTATATGGAGTAAAAGACGTTGATTAATCACCTCTATCTCAGAATCGCTGCGTTTAGTATCCTGATAGCGAAAGCATAGGATGGACAAAGGATGATTTGGGTTTACTTCAAATCCGTGTATTTGAAGTTGTTCAGCGAGATAATTCGTTAATTCGATATCCTGTTTGATAAACCCGGTGAGTTGGTCCACACCATAATACGTCAAAGTGAACCAAATCTTCAAGGCACGAAATTCCTTGGAAAGCTCGATGGTGTGCTCCGACGATTCCCATCGTTTATCCGCATTTTCAGTCATTAGATAGTTTGGAGAAAAATGGATGGCTTTTGGAATCTCATGCACCAGAACACAACTTGCTTCAAATGGCACATACATCCATTTATGAGGGTTCACTATAATCGAATCAGCTAATTCGATACCTTCAAATGCGCCGTGTAGTTCGGGAATTCTTCTAGCGGGCAATCCATATGCTCCATCAACATGATACCAGAGATTGAACTTTTTGGCTATTGTGGCAAGTGCTTCTAAGTCATCGATGCTTCCGGTATTGGTGGTCCCGGCATTACCAACTAGTGCCAGAGGTTCATAACCTTCATTAATATCTTGAGTGATGACTGTTTCCAAAAGGTCAATCCTTATCTGAAACCTCTCATCGACTGGAACTTTTCGCAAGTACTTTCTTCCCAACCCAAGAAAAACCATCGCCCGCTCTATGCTGCTATGTGTTTCCTCAGAACAATATACGGTCAGTGGTTTTTGTGAATAGAATCCGTTGTGTTCTCTGTCTGGAATTTTTCTAGCCAGCGCACAGTGTAAAGCCATAAGGTTTGACATGGATCCTCCACTTGTCAACACACCTTTTTTGAAGCCATCGAGCAGGCAAAAATCGCTGACCCATCGGATCATAAGCTGTTCCAATTCGGAGGCGATGGGTGAGTTGTTCCATTTTAAGCCGTTTTGATTAAAATATGCTTTTATGAACTCAGCAATGGCGCCTATTGGATTGCCACTTCCTGTAATATAAGCCGCATAGTTAGTACCTCTATTTTGATTTAAGTATGGCGCTATGTTTGATTCAAATTGAACAAGCAGTTCATTAAAGTGCTTGCCCTTGATAGGTAGAGTTGACTCAATCGCTTTTTTAACCACAGAAGGATCATTCGATTGTAAGGTATGCGCTGTACGGCTGTTAATTCGAAAGATTGATTCCAGCGATTTCTCTAGGTATTCTGCAAAATGTTCGTCTTCCATATGCTGAGGATTGAATGCGAAATATATGTGGTTTTAGCCATGAGCAAAAACCCTTTGGGATAACTGGTTAAACAAACTACCCGCTTCTGAGTTTCAACCGTGTATTTTAACAACTTAAGACACTAATGAAGACTAACTTTTTAATTGCAGCACTCATACTACTAGTAGGAAGTGCAACAGCACAAGAATTTCCAAAAATGGACGCCAGCCCACTTGATGCGGCGTATTATCCAAACAGAGCGGCATTCCGATCTTTTGCTAAAACGGATGAAGAAAAGAAAGCAGGAGAACCAAAAATCCGAGTACTTTATTCGCGACCACAAGCGAATGATCGAGACGTATTCGGAAACCTGGTAAAGTACGGCGAAGTATGGAGAGTAGGTGCGAATGAATCTACAGAGATCTTATTTTACCAGGACGTAATGATTGGAGACAAAAAAGTAAAAGCTGGCCGATATACGGTATATGCTGTTCCTTCAGAATCGGAATGGGAAGTTCACTTCAGTACAGATAAGGATGGCTGGGGCCAATATGCCTTTAAACCAGAAGAAAGTACAGTGGCTAAAATCACAGTCCCAACAGCAAAAATGGAATCAATGGTAGAAGCGCTCTCCATTATGTTTGAGGGAGTGGAAGATGGTGCACACATGATTATTGGTTGGGAAAACACCATGGTCAGAGTACCGATTGTATTTTAGACAGCAGATTGATATGAAGAGTAAAAGCCTCTCTTGCTTTGCGGGAGAGGCTTTTTGGTTTTAGAAATGTTATGGTCATGTCTCAAACGAGACGATTGACTTGGCTTTTATACAAGATGAATACGAGTAATTTTCTTATCTGAATGTGAATGAGTATCATAGTGTAGCTTTTACCACTATGTACTCATGCAAAAAAAACCAAATGCTTCTGACGAGAGTAATCGACTAAAAGAGTTAGCCAGCTATCATATACTTGATACACTTCCTGAAAAGCAATACGATGACATTACGAAACTTGCGGCTGAGATTTGTGAGACACCAGTCTCTCAGATTACGCTCGTCGATGAGACGCGTCAGTGGTATAAATCCAATCAAGGAGTGGACATTCATGAAGTACCCAGGTCAGATGGCTTTTGTTCACATACAGTTTATGAAGATGATGGGTTGATGATCGTGGAGAATATGCTCGAAGATCCGCGATTTCAAACCAATCCTTTCGTAATGAATGATCCTTTCGTACGTTTTTATGCGGGGGTGTCATTAATTGGGTCAGGAGGTTCTGCTATTGGAACTATTTGTGTTTTGGACTTAAAGCCACGATCGCTTACACAGCAGCAAGTTAAATCACTACAAGCATTGGCAAAAGTGGTGATGAATATGATTGAAACGCACCGGAACACTCTTGAGCTGAATACTTATGCTGATGACTTGCAGCAAAAAAATGCCGAACTAAAAAACTTTGCCAGAACCCTGGCTCATGATGTAAAAAGTCCTCTCAACAGTGTAATTAATAATTTGAGAATGTTGAATATTCAGCATTCAGAAAAACTCGAAAAGGATGCGTTGGAGTTGGTTCAATTTGCAGAAAACTCCTCTTTTAGGTTGGCAAAAATGGTTGATGGCATTCTGAACTTAAGTATGAACGCCCACCTATTGATTACAAAAAAGGATGAAATCAACCTCGAACAGGTTATAGAAGAAGTTAAACAATTGCTTAACCCACAAATACCAATTCAATTTACTTACACAGAAAACAGTACTTTCCTAGCGAACATAGTAGCTTTTAAGCAAGTTCTAATCAATTTGATGTCCAATGCGATCAAGTACTCTGACAAAGAGAAACTGGAAATTTCAGTCGCATTCGAGGAATTAGAGGGTAATTATCGTTTCTCTTTTGAAGATAATGGCCGAGGAATCGAACAGCAGGGATTGAAGAAACTTTTCAAGGTTTTCGAAAGAGTCAAAGGCGTGGATGATCAGGTGGAAGGTTATGGTCTGGGCCTGGCTACTGTCAAGCGGCTGATCGAACGAATGGGAGGACTAATATCGGTTTCTTCGCATCCGGGAACGGGAACCAAGTTTGATTTTACAATTGAGAAGTAATTCTGTTAAAAAAACCTGAATTCTTACTTCACCTCAAGTTTATCCCAATACCTACAAAAATGTGTGATTTTGCATTCCGTGCATTTTGGTTTACGGGCCAGGCAGACATACCGGCCATGTAAGATTAGCCAATGATGTGCTTTGTGGACATATTCTTCAGGGATATGGCGGATGAGTTGTTTTTCAACTTCTAGTGGAGTCTTGGCAGTCTGAGTGACGAGACCCAACCTTTTAGAAACGCGAAAAACGTGTGTATCAACAGCCATGGCTGGCTGATTGTATAGAACCGATACCACTACATTAGCTGTTTTTCTTCCAACACCAGGTAGTTTGTTGAGATCCGCATGTTTTTCAGGAACTTCTCCTCCATACTCCTCCATGATCATTTTGCTCAATCCGATCAGATGTTTGCTCTTATTGTTTGGATAAGACACACTTCTGATAAGCGCAAAGATTTCATCAAACGTCGCATGAGACATGGCCTCAGGCGTAGGGAATGCTTCGAACAGTGCGGGCGTAACTTTATTGATCCGAACGTCTGTACATTGAGCACTTAGTACCACGGCAACCACCAATTCAAAGGGATTGCCATAATTGAGCTCAGTCTGAGGATCGGGAAAGGCTTCCGAGAAATAAGAAACAAAAGCTTCGTAACGCTCCTTTTTAATCATGTCTAAGAGAATTTCCTGTTGGAATCTGAAACCCTTCAGATCCTGACAAAATGGGATTTTTAATATTCAAAACCAATTTTCGTCACAGGACAAAACTAGACAGACTGTTTGTGATATCCTTTCGAGAAGTCGAGGATTTTATTCACACTGCGTTTAGAAGGTGAAAACTGCACGTTGTTCAAGTCGCTCATCACAGCTCGAAGTTTGTCGAGTTGAGTTTGCAAGTCAGTATCTGTGAGGAGTGCTTGCTCGAGTGCTAATTTTTCGTTTTTGGATAATTCGTCGTAAAGAAACCTTACAAGGTCATTTTCTGTAAAAGTTTTGGTCATAGGCAATATTTGAATGATTTAACTTCTTTCTTAAGTTAATCAAAGCATATCTCATTCTGCCTAATGCGGTATTAATACTTACTCCTGTAGCATCTGCTATTTCCTGAAAACTCATCTGCATGTAATGGCGCATGACCAAAACTTCCTTCTGAGCTTCAGGGAGCTCCTGTATGTAACGCTTCAGCAGGTTATGAGTATCCTGCTTGATATGTTCAGTTTCAATAGGTGCCTCAGAAAACTCCAACGTATTAAACACGCCACTACCATCCTCCATCACAATCTCCGGATAACGTTTCGCTTTCCTGAAGTGATCAATGGCCAAATTGTGCGCAATACGCAACATCCATGGCAAAAACTTGCCCTCTTCGTTGTATTTGCCCGATTTGATTGTTTTGATTGCTTTAATAAAAGCATCCTGCATCAGATCCTCTGCCTGATAGCGGTCTTTAACAATCAAATAAATCGTGGTAAACACCCTGTCTTTGTGTCGTTCGAGTAAAACTGCAAACGCCTCTTCGTTACCGTTCTTGTACTGAGACAGCAATTGGCCGTCGGTCAATTTAGTCTTTCGCATTAAAATCACCTGTTTAGTTAACGTAGAGGTTTATTGCATATTGTCAGGGTTAGATTGGAAAATCAACTTTTTTTCTACTCGTGTAGAATCAAATCTATATGAATAATATTTTACACGCAAATCCATTATCTAATTTCTACTTTTGCCAAACTTTCCAAATCAAAGGAAGCTGATGTGAGTTGTAGTAATGCCGAACGATGCAAAGAACATGCCGAAAACGATAGACCAATACGATCCGAAAGACTTTATCATCATCAAAGGGGCTCGAGTAAATAACCTTAAAAACCTTGATGTAGCCATTCCAAGGGATAAATTGGTGGTTATTACCGGGCTTTCGGGTTCAGGAAAATCCTCGTTAGCATTCGACACGTTGTTTGCAGAAGGCCAGCGAAAATACGTCGAGAGCTTGAGTTCCTATGCTCGTCAGTTTCTTGGCCGTATGGAAAAACCTGAAGTTGATTACATCAAAGGAGTAGCTCCCGCCATCGCTATCGAGCAGAAAGTTTCTACGAGAAACCCACGATCTACCGTTGGAACAACTACAGAAATTTATGATTATATGAAGCTGCTTTTCGCTCGCGTTGGGGTTACCTATTCACCAGTCAGCGGCAAGGCAGTCAAGAAAGACAGTGTAAGCGATGTGGTGGATTACATCCTTTCACATGAGGAAGGAACCAAATTGATAATCTCCGCTCCTCTTCACATAACCGAAGGTCGGACGGTTGAGGATGAGCTGAAAATTCTCATGAGCAAGGGATATACTCGTGTGCTCATTGATGACGAAATGGGCTTTATTGAAGACTTACTGGAGCAAGAGATCACTAAAAAACACCGATTCGAAATATTGATCGATCGTGCAGTGGTGAAGAATGATGAAGAAAACCAGTTTCGCCTTTCAGATTCTGTACAAACGGCGTTTTTTGAAGGAGAGGGGCGCTGCAAGGTCAACATGGTCAAGAATGAAGTAAAGGAGTTTTCAGACATTTTTGAGCTAGATGGCATACGATTTGAAGAGCCTTCCGTCAATTTCTTTTCGTTTAATAACCCTTACGGTGCTTGTAGAAAATGTGAGGGTTTTGGACGAATCCTTGGGATAGACCCGGAGATGGTTATTCCAGACCCCAACCTTTCCATTTACGATGGAGCCATTGCGCCCTGGCGTAGTGAAACCATGAATCAGTGGTTACAGCCTTTGTTGAAAAACGGCATTCGATTTGATTTCCCAATCCACAGAGCAGTTAATGAACTGACCGAGGAAGAATACAACTTGCTTTGGACTGGAAATGAGTATTTCGACGGACTGGACGCTTTCTTTAAGCACCTGGAATCTAAAACGCACAAGATTCAATACCGAGTCATGCTTTCGCGTTACCGAGGAAGAACGGTCTGTCCCGATTGCCGAGGAACACGCTTAAGAAAAGATGCCGGATATGTTAAAATAGATGAGAAGTCTATTTCAGACCTTGTTTTGATGCCTGTGGATCGCTTATCGACCTTTTTTAAGACGATGAACCTAACAACCCATCAGCAGAAAATTGCTAAACGAATTTTGGATGAAATCACCAACAGACTTTCTTATTTGGAGAAAGTTGGGTTGGGTTATTTGACCTTAAACAGGCTGACCAATTCTTTGTCTGGTGGCGAGTTTCAGCGCATTAAATTGGCAACATCACTAGGTAGTGCTTTGGTGGGCTCAATGTATATTTTGGATGAACCAAGCATCGGGTTGCACCCAAGAGATACCGATCGGTTGATAGAGGTGCTACTGCATTTGCGCGACATGGGCAACTCTGTCATAGTAGTTGAGCACGAAGAAAAGGTGATGGAAGCGGCTGATGAAATCATTGATATCGGACCCGCGGCAGGTGTACATGGAGGCGAACTTGTTTACCAGGGTTTGGTGAATGAACTGAACGGTGAATCCAAATCTTATACAGCCAAATACCTCAAAGGAATAGAGTCGATCGACTTACCGAGTCGTAGGAGAAAATGGAATCAGTCAATTTCTATACAAGGCGCCCGTGAGAATAACCTTAAGAATATCAGTGTTGAAATTCCACTTGGTGTAATGTCAGTTATTACGGGTGTAAGTGGCTCTGGCAAATCGACATTGGTTAAAAAAATCTTGTATCCGGCTATTGGTAAAATGCTGGGCCTAACGGGAGAGGCCACCGGGAAGCACGATAAACTATCTGGAGATTACAAAAAAGTGACACAAATAGAGTTCGTCGATCAAAACCCAATTGGTAAGAGTTCTAGGTCAAACCCGGTCACTTATGTAAAAGCCTATGACGGAGTTCGTCAGCTCTTTAGCGAGCAGCCGCTTTCTAAAAAAAATGGGTTTAAGCCTGCACACTTTTCTTTTAATGTAGATGGTGGAAGGTGTGAAGTCTGTGAAGGGGAAGGAACGGTGACAGTAGAAATGCAGTTTATGGCTGATCTACACCTTGAATGTGAGAGTTGTAAAGGACGCCGATTTAAAAAGGAAATTTTAGAGGTCAAATACAACGAGAAAAACATTGCAGATATTCTCGATCTGACTGTGGAGGAAGCTATTGACTTCTTTGAAGGGATTCCAGGAATCGTCAATAAAATCAAACCACTAAACAACGTAGGCTTAGGCTACATCAAGCTCGGTCAATCCTCCAACTCCCTGTCAGGTGGAGAAGCGCAACGAGTGAAACTAGCTTCTTTTCTGGGCAAGGGAGGGAAAGCAAAACAGGATCATGTCATGTTTATCTTTGATGAGCCGACTACCGGACTACATTTTCACGACATCAAGAAGCTTTTGGATGCGATGAATGCTCTGGTAAATCAGGGAAATTCAGTACTAATCATTGAGCACAATATGGAAATCGTAAAAAACGCAGACTGGATCATCGATCTGGGACCTGAGGGAGGAGACAATGGTGGCCAGCTATGTTTTGCTGGCCTTCCGGAGGATATGGCCAAGCTAAAAGATAATCACACCGCTAAGTATTTGAAGCAGAAGGTTTGAGTTGATATAGTGTCCAGTTTACAACGGGTAAAGTCCCAAAGACAATTGGAATCACCGGAGGTTTAATTTTCAATGGCAACACCTCGTTCGGTACACTTGGATGAATGTGAACATACACGGCTATACACATCATGATCACTGTGGCGAGATTAGCTAATGTAAATAAGCCAAAATGTGTCGATGGTTTGAAAAAGTTTCGGTAGAAGATTAATAGTAAAAATAAAGCTCCAACGAGTATTTCTCCAAATTGACCAGCCCAATAGGATAGTTCTTGAAAGGGCAGTTCGCTCATTTCCACTTGTGTCATGTACCAACCTTTGAACGGGTTGACAAACTTTAGAATTCCGAACATAAACATGGAAATACCTAAAAATCCACTGATTGCCTTTACGGGTTTATTCATAGTTTTTTATTTTGACTGATTTCAACGCTGAACCAGTTAGTGTACCGCAAAAGACATCAACGGACTGTTGTATTTCTTGGACATTTGGGCCTTTGTTTAGGACATTTTACCGAGCCGGTAATCAGAAGGTGTCATTGATAACCTTTTTTTGAATAGGCGCGCGAAATACGCTGGGTCATTAAACCCTGTAGCAAAAGCAATTTGAGAGATGCTTTGTGAAGTGGTTTCCAAAAGTTCACAGCTTTTTTTGATACGCTGGTTGAGTAGGTAGTTGTTAGGTGATTGTCCATAGAATTTTTCGAACGTTTTTTTGAAAGACGAAACACTGAGCCCAGAGAGTCGAGCCAGTTGGGCGATGGATAAATCCGAGTAAATGTGAGCTGCAACAACTTCTTTGATATGAATAGTTTGTGGAGAAAATAATTCAAAAAGAAGTTCTGTGATCGTCGAAGCATTTTTTGATTGAAGCAGCAAAAGAATTAGTTCTTTGATTTTAAGTTCAAGAACATCTTCATTTACCAGCATCGGATTGTCAAAATAGAACTGCAAATTCTCTATAAATTTTTCGATCACAGTGACATTGACCAGACGTGTAATCGACTCACCCCTAATTTGATCCTTGATGAGTTGGGGGATTTCCTGTTGGTAGAGTTTGCTTAGCGTTTTACTATCCAGATGAAAAGCAATTACGTCTACGGATTCATTATCGGCGTGAACCCAGTCGACAAAATAGTTTCCACACTTAAGTAAAACTCCGTTTTTAGGATTGACCGCTGTGGTTCCCTCCGAAGACAGTATGCTAGCCTGACTACCCATCACGTACAAGAAACACCCTTCATTAGGGAAAATAGCTTCATAGCGAAAGGGCACTTTGATCTTCACTTTTTCAATCAAAGGCTTTGCTTGATAGTTGAAAACCTGTCTGGAGAGAATCATGGAATTAAGTTTCAAAACGAAAATACATGGATTATCGCTCATTGTATTCAATACGAGTTGAATCTCCAACTTTTTGAGCGATATGTCCTGCTTTTCAACAGTCAGAGGACATACATAATTGAATAATCAGTGGACATTGTCAACTTGCCCATCCAATTTTCTTAATCTTGCATATCATTGGGACATTGGAAACATTAAATTTGAGTCTCAATAAAAAAGGCCCAGTCAAAAAATAATTAATTCGTTAACCCAGGGATTTAAATCGAATTATTAAGACAAAAACACTAATTAGCATGAGAAAGAACATTGCAGCTGGAAACTGGAAAATGAATTTAGACCTGGATGCGGGGAAGAAACTAGCATCTGAGGTGATCAATATGACCGCTGATGAAGTGAGTAATGATGCAGAGGTGATTTTGATTCCTCCTTTTCTTCATATCACAAGCATAAAGCAGCTTGCCGGATCATCAAAAAATGTATTTGTAGGAGCACAGAACTGTAGTAACGAAGCAAGTGGGGCATTTACCGGGGAGATATCTGTAGAGATGCTAAAATCTGCCGGAGTAGATTATGTAGTCGTTGGGCATAGCGAACGCAGAGAGATTTTCGGTGAAAATGACGCTTTGCTAGCGGCTAAAACGAAGGCGGTATTGGCTGGCGGTTTAAAACCGATTTTCTGCTGTGGAGAAAAGTTGGAGTCGAGAGAGGCTGACCAGCACTTTGCTGTAAATAAAGAGCAAATCGAAAAGGGAATTTTCGGTCTTTCAAAAGAAGAGATTCTGAAAGTAGTAATTGCCTACGAACCCGTTTGGGCGATTGGTACGGGAGTAACAGCTTCTTCTGCTCAGGCTCAGGAAATGCATGCATACATTCGTGGGTTGATCGCTGATAAATACGATCAGGAAACTGCGGATAGTATTTCTATTCTTTATGGAGGAAGTGTGAAGCCAGGCAATGCGGAAGAGTTGTTTTCTCAACCAGACGTAGATGGTGGCCTTGTTGGCGGTGCTAGCTTGAAGAGCAGAGATTTCGTAGATATTATTAAGGCTTTTTAGTGCCTGCGGTCTTATTAATCGATGGTTTTCGGTTTTTCTTTTTCTCCGATGAGGGAACTGAACCATGTCATATTCATGTATCTAAAGGTGGGGCTAGAGCTAAAATCTGGCTCCAACCGGATTTTCAAGAAAACTATTATTATGGGTTCAATGAACAAGACAAAGATTCGTAAAATCGTACTGGATAACCGAGATTTAATAATCGATAAGTGGAATGAGTATTTCGGAAAAAGATAAAAGATCATCTGACTCTTTAGACCAATTAATTTTTGAAGAAGGCCTTAGGTTGAAAAATGTTTGGTTTGATAAAGATCTGGACCTGATCGCGGTTTTACTAAATAATAAGAAGATCATTCAACGACCAATATCCGATTTTGATAGATTAAGAAATGCAACTGTCGATCAGTTGAATCATTTTGAGAATGATGGAATCGGGATTCATTGGCCAGAGTTAGATGAAGACCTTAGTTTAAAGGGGTTTTTGAAGTATGAACTAGCCCACATGGGGAGCAGTCAAATAACGACATAAATAATGAGTTTTATTACACTTAACATCACTTGTGATGAAGAAAAGAGAGAGTTACTGTTTGCAGAGCTCTCTCTTTTTCCTTTTGATGCATTTGAAGAAACAGAAATAGGGATACTTGCTTCTTGTGAAAAAGACACCTGGAATCCTGATGAAGTGAAACCTGTATTAGACCGATACCAGGTAGAATATCAGGTAGAAGAAGTGGCCAAAGTCAACTGGAATGAAGAGTGGGAAAAAAACTACGACCCTGTCGTGGTGGGAGATCAGTGCATCGTTCGAGCTACTTTTCATGAGCCAAAACCCTCATTTCCTTATGAGATCATAATTACACCTAAAATGTCTTTCGGGACGGGACATCACGCTACCACCTGGCAAGTGCTGAATTATCAGCTAAGCCTTGATCATCAGGGGAAGAAAGTGATTGATGTGGGATGCGGCACTGGTGCTTTGGCCATCATGGCGTATAAACGAGGAGCCAAAGAAGTAACGGCAGTAGACATAGATGATTGGTGCATAGAAAATAGTGCGGAGAATTTTTCGTTGAACTCGTGTGAGAACATCAATTTAAAGTTGGGAGGAATCGAGGAGGTTCCGGGTTCTGAGGTGTTTGATGTTATGCTGGTAAACATCAATAAAAACGTCCTTTTGGAGCAAATGCAAGATTACAATCAACGTTTGGCTTCAGGAGGCGTATTGGTTTTAAGTGGTTTTTATCAGGAAGACATTAGTGACCTGAGACAATCAGCAGAGGCTCTAAGCCTTAATTATGTAGATGAGTCAGAAAAAAACCGTTGGGCAATGTTGGTGTTTCGAAAGAATTAAGTGCTTAGCAATTGCTAAATTTATAGAATGAAGCGTCGCTTTCTTTTTGTGTTAATCCTATTTGCGCTGAGCATTCAGCTGAGTGCACAGCGGTCTTTTTCTGAAGACAAGCAGGAATTTTTTGGTCAGGTGATGTCCAAGCTAAACGCTTACGGAACCGAGTCAGCACGCAAAGTGGCTTTTGATTTTAACAATGCGTGGAACGGCAAGTTTACGAGTGCCCAACAGGACATGATTCATCAGATTGCTTTGAAGATGGATCGTAAAGGGTATTCCTTCAACCCATATTTTCGATACTACTTCAGTTATCTGGCTTTTGCCGACGCTCAGGCACACCTTACCAATGACCAACTGACCGAAGTGCTCAAGATAAATGAGCAAATGGTGCAAACACTTAAAGGTGAAAATTATCGTAATTACCTCTTGAGCCTAAACATCTTTATGGCACGCCGTTATTTGACGCTTACCAAGAACCTATCCATGGCTACTGACAATGGATCTTTTCAGTTTCGCCTACTGGATGAGTATGTGTCAATAGACAAAGATCCTGTGGAGGAGTACATCGAGACGATTCAAGAGCCTGACCCAGAACCTGACCCTGAAATTGTAGAAACAGAATCAGCGGATGATTGGGGCAATGATGATGGTTGGGGCGACGATTGGGGTAGTGATGACAGCTGGGGAGATGACTGGGATAACGGCAGTGATGAATCTTATGACAATAACTGGGTTCAGGATGACAAGGCATGGGATTTTGATACTTCTGGGGAAGTGCTGGAGCAAGAGTCACAAGTAGAGCAGCGGCAATATGTTTCCACTGTTTCTCAAGACTACATTGCCAACTTAAGAGCAAAGTACGTTCATCCGGTATTAGAAGGACCGGTCATTCAATTGGAAAACAATTCCATTCAAATCGTCACGGCTTATGATTCATTTAACATTAAAGAATCAGATGGGTCATTCCTGATGAAAAATCGGGTCTATGCTGGTGAGAATGCCGTTATCAACTGGCCAAAAC
The DNA here is from genome assembly GCA_024305105.1 of Marinoscillum sp. Classification (GTDB taxonomy): domain Bacteria; phylum Bacteroidota; class Bacteroidia; order Cytophagales; family Cyclobacteriaceae; genus Marinoscillum. Next base: position 12,824 of record JAMWZA010000125.1, read on the forward strand.
AAAACAAGAACTTTGCTGGTGCAGTAGTCAACTTGAAGCAGTTCTACATCAGAGCTGATCACTATGGCTTCTGGACGCCTTATGCTACCATTACTTTACCCAAGCTGTTTTCCGGTCAGGTAGAAGGGTATTTTGAATTTAGAAGCATCCGAAGAGCAAAGGGAGACCTAAGCAGGTTTCCAATTTTTCGTTCTAACAATGCAGATGTAGAACTCATTTTACCCAACGACAAGATAAGATATCGAGGAGGAATAGAACTCCGCGGAAATGAATTGTATGGAGAGGCGGTTTCCAAGAAACCTGGTAGGCTTACTTTTCTTGACGGAAAGGGTAACAGAACCGTTTTTAAAGCGGAGCGATTTGAGTTCAATCAGGACAGCTCCATTCACTCCTCGGATGCTGCAGTGGTTATTCATAGTGGAAATGACTCTACCTATCATCCATCGGTTGAGCTTTTCTATAATCCCCAAAAAAACGAGGTAGTCGCCATTCGAAACAAACCCTACAATGTCACTCCATTTTTCAGCACTTATTTTGATGTCAATGTGAATGCTCAGGCGATGAAATGGCGATTAGATGATGGTGAAATCGAGTTCAACATCTTAAATGGAAAGGAATTAATACCTGCCACGGTAGAGTCTAAAGACCTCTACAATCAGTCACGCTTCAGTAAAATTGGCGTTGGGTTTTCATTTCACCCGGTTATCACGAGTGTTTTTTATGCAAATAAGTTTGGCACGCGTCAGTTCGTTGATCAGGAAATTGCAGATTTTTTCGATGTGGACATCAAGCAGGTCAAAGGAGCTATGCGGGCCCTGAAGCGTTATGGGTTTGCACGTTACAATCAGGAAACTGGCTTGGTTACCCTCAATGACAATGCGTACTTGTATCATGATGCTTCGGCTAATAAGGTTGACTATGATGTGCTGATGCTTCCGTCTCTTTCTCCTGCCGAGCCAAATATAATCTGGCGATTAGACTCCTCAGATATGCAGATAAATGGTGTAAATCGGTTCTTTTTTACTTCTGATTATAAAGTATATGCAGAGCCGGATAGTGGTACAGTTTATCTCCAGGGGGGACGAAACATTCAGTTTGATGGAATGATCAATGCTGGTGAGTTTCAGTATAAAGGAAAGAATTACCAGTTTGACTATGACGCATTCCTTGTCAATATGAACACGGTGGACTCCATTCGTATTCAAATAGCAACACCAGATTCACTTCGTGCGGAAGGTGCAGATCCTAAAAGTCCTTTAAATAATCACCTGAATCGTACTTCTGGTACGTTATATCTTGATTACCCGGACAATAAGTCGGGTTTTCAAGATTCACCGCAGTACCCGGATTTTGTGTCAGAGTCTGAGGCTGTGGTCTACTTCGATGGACCTGAGGTTCTTAATGGAGCCTACGACAAATCTGTAAAATTTATCATTCCGCCATTTGATTCAGATAGTTTGGAAAGTGAAGCGGCGATTTCTTTCGACGGAATATTCAATTCTGGCGGTATCTTCCCAACGTTTCAAGAAACGTTAAAGCTACAGAAGGATCAGTCGTTAGGCTTTACGCATCAAATACCAGCGTCAGGCTATAATTTGTATGGTACAGCAGCGAAGACCTATGAGAAAATTCGACTGAGCAATCAGGGAATACGCGGAGGAGGAAAGATTGATTTCATTACATCCACCATCTACTCAGAGGATTTTGTTTACTACCCAGATTCTGTGGCATCATATGGTAAAGGCGGAGTTATCAAACCCGGAGAAGTGAATGGGGCGAGTTATCCAGAAGCTGTTTTAGGCCCTTACCGAATGCACTGGGAGCCGAGAATTGACAGTATGAATCTTCGTAATCTTAGATCTCCATTCAAGTTTTATAAAGCTACCGCTACACTTGATGGGGCAGTCAACATTACCTCCAGAGGTGTTTATGGAATCGGAACGATGTTAACGAGAGGCTCTAAGTCAATTTCTGATGAATTAACCTTTAAGCAGTTTTCTTACAGTGCTCGCCATGCTGATTTTGAGGTGTTGACGGATAACCCACTCAAGCCAGCAATGGCCGGAGATGACATTAGCCTTGTCTTTGACCTTAATAATAACACGGCGGTAATTCAGCCGGAGAAACGAGGCGTAGCGGCTATCTCTTTTCCATATGCACAGATGAAAACGTCTATTACTAAAGCAGTTTGGGACTTAGAAGACTCTGTGGTAACAATGACCAAACCTCGTGATGTGCCAATCGAAGCATCTTATTTCTATACGACACGGGAAGAACTTGACTCTTTGGCTTTTAATGCAGAACAGGCTACTTATGATTTAAATAGTAAAGAACTCAATATCACAGGGATACCATTCATTATTGTGGCGGACGCAAAAATAATCCCTGAAGACAATCAAACGACGATCCTTGAAAATTCGGAGCTACAGTCTTTCAGCAATGCGCAGATAATCATTGATACCTTAAATGAGCATCATTATTTGTACAATGGAGAGATCAAGATACTTTCACGAAATGCCTTCATTGGTACTGCGCTCTATCAGTTGGTTACTGGAGAAGACAAGTTTGCTATTAAATTCGATCGTTTTGTATTGGAGGATGTCTATGTCAATGAGAAGCCTCGCCGAATGACGGTTTCCGGTGGTGAGGTATTGGCTAAACAGAATCTGAAAATAGCTCCTGGGTTTTACTACAAAGGTGAAGTGAAGATGTATGCCTACAAAAAAGCATTAGAGCTAAATGGAGCTGTGAAATTGATTTTACAAGATCCTTCTTATGATCAGTGGGTACTGTATGATCGAAAAGATGAAAACCCCTATGTGAGTATCGATTTCGACAATGCATACTTTGACAATGAAGATCCTGCGCTCGCGGGGTTATTTTATGATCTGAGGGGTGGGTTGTACACCAATTTTGTGGGCAAGAAGAAAAGTGATTCTGATGAGATGTTTTTCAAAGCTGGAGGACAACTTGAATACGATACAGCGACACTTACATACCGCATAGAAAAACCGGCAAAGACATTTGGCGAAAGCTATGAAGGCAAGACATTTATCTATGATGATAGCACCAAGAATATTATTTTCGAGGGACCAGTTAGTTTCTTTAACCCGTATGCTCAGGATGTGACTGTGACTGCCTCGGTGATGGGTACCGGCAATGCTGCAGAAAACACCTATGACATTGATGCCTTCCTTGGAATTAACTTCAATAATTCGGAGAATTATATGGATCTGATGGCTGCTGACTTAACTGATATTGTTGAGCGATTGGGTCCACCTTTAGCTAATGACATCTCACTTCCGCTGCTTTACAAAATGGCCAACCTTACTTCTGACAAACTAGCAAGAGGTTATGAAACAGCAAGCTTAAAAGATTATAAGCCATTACATTCCGTAGCAGATAACCTGATAAAATCTCTGGTGATATCGGGAGTGAAAATGAAGTGGTCACAGGCGAATGCATCGTGGTATAACACCACAAAACTGGCACTTTCACATATCAATGAATCGGATATCAATGCCAAGCTCGATGGTTTTATAGAAATGAAAAAAGATAACTCGAATAATGACGTGTTGAACCTTTTCATTACCCCCGCTCCGGGCACCTGGTATTTTATTAGTTATATCAATAATAACTTAATGATGTACTCGTCAAATACGGCATTTAATGATGCTGTAGGTGAGGCATCAAACTTCGGTAAGGCCAGGCCGGATGAATTGGTTCTTGTTTTGGGAGACGAAACAGAAACGCTGACATTCATTAATAATTTCAGAGAGACTTACTTTGGGATCACAGAACCATACGACTTGGTGTCACCGCAAGACATCAACCTGGAGGACGAAGAGTTCGAAACCATCCAAGAAGATGATGACGATGGGTTTGGGTTCTGATGCAAGCCTTATATTTGCGAAAAAAAAGACTCCATGGACCCAATCCAACATTTCGAAGCGAATAAGGAAAACTACTTAAACGAGCTTCTTGATTTATTACGAATACCTTCCGTTAGCGCAGACTCCAAATTCAAAGGCGACGTGCGCAAGGCAGCGGAGTTTGTAAAGGCCAAGCTTGAGGCCGCCGGAGCATCCACAGAAATGGTGGAAACAAATGGCCACCCGATTGTTTATGGAGAAAAAATAATAGATTCTTCACTTCCTACTGTATTGGTA
>JAMWZA010000126.1 GCA_024305105.1 Marinoscillum sp.
TAAGAGACAGGAAACAGCCAGTTTGATAAGCTTCACACTATTTAGCACTCGAAAAGCCTCCTTCTCACCTCCTTTTAGATCAAAAGAAAGCATCGCTCCCGGCGAACTGTACTGGCGTTTGTAAATCGCGTGATCAGCACTACCCTCTTCTAGTAACCCCAGGTAATAGACTTTTTCCACTTTGGGGTGACTGGAAAGTCTTTTGGCCAAAATTTCTGCATTGGCTGCCTGTTGATCCATTCGGACCTTTAGTGTTTCCAGACTTCTCATAAGCAACCAGGATGTCCAAGGACCTGCCATATTACCCACAAATGTCCGAAAGCCTTTGACCCTTGCAATCAGTTCCTTGCTTCCAAGACAAGCACCAGCAACTACATCGCTGTGACCACCGATGTATTTAGTGGCAGAGTATAAGACCAGGTCAGCTCCGTGTTTCAATGGATGAGACCATAGTGGCCCCATGTAGGTGTTGTCTACAGCCAACAGCACCTGATTCTCAGTAGAGAACTCATCTGCGAGGCGTTTACATAGCTCTATATCGATCAATGCATTGGTTGGATTGGCGGGGGTTTCGAGATATATCATTTTCAGGTCTCCATCAGCAGCATTAATGATCTCCCGGATTTCTTCTTCGGTATGATTGGGTCTGAATTCCGCAATCTTGATACCATACTGTGTAAGAATCTTACGGATAAAGTGATCTGTACCTCCATAAACTGGTGCGCTATGCAGCAATAAATCACCTGGTTTTAAAAACTCAAATAATGTGGAGGTGATCGCAGACATCCCACTTTCAAATACGGCACAGTCTCCAGCCTCATCCCAGAGGGATAGTCTGTTTTCCAATATCTCCAAATCAGGGTTGTTCAACCGACTGTAAATAAGACCAAGCTCTTCATTCTCTTCTTTCTCTCTTAGTCCATAGGCCACCTCAAAAAAGGCCTTGCCTTCCTCGGCATTCTTAAACACAAAAGTGGAGGTTTGGAATATGGGGCATTTTACGGCTCCTTCTGACAATTCAGGTTTGTAACCATAGGACATCATCAAACTTTCAGGTCTCATAATCTCGGGATTTTAGTTACTCAAAATTAACGCTTCAGTAAGAATTTTCTTATCAGAAACCCTAATTCAGAAATTATATCTATATTTTTAATATTTTTAGATAATAATTCTTAATGAATGAGTTCAATCCACCAAAATCAGAAAATTAATCTATGGATACGAAAGACAAAGCCATTCTGGAGCTTCTGCAGGACAACAGCCGAATCACCAACAAAGAAATCGCTGATAAAACCGACTTGACAATTACGCCTGTTCACGAACGGATCAAGCGGCTAGAGAAATCAGGGGTGATTCAAAAGTATGTGGCACTGCTTGATCACGAGCAGCTTAACCTGTCCTTAATTGCATTTACAAGTATCTCACTTAAAGAACACTCTAAGGAGTTTATTAAAAAATTCGAACAGGATATCACAAAAATTGACTCTGTGGTGGAGTGTTTTCACATAGCCGGTCAGTTCGACTACTTGTTGAAGATTATGATAAAAGACATGAAGGCTTATCAGTCTGTTGTGATTGACCAATTAGCCTCCATGCAAAACATTGCAAATGTCAATAGCTCGTTCGTAATGACTGAAGTAAAACGATCTACAAAGGTTCCAATCAGGTAACCTATTTTACGGTATTGAGCTTTACATCAAATATCAAAGTGGAATAACCAGGTATGGAGCCAGAACCTGAAGCACCGTATCCATATTTAGATGGAATGAACATTTTAATAGATCCGCCTTCCTGAACATACGGCATAAGAATTTTCCAACCCTCAATTAACCCTGACAAACTAAAATCCCTTCCTGATTGACTATCAAACGGATCTGTTGATCCTAAAATAACGCCGGAGTAGTCCACATTTATAGTCGAATTCGCACTCGGATAATCTCCTTCACCTTCTTCTGTAATAATGTATCGCAGACCTTTTACCGTATCAATCTCAGCAACCAATTCGTTTTCTTCTAAATAATGATCAATTTTCTGCTGCTCATAATCAAACGCCGTTAAAGCCTCTTTTAATTCAACTTCCAGGATGACAGTGCTATTTTCAGGCACCTTCCCATCGTAGGCTGTACTTTGTTTAAATGCGTAGTAAGATGGAAGGTACATGGTCATGGATCCGCCCTCATTTAGGTAGGGTAACAAAAGGTAATAGCCAAACAGCCAACTGTTAATTGACAGATATACACTATCCTCATTCAAAAACTCTGTTCCGTTAAGCAAACTTCCTTTGATAGAAACTAAGGTAATATCATCTAATTTTGGTTTGTCTCCATCTCCCTGTTCATGAATCACATAGCGTAATTTTGCTTCGCTTGTATCGATGCTGGCATTAATGTTATTAGCATCCAGATATGCATCAATCCCATCCTGCTCTTTCTCATATTGTGCAAATGAATCGAATATCTCATCGTTCTCTATGCATGAACTAAGAAGAGTCAATCCCATCAATGCCCCCAGTAACCAACCACTTTTAATCATTTCTTTCATTTTACTTAAACCTAAATTTCAAATACTTAATCTTCTCTCCTTTATCAGACCATATCCGTTCATATTTGGTCTTGATGCCATGATGATCTTTGAGTAACTCAGCGTTGCTGTATAAATCATGCGTATAAGTCAACCCTTCAACCTCATATTGCATAGTCAATACATCCAGCGTATAATCGAACAAAGAAGTACTATCTGTCTTAAACTTAAACTCCGCATTCTTCTTGCCAAGCAACCGGTACTTATCAAGGAATCGTGGATTTGATAATCGCCTCCTGATGTCTCGATCTCTCGGCCTTGGATCTGGAAATGTCAACCAAAACTCATCAACTTCTCCCGCTTCGAAAAAATCCTCCAATTGGTGAACTTTGGTTCGTAAGAAAGCTACATGATCCAGTTGACGTTCAAGCGCATAAGTACTTCCCTGATACAACCGGTCACCTTTAATGTCTACGCCAATATAATTTCTCGAAGTATCCACCTCAGCCAACCCTACAGTATACTCTCCATCACCACAACCCAACTCCACCGTAACAGGACGCTCATTCTTAAAATATAGTTGGTGCCATTTTCCTTTTATTTTATCAAATAGTGGCTTCCCTGGCTCTATGATATTGGCTCGCCTGGTATTTTCTGCGAACCGAAATAATTTCTTTCTCACAATCCGTCAATTTCTGCGACCACAAAAGTACTACCACAAACCAAAATGAGGTCTGTGTTGGAGGCATTCTTTCTGGCGTTTTTAATTGCATCATTTACATCAGAGAAGGACTTTCCGGAAACTCCTAGCTTTTCGGCTTGATGTTGCAGTTCATTGGCTGACAGTGATCTTGGAACGGAAGACTGTGTGAAATAGTAATTAGCTCCTTTTGGAAACAAGTTCAATATGCTTTCCACATCCTTATCTTTCACCATACCAATAACTAAATGCAGTTGACCAGACACATGCATGTTAATTTGATCGATAAGAACAGCTATTCCGGGTTCATTGTGACTGACATCAGCAATAATAAGGGGCGTCTCATTAAGTATCTGCCAGCGTCCCTTCAGCCCCGTAGATTTCTTTATGCTTGCAATTCCCTTTCTCAAATGACTCTCTGAAATATCTAAACCGACCTGGTTCAGAATTTCAACACATTTATAGATTCCTGGTATGTTTTTCAAAAAGTATCTGGCAGTAATATCTGTTTCTAACCCAGAAAGGATGGTCTCTTTATTTCGTTCCAGGTCAAACGATTGATGAATTAATGACTCAGCCGTCTGGTTAACTGTTACATCAGCAAAATAAAGAGGAGCCTTCACCGCAGAGGCCTTCCCTTGATACACATGATTGAGCCCAGGTTGGTTGGCGCCTATGACCACCGGAGTACCTGCCTTGATGATTCCCGCTTTCTCTCCTGCGATCTCTTCCAGTGTATTGCCTAGCATATCTGCATGATCGTAACCGATCATTGTAATCAGTGATAGAATAGGCTTAATCACATTGGTGCTATCCAGCCTACCTCCAAGACCCGTTTCGATTATGGCGATATCTACTTTTTTATCTGCAAAGTATTTAAAAGCTAATGCAACGGTCACTTCAAAAAATGATGGATTGATACGTTCTATTAGTTGCTGATTTTCAGTTACGAAATCTGCAACATAAGACTCACTGATCTCGACACCATTGATTCTCACTCGTTCCGTAAATGACTTCAAATGCGGTGACGTATACAGGCCAGTCTTGTATCCTGCAGCTTGCAGTATAGCAGCTAATGCATGTGCAGAAGAGCCTTTACCATTGGTACCTGCTATGTGAATGGACTTAAAATGACGGTGTGGATTACCGAGTCCATCGAGCAGCGCAATGGTGTTGGTTAAGTCCTTCTTAAATGCACCCTTGCCCTCACGCTGAAACATCGGCAATCGCTCGTAGAGGTAGGTCAATACCTGCTCGTAATTCATTACTTAGATCGGATAATAAAGGTTATTGTACCTGTGGAGCTTTGAGCAGGTCTATACTCACTTGTCTTAGAAAACGTAAGACGCTCAATTGATTGTTGGTAATATTTTGCTACATTCAAAGAAACCTCAGAAGAAACCAGTTCTATGCCAATCACTTCACCGTATTCATCCACTTTAATCTTATAAACAATCTTACCCTCCTCATCCGAGTTATCTTTTGGGTCTGGCTTAATGTCCCATGCCCATCCCGACATTTGCAAGCTAGCTCCAGTAGATGAACCCTGTTCGCCCATTAAAGCTCGGCCATCCAGCGTTCCTTCTTCTTTCCCTTCACGCCCTTCTTTATCGTTTTCGCCCTTACTAGTATTTTCCTCACCTTCTTCGGCTTTCGGCATGACGGCTTCTTTATTTACTTCCGCGGCTTTCTTTTCTGTAGGTTCGGGTTTTTTGGTTTCTTTTTTAGGTTCAGGTTTTACCTCTTCCTTGATTACTTCCTCAGAAGTCTTTTCAGCTTTTTCCACTACATCAGGACTTGGAGTCTCTGTTATCGGAACCTCTTCCACACTCTCCTCAGCAACCGTTTCTTCTACTGGCTCTGTTTCCACCTCATCTAAAAACTCCTCACTATTTTCATCAATTGATTCATCTGATTGCTCTTCTACCGCGTCATCAGACTCCACAGGGTCGGGGTTCGTTACGGGTTCAGCACCTGACCCTACGTTCTCCATCCCAAAACTTAATTCAATACCATAGGAAGGTATCGGTGGAAATGGCTCCTTCCAGGCAATCAGAAAATAAAATAATATCAACATCACCAACTGCATCCCAATGGAGGTCATCCAACTTATACGTCGATATTTTTTCTCCTTATCCTCAGCCATATTAGTTGGGCTTTGTCGCAATTGAAACTCTGGCTTCTAAAGCCGTAGCAATACCAGCTACATTCACCACATGCTCTACGGGAACCGATTTATCACAATGCAACACGACTACTCCTTCTTTTCCAGAAAAAGCATCACGAAGTACGGGCTCTAACTGATTGTAAGTCACCTTCCGATCGTCTACATAATACTGCAAATCATCAGTAATGGTCACGCTTACTTTCTGAATAACGATTTCCGAACTTTTACTAGATGGCAAGTTTACCGGCAATCCAGATGGGGTAATGAATGAAGCTGTCAGCATAAAAAAGATCAACAACAGAAATATAACATCTGTCATTGATGACATGCTAAACGCTGCTTCTATTTTATGTTTGGAGTTGAGGTTCATTTCTGTGGCTCTTGTAGTAAGTCAACGAAATCAATCGATGTATATTCCATTTTATGCACAAGCTTTTGAACCCTGGAAACCAGGTAATTATAGCCCAGATAAGCCAAAATACCGACAAACAAGCCCGCCGCTGTAGTCACCATGGCTTCATAAATCCCACTCGACAAGAGTTTAGGGCTAACAGCTCCTTCTTCCTGAGCAATAGCAATGAACGCTTGAATCATACCTGTCACAGTTCCCAAGAAACCAATCATAGGAGCAGCTCCGCTTATGGTAGCGAGCATGCTTAGGTTTTTCTCCAATCGATAAATTTCAATCTTTCCCGTATTTTCAATGCTTACTTCAATATTTTTTAGCGGACTACCAATTCTTGTTATACCCTTTTCGATCATTCTGGCAACCGGAGTATCTGTTTGCGAGCAAAGCATTCTCGCTCCGTCTACGTTTCCATCCAATACCATATTGCGAATCTGATCTTTGAAACTAGCAGGTGTTTTAGACGAATTGTTGATCACCAACAATCGCTCAACAAAAATATAAATGGCTCCAATCCACAAAAGGATAATCGGAATCATCATGTAGCCTCCATTGAGTAACAACTCCAGTACAGAGATGGTCTCAAGTCCTTCAGCAGGTTCTATTTGTAGCAATATCATGTAGTTCTATAATGTGTATAAACAAAAAAATCGCTTAATCTCGCAGATTCAACGCGAGATTAAACGATAGATTGTTAGATAAGTTTGATTAATATCTTAATGGCCAAATATCACTACCATACTCACCTTTTAGGCTTTCCAATCCTCCTTGTGCGTCTTTAAAGCTATTAAATTCAGCAATAGCTACACGGTAGAATCTAGAGTCCCTAAAGGGAGGTATAATAATCGGGCTTTTACCATCAGCAGATAACTCCTTTGCAAAATCCATTGCTAAGTCGCCATCAAAGAAACTACCTATCACCACGTAAGTCTTGCCTGTAGGCTCTGACATTGTTGTGATTTCACCAGCTGGTTTAGTATTTGCAGGCTGAGGTTTAGGTTTCGCTTCAGGCTTTTTAGCAACCGGTTTAGGCTCTTCCTTCTTTGGTTCCGCCTTTACTTCCTCCGGTTTCTTTTCAGGTGCTTTCTTCGCTGGAGCTTTTTTCTCTGTTTTAGCCACTTGTTTCTTCGGCTCATCAGATTTGCTGTTCCAAACCAATAAGAATACAAAAGCAATTACTGCTATAACCAGCGTTCCTATGACTACAGTCCGTACAAACGTTCCTTTCTTGGATCCAGAGTCATCATATTGGTAAGACCGAGTTGGTGGTGGTGTAGAACCGCCTCCATGAGCACTGGCTGTTTCTTTCTTAGCAGACTCATCAGCATATTCGATACCAGCATCAAAGTCATCATCAGAGTCGTCAGATCCAAAAACAGAAGCAGTAACTTCTGAATCGTCAGAATCGTCACCACCAATTTCATCCGAATTAGCATCGAAATCATCAAAAGACTCTTCCTCATAAAAACCTGCCGAATCGTCTCCTTCTGCTTTAAGCTCTTCTTCGAGTTCTTTTTCTAATTCTTTTTCCCAATCTTCTGTTTCAGTATCATCGAAATCACCAAGATCGTCTTCGCTGATATCTTCATCAAGCATCTCCTCTCCTACAGGCTCAGGCGTGGAGCTTGGCTCGTCAGGAGTAGATTCTTCTTCTGGAGTTTCATCCTCCATCTCATCACCGAAAGGCTCTTCGTCCATTGGCTCATCACCATCGTCATCGAGCTCATCGTATTCCAGATCAGGTAAACCAAAATCCTCGTCATCATCAAAATGATCGTTGTTTTCTTCTTCCGGATCTTCGTTTTTGTTTTTATCGTCAGCCATTAGAATTGATTTAGTCAAAACCAAGATAGCAAAAACTTCATTATTCCAAAACAATGAGTTTTCATTTACCCTGCGAAGATGTCACTTAAACCTAAATAATCCAACAATTTAATCGCATTATCAATCCATATGAAAATCAACGAATTAGCACTATTTGATGATCATTCACTTCAGCTCGTAAAAGGACAAATCCTTTCACTACTGAAATTACGTCATATTACGTGAATTTGACTCTTTACGGCTTGTTAGACAACTTAGAAACGAAATAGTATGCCCGCCTTTGCAGCGATTCCACGTACTGGGTAATTGTAGTATCGTTCATAATTAGTACCAACTACATTATTCATTTCCCCAAATAAGGACCAGGAATCATTGATCTGGTAATCGGCTCCAAGTGACAGGTCTAAAATTGTCGGCATTTCAATAACACGACCATCTATAGGAGCAGGCGCTTTTATTCCTTGAAGCACATTCAAGCCGACATTAAGCTGGATATTCTTGCCGATAGATTGATCATACCTTACTTGAAGTTGGGTGGTTGGTAAATACCATGCTTCATCCAATTCACTGGTTTGATAAGATGATATGATCATTTTTGCGATGAGACTAGAGCGGTTATTTAACCACCGGATGGTTGCCCCGAAATTAGTCGTCCCAATCCCCTCAGAGTCATAGACTAAACCAAAACGTGTGCTATCACTTACAGAATGGTAAAACAATGCCTGGTTGGTCGAATACGAATACTCAACAAATGGCTCTATCGTAAGATCCGATTTAATGGCATAAGTCAAACCAGCTTCTACCCTAATTTTTTCGTTGCGATTCAAAAGTGTCAATGAATCATTCAAATACCGGTTGTTCAATCTTAAGTCATTTAACTGATTGGCATTAAGACCACCTTTGGCATTGACAAACAGACCAACCTGATCCGATAGCTTGTAATCAATTTCCACATCTGGATAGACAAATACTCCATCCGTACTATCATCTTTACCGATACTAATTAACGCGGCTGCTTTTAATGTCAATTGATCATTGGCATAAACCACACCTGGGTTTACGTCGAAGATTGTTCGGTTGGTTTCCAAACCACTGGTATATTTCCAGTTGGTCAATCCGAGACCTGCAAATGCAGAGAACCCGTCACTGATTTCATAATCTCCGACTCCTTCCAGCTCCACTCCTACATCTTGATTATACTGAGTACCATCAGAACCCATGCCCAAATATTGAAAAGTGGGTTTAAACCGAAATGACCATTGATCGCTATTGGATAACGTAATTGGAACATTCACTAAAACGTGATTGATACCGGCACGGGTCATTATTTCCGAAGTATAAGCTTCGGGTCGACCATAATAGTAGAACGATTCATTTTCAAACTGAATCAAAGGATTAATAGTCATGGACTCACGACTCATCCTTCCACTCAAACCCACTACAGTGTTGGCATAGGCGCTTTCATCGTCTCTGATAGGTCCTGATGCAAAAGATTCATGAAATAAATACGCACCAATTGAAGATTGTTCATTGGGTGCAAAAGAGACGGCACCTTGAATCAAAGGTGATGTATAATTTCCAAAACCGGCTTTGATGTAATTCTGCCCCAAAGCAGCATCATCGACTCCCGTATATAATTTAATCACCGGCTGAAACGGCGTAGTTCCTAATGAAATTTGAGGCCTGGCAAGGTTGTATGATAGTGATACCGTATCCTGACTAACTGGTCGCACCTGTGATTTCAAATAAACTCTAGACGCTTTAGGCAGCATGAGCGGTTTATCCTTCTCTATGATGATTTGAGCATCTTCAATCTCACCTGTAGGTGGCTCATTCTGACCATAAGTGGTCAGGGAAATTAAACCGAAAAATATGATTAATAAGTGCTTCATTACTTAATCGAATCTTGCTGGTTATCTGACACTATTGCCTCATCTGTCTTTTGTTGGATGAGTGTCATTTTCTTTTTCGCTTCCGTCACTATTTCTGGAATGGTCGCATTATCAATAATGGACTGAACTGTTGCCTCTGCTTGTAGCAACTCGCCCATTCCCAGGTAATTGTCTGCAATTAGCAAGAATGATTTTCCAACCCATCGAGGATAAGACCCATAGTTTCTGTTAAGGTCAAACAACACTTCCAAAGAGCGTTTGTACTGCTTTTGTCGGTGATAGATCTGTCCAATTAAGTACTTTGCTTCAGCTCCATTTTCGTTGACTCCTTCGTTAGCTACTTTAATGAATTCATCCAATGCTGGCCCGAAGTTTTCCTGTCTTAGATATATTCTTCCCTTTATCAACCAGGTATCCGCTTCCACATTTCCAGGCTTCCAATCGCCAGACAGAATTTCATTGGCATAATACAATGCACTATCCAATGAGTTGCTTTCATAATAGGCATTCATCAATCCTTCCTGAGACAAGTACAGCTCTTTTCTATTCCCTGCTTTTCTGCTCAGCAACAGGTAATTACTAACCGCTTCTTTGTACTTTTTCTGCTCCATTAACGCGTTGCCACGCTTATCCAGAGACCTAACCTGGTACGATGAAGCGCCTTCCTTAATCACCACATCAAAAGCGGTCACTGCTGCAGACCAGTTATTCAACCGATAATAGGAATCAGCCAGAAAATAATCCGCATCAAGCGAAAATCCGCTCTGAGCGTACTTAGTGTTAAATTGGATAAGCTTTCGAATGGCTTCCTCGTAGTTCTGATTGTAATAACTGGCTTTGGCATCTTCAAATGCAACTACTTCCAGGCTGCCATCATCTGGGTTAGAAGCTTGAAACCGATCCATATACCCTTCAAAGTCCTTTACCTTCACTCCTTTTTTCATCACTTCCTGCAGTCCCAACAGCGCATCATTGGCCATCTCATGGTTCATGTGATTGTCTAAAACATCCATATATACCTCCTTGGCGTTTTCTAATTCATTCAGGTTGAAATAGCACAAGGCCAAATCAGTTTTGGCGTAAGGAATTAAGTTGCTCTCCGAAAAACTTCTTAACAACTCCTGATAGGTGTTGGCAGCACTTTCAAAATTACCTTTTGATATATATACTTTCCCTTTTTGGAAATATGCATTGTCCGAATAGGCGGATTGATCGTCACGGATTGTCTGATCAAAATAGCTAATAGCCATCTGTTCATCTCCCTTTAAATGATAGACCAGGCCCAACTGGTAAGTGATGTACGAAGCAAGCTCTGGCTGACTCACCTCTTTGTACTGCCGAATAGCGCGATCATACTCCTTCTGCACATAATAGCAATCAGCCAAACGTAAGCGTGCGTCGACAGTCAGTTCGTCACGTTTGAAACTATTTTGAATAAAATCCTGAAAGTATCGTTCTGCATTCTTGTAGTCCTTCTGGTTGTAACTGATATAACCAAGGCCATAACGAGCCTTATTGGTCCATTCATCCACACCTTGGGTCATGCTTTTGCGATAAGCGTCCCAGGCCTGATCATATTGATTAAGAACGGATAAGCATTCACCTTTGAGATAATAGGCCTGTGCACTAATCTCCCGATCCATGCCATATATAGACGCCTTCTCAAAATACTCGGCAGCTTTACTGAACTTACTGTCATTAAATAGCAATTGGCCTTTTTGAAACGCTACTTTTTGATAGGCCCTTTTCAGTGGTGATGACTTGTTCGTGATAGATTCCAAATGTGCCAGTGCCTGATCATAATTGGAGCTTTTCAAGTATGACTGAGCGAGCAACTCGTTCGCTTCTACCCGCCATCTACTATTGGGGTATTTGACCAAAAACAGGTTGAAATCTGTAACAGCGTCAGCAAACTGGTTTCGTTGGTAGTTGATTTTAGCCATGGTGATGTAGGCTTCTTCTACCATCTCCTCTTGAGCATCTACTTCAGTTACTTTCTTAAAGGCACTGTAAGCATAGTTGAGGTTATTCTCTTTCATGTAGAGCTGTCCCAGGTAGAAGCTGCTAAGCTGACCGAGCTCTCCTTTTTCCAATCCAGCCAATTTGAAATGTTCGATAGCTTGTTTGTTCTGCCCTATTTCAAAATAACTCAATGCCAATTTATAGTGAGTAGATACCGACGTTCGGCGGTTTAAGTCAACATATCTTTGAAGATAAACAGCGGCTTTATCGTAGTTCTTCTGACTATAATAGGCTTCTCCCATCAAACGGTTAAGTTCTTTCTTTCCAGAACCAGAAGTCGTTTTAAGCTTAGTCTCAGCGTATGTGTACAGGCGATTGTAAGTCCGTGTTTCAAAATAACAACTGGCAATCAATAACGACACCTCATCACTATACGCATTTGTATTATTATCAATAGGTTCCAATACCACTAGCGCATCAGCATAACTGCGTTCATTAAAATGTAAGGACCCCAGATAGTAAGAAGCGTCGATGTAATAATCTCCTCTATAATCGATCACCTGACTAAATAGCGCTTTTGCTTTCTCCAATTCCTCTACAGACATATTGGCGTAAGCTGATCGAAACAACCAGGCCTCCTGATCATCTACTGAAAGCTGAGATTTACTAACCAGCTCATAATATTCGATTGCCTTTTCATAGTCTTGCTGATCGAAGAAATGATCGCCCACAATGAAATTGGCACCTCCGGCAAGCGGATGAATAGGCTGCTCGGAAATGAATCGCTGGACTTCAGAAAGACCGGAAGCATTGTTGCTTTTTAATCTGGAGATTGCTGCATAGTACTTGGCTTCTACCAAATCGTTAGTATTTGTCTCGAGGTATCGATCAAACAATCGTGCTGCGGCACCATAGTTTTCCTGCCGAAAGTTCACCATCGCCTGATCATAAATGGCCTGTGAGCCTTCATTAGCCACAGATTGTTGAGCAACTAAGGGTAACCATGAAATACCTAACAAGAATAAGAGTATTCTATGCATGTATTGAGTTTTTGATTTGGTGAATGAACGCAAGAATTGGTCCAATTGTATCAATGCATCAGTTTAAAAATAAGCTCCTTTAAGATATGACCTTCTTTCATAGGTCCGTAACCAATTCCTTTGGATTGTAAATCTGCCTGATGAATCATTTCAATGTTACGAACGACTACCTGGAGTGGATAGTTTTTAGCTGCCATGATGTATTCGCCGGCAAAAAATGGATTGACTCCTATCGCACGTGCGACAGCATTTTTCTCAAAAGCGTTCTGATGGTGAATGACGAGTATTTTGGAGAAGTACGAATAGAGATTAGCGATAATCAGTATAAGTGGATTACTTGAAGGGTTTGCAGCAAAATAATTGATGATTTTAACCGCTTTTACCTCATCTCGCAATGAGATCGCTTTCTGCAATTCAAACGCATTGTAATCCTTACTGATCCCAACGTACTTCTCAACTGCCTTATCATCTATCTGCTGTCCGTCTGCCACGTTGAGACGAAGTTTGTCAAGTTCATTGGCAAGTCGCTGCAGGTTATTGCCAATATTCTCTGTCAGGATCATGATGGCCTTCTCTGAGATATTAGCTCCAGAAGCCTTTGCATAAGAGCTAACCCAGCCAGGCACCTTATCATCGTAAATTCGCTTGGAATCTAGAAATACCGAATTCTTAGCTAATGACTTAGCAATCTTGGTTCGCTTATCGAGCGACTTGTATTTATGACCAAATACGAGGATGGTAGTTGGCAATGGATTCTCCAGATAGGCGTTCAGCATGGTTTGCGCATCTTCCCTTTTCCAATCACGGATATCCTGGGCTTCTTTGATAATGACTACCTGCCGTTCACCCATCATGGGGTATTTGCGTGCCACATTCAGTATATCGGTAAAATTGATCTCTTTACCATAAAGCACATATTGGTTGAAGCTTTTTTGAGATTCATCTAATGCATTGTTCTCAATATGAGCAATAATGTTATCGATGAAAAACGGCTCATCTCCTTGTAAAAAATAGACCGGAGCATATTTACCATTCTGAAGATCCTTTACAATCTCTACGTATTCAGCCATGCGGTAAAGTTAATTGGTATGATCAGATCAGAAAGATTTGAATCCAGTTTTAAAAACCTAAAAGTAATCTTGAGTGGTATCAATTTCACAAATGATTGCTCTGCAATCAACTCTTAGCCTATACAAATGACAAAAAAGCTCTATTCCTATTATTTATTTCATAATCACAGTGCCATTTCAATGTAATAATGTTAAATTCTAAAGGCAATTATTAAACCATCAACCAATTACACGTGCTTTTTGATCAATACCAACTTTCAGAGCATTTCGATGAAATGTTCGATGAACAAAACTGCAGAACTGCCTATGGTGAATTCAAAGGATTCTTGCAGCACTACTCTAAGAAGAAGCTATTTCAACTTCAGGATTCTGCAGACAAGGCACAGATGTCCATGGGAATGACATTCAATGTCTATCATGACAATCAGGGAGTAGAGAAAATCCTTCATCTTGACCTGATCCCCCGAATCATTTCAGGAGCTGAGTGGGACCTCATTGAACGAGGGCTGATACAGCGAATCACGGCACTCAACAAATTCATTGATGACCTCTATCATAATCAGGAGATACTAAAAGCGGGAATTGTACCTAAAGAGTTGGTGAACTCCAGCAGTGACTTTCTCAAGCCATGTGTTGGGTTAAATCCTCCAAAAGGCATCTGGTGCCACATCACAGGAAGCGACATTGTTCGGGACAAATCAGGCAAATTCTATGTACTGGAAGACAATCTGCGATGCCCATCAGGTGTGTCGTACATGTTGGAAAATCGTGAAATCATTAAACAGGCTTTTCCCCAACTTTTCTCTGATTTGGGTGTACGACCAGTTTCCGATTATTCTAGCTTGTTATTAACCATGCTTCAGCATTTGTCAGACAAGCCCAACCCATCGGTGGTTGTGCTAACGCCTGGAGTATATAATTCTGCCTATTTTGAACACTCCTACCTTGCTCAGCAGATGGGTGTAGAATTGGTTACCGGTCAGGATTTGATAGTCAAAGACAAGTGCGTGTACATGCAGACCACCAAAGGGCTGAGTCAGGTGGATGTTATCTACCGCCGGATTGACGACACTTTCCTTGATCCAAAAACGTTTAATCCAGATTCAATGCTGGGAGTTCCGGGTATATTCGAGGCTTATCAGGCTGGCAATGTAGCCCTATCCAATGCTCCAGGAACTGGAGTAGCGGATGATAAAGCTGTCTATACCTACGTACCACAGATTATCAAGTTCTACTTAGAGGAAGAACCGATTATTGATAATGTCCCAACGTATATGTGCTCGCAAAAAGAAGATTTGGAATATGTTCTGGCGAATATTGAAGAACTGGTTGTCAAAGAAACCAATGCAGCAGGCGGTTATGGAATGATGATTGGTCCCAAAGCGACCAAAGAGGAGCATGAAAAATTCCGGAAACTGGTAAAAGCAGAACCTAGAAAGTACATCGCTCAGCCTACCCTATCCCTATCTACGGTACCCACCATCACTGAAAAGGGAATAGCGCCAAGGCATGTAGACTTAAGACCTTACATTCTCTTTGGAGAAGAAATAAAGGTAGTTCCAGGCGCACTAACACGTGTAGCTATGGTAGAGGGATCATTGGTAGTCAACTCCTCTCAGGGAGGTGGTAGTAAAGATACCTGGGTATTGTTTGACGAAACTTCAGAAGATTAATGTTAAGTAGAGTAGCAGATTCATTGTTTTGGCTCGGGCGATATACCGAGCGTGCTGAAAATTATTCACGGTTTATAGATGTTAATTTCAATTTATCAATGGACTTACCACCTGGCATGTCTGAGCAATGGCAGCCATTGGTAGCAGCAACTGGCGATGAAGAACGCTTTCATGATCTTTACCCGGAATTCAGCCGTGAGAACGCCATTCGATTTTTAGCTTTCGATGCAGAAAATGGTAATTCCATTCTCTCTTCGGTAACGAAGGCTCGTGAGAATGCACGTCAGGTACGTG
The DNA here is from genome assembly GCA_024305105.1 of Marinoscillum sp. GTDB lineage: Bacteria > Bacteroidota > Bacteroidia > Cytophagales > Cyclobacteriaceae > Marinoscillum. Next base: position 15,549 of record JAMWZA010000126.1, read on the forward strand.
AAAGCATCTCCAAAGAAGTCTGGGAAGTACTGAATGATCTCTATCATTTTATGAACAATGCTGTGAAGCGTAAGGCATGGAAGGTTCAGGACCCGGAGCAATTCAAACAGATAAAATACAAACTTCAACTGCTTCAAGGAATCGGGTATGATACCGCACCACGTACTCAGGGCTGGTATTTTAACAAGCTCGGTCAGTTTCTGGAGCGTGCTGACAAGACATCCCGAATTCTGGACGTAAAGTACCACTTCTTGTTGCCTTCTGTGGAGGAAGTGGGATCGCCGTTGGATTTTCTTCACTGGAATGCCCTGCTAAAATCCGTCAGTGCTTTCAATGCCTATAAAAAACTCTATGGGAAAATAGAACCCGTAAACATTGTGGAGTACCTTGTGTTAAACGCGTATTTCCCAAGATCGATATTCTACTGCATGACTCAGGCTGAAAACTGCCTACATGAGATTTCGGATTCCAAACGAGGATTCACCAACCCTGCCGAAAAATCCATGGGTACTTTGCGTTCAGAATTGGAATATGCGGACATCAATGATGTTTTCAAGTATGGACTTCATGAATACCTGGATCAGCTTCAGCGAAGAATAAATGATATTTCATCTGCCGTATATGAACAATATTTCAAGATTCAACCTAATTTCGCTTCACAAGTTCAGGATCAGTAAGAAATGACGTATTGTTTAGGGATATTAAGTAAAGAAGGCGTTGCAGGGTTAGCAGATACGCGTATTACTTCTGGGAATGACACCACCACTGCAAAGAAGATTTTCAGTGTTCAGCGTGATAAACATTCCTTCTTCATAATGACTTCTGGGCTAAGGTCTGTTCGAGATAAGGCCATTACCTATTTTGGTGAGGTGATAGAAGCTCAGGACGAGAAATTCACCAAACTTTACAAGGCTGTTAACCAATTTGGAGAGCAGGTAAAGCGAGTGGCTTTAGAAGACCGAAAATCCCTTGAAGAAGCAGGCCTGCAGTTCAATCTTTTCTCGATCGTTGGCGGACAATTGGAAGAAGACAAAGAGCCTAAACTATACTTACTTTACCCGCAAGGAAACTGGATCGAAATTGGACCCGGAACTCCTTATGTTATTATCGGCAATACGGGATTTGGCAATCCAATCTTAAAGCGCTCTCTTACCCACGATTCGTCATTGGAATTCGGATTGAAAAGTGGTTTCCTTTCCTTTGATGCTACGCGCATCTCTTCGAATGATGTAGACTACCCTATTGACACCATCGTCCTAAGGAAAGATGAATATCAGTTAATCGAACATCGGTTCAATGAAAAGGAACTCGGA
>JAMWZA010000127.1 GCA_024305105.1 Marinoscillum sp.
TACTTGAACAGTATGACCCGGCGGTAATTGGTGTTGATGTGACATTTGCCGCTCCTAAGCCTTATGCGGAAGACAGTGTATTCGAAAAGACACTGGCGATGTATGACAATGTTGTAATCGGAAGTGAATTAAGACTACCAGTTTTGGAAGATGGCAAAGACTATGGGTTTGACACTTTGGTCACACCAGCAGAACACTTATCAAAACATGCGGATCTGGCTTTTGTGAATTTGCTGACGAACGCCGCGAATCAGGATGACGTAAAATTCTGTCGTGAATTAGTGCTGAGAGCTAAAGTCAAAGGAATAGAGGAAGAACAGCTAGCTTTTGCCGTAAAGCTGGCACAATACAAAGATCCTGAGGCTACTCAAGTGTTTCTTGAGCGAGGTAATATTATCGAAACGGTCAATTACAAAGGGAATGTCATGGATTACGGAATGTCCGAGTTTGGTACGCGATACTTCGCTCTGGACATTCATGAGGTTTTTCAGGAATCATTCACAGCAGACCTCTTAAAAGATAAGGTCGTGATCATGTGCTTTCTTGGAGCCTATATTGGAGATAAGTCTACCAGAACTGACCTTTACTTTACCCCTTTGAATAAGAACTATGTGGGTAAAGCAGAGCCAGATATGTTTGGCGGAGTGATTCACGCCAATACGGTTTCCATGATATTGGAAGAAGATTATATTGATTACATGTCCCAGAGTACTGGTATTGCCCTGGCCATCCTCACGTGTTTGATCATTGTGTTTTGTTTTAAATGGGTATATGGAGCATTGCCCAAATGGTATGATGGGATTACCAAAATTATTCAGTTGATACTGGTAATTGGTATTTCGTTTTTTATGGTGGTTTTGTTCAATTTGTACAATTACAAAGCAGAACTCTCTCTGGTTATTATTGTCATTGCCTTATCTGGAGATTCCATCGAAGTGTATCATGGAGTAGTTAAGAACCTGTTTTCAAAAAAAGAGCGTTCGAATCTCTTTAAAGTGAATAAAAACTTCTGGAAGGAGAGTTAAAATAGGCTTTTTGAGCTTATCTGAGGCGTATTATTACAGAATCACTTACAAAACTACGAGAATCACGCACGGCAGTTGTGGGAATATCCCGTGGTTGCTTTCCGCTGATCTAATGCTGATTTCTCGGTTTTTTTAAGTTGAGTGATATGCTCTACTATAGGGTTGGTATGTGTGGCACTTTTGTATTGTAACAAAAACAAAAAAGCCATGAAAAACATACTAATTACAATCGCAGCGACTCTGATCACATTAACTACTTATGGACAGAGTCTAAGACTAAACAGCTACATAGAGCAAACAAACCTTGGTCCCAAGCTAGGAACGTCAGTGGGATTCAATACCAACATCGACATTGAAGTAGGAGGGTTTTACCAAAAAGCAGTAGAGGTTACTGGAGCAGAAGGTGTAAGACCGTGGATGGTTGAGCAAGAGTTTTACGGAGCCTATTTTAACTACCCTATTACTAGAGGAGAGTACCTTGGATTAAAGTTCAATGTAAGAACTGGAGTGTCTAACGGAGAGAATTTTGTAATTACTCCAAGTTTACTGGGAACCTTGAGTCCGGCTAAGGCCATTAAAATAGGCGCTGGTTTGGGAGTGCGTGCACTGCGACCAACGCTAATGGGGAGTATCTCTATACAGCTAAGCAGTTTTGGAAAATCATCAGGATATCTCGCTTCTAAATAATCCAAATACCCTAAAATACACAAGATCATGATACAGGCATTCAACTATCAGGAAAGTAACATGTGGCCTAGTTTAGAAGAAGCTAATTGCATTATGGAACCTACTTCTACAACTCCTTATGTGAAGTATAACAAATTTGCCAATACCCTGACAATCAAGGGAGCTTCTACTCGCCAGGCAATGGATGAATTTTATAGCCTGTCAATACAGAAATTCAAGACCAACCTAGCCTCTAAGAAGTATGGCACATTAAACCTGAATTTTAAGACATTTAATACGAGCACAGCGAAAGTACTATTTGATTTATTTAAAAGTATCCGGGATGAAAAAGCGGCTGGTGCAGCAGTGAAGATCCGATGGGAAGTGTTTTTGACTGAGCTGGATATGTTGGAAACAGCGAAGGATTTTGCAGAACTCTTCGATCTGGATATCAATCTAAAATAATTAGTGGCGGTTTTTTTATGGTGATTATGGCTGGCTTCATTTGAGGTCAGCCATTTTTTTATTTCGGTATATACACCTTATCAATAATCTCCTGATACTCGCTTTTGGCTTTGCTAAAGGAGGTGATACCTCCACCACTTTTGTATACCAGCTTCCCATCTTGATTTTCGATAAATCGAATCATCACGCCAGAGTCCATGTTTTTCCCATCAAATACTCCACAAACTCCGGTGTAAAAATTCCGATCAAAATCTTCGGCTTCCTCTATGATTCTAACCGTTTCCTTCTTGGGTGCACCAGAGATGCTTCCAGCCGGTAGCAGTTTGAATAGATTAGTCCCTAGGTGCTTTTGGAAATCCGTTTCCAGATCACCCTGGATTTCCGAGCTGACTTGAAGTAAAGTCTTTTCATGTGTCTTTACTTCGGAGATAAACCGAAACTTAGGAACGCTCACATTACGAGCTATTTGGCTCAAATCGTTGCGGATGAGGTCCACGATGGTTACATGTTCGGCCACTTCTTTGGGATCAGTCAGGAGGATGTGCTCCGCATTGGGAATAGACGCATCAATGGTTCCTTTCATCGGATAGGAATAGACTTTTCCATCGATCATTTTCACGAAGGTCTCCGGTGAGAAAACAACAAACTCATTCTTGTATCTTACCTTGTATTTTGCTGAGCTGATCTTAAATATTTTGTCAATTGTAAGGTCGGTCGTGATTGGTGTCTCGAAGGTCAGGTTGACCAGATAGGAATTTCCATAATTGATTTGATCAACGACCTTCTGGAACGGAAGCAAGAAGTCATCAAAGGTAAGAGGTGATTTAGAAAACTCAAAGGAATTGTTCTCAACAGTAACGGACTTGTCACCGAATGAAAATTCTAATTCCGCTGGATCATTTTCATCTAATTTTCGGATGAAGGCTTTAGTGCCCAGGAAGTCTGTAAAAAAGAAAAATGGGATGCCCGCGGTTCCCAGTTCATTCATTTTACCAATTGCTTCTTCCCTTGCAAACATTTAGTTTTTGCCGGTCATTCGGTTCCACATGCGCTTTTCAAACTGCCAGAAGAAACTAAACTGTCCGAAAACAAAGCCATAAAAAAGCAAAATGACATTGTAAACTGGAAAAATCAATATCCAGTAAAGAATGTTGAACCAGAGCGTTGGTTCTCCATCCTCCAGAAAAAGGTCTTTTACAGGAGCTTTTAAGAACATAACACTAAATCCAGTACAGGCAAACACCACCAGTACGATAATCACCTGCCAGCCGTTTTTAAGATTCCACCTACTTTGTAATTTATCGATCCAGCTCATTGATATGGTTCTTGAATTCCTGCCATGGAGGTAGACACGTAAAAGTCACTTCTTCCTTTCTCACAGGGTGCACAAAACTAATCTGAAAGGCGTGCAAATGAATGCTTTTGTCCGAATTTGGTTCCGGATATCCGTATTTGAGGTCTCCTTTGATGCTACACTTCATAGAGGAAAGCTGAACACGGATCTGATGGGATCTGCCGGTTTTGGGCATCACTTTGATCAACGAATGCCCTTGATGATTGGCCAAAAGTTCATAGTCTAGTTCAGCCTGTTTGGCATTGCCCTTGGGTTTATTAAATGCTTTGACCAGGTTCTTATTACCATCCTTGTCCAGCCAATGGATCAACTTACCAGCAGGGTTGTTCGGTTTTCCACTAGTCACAGCCAGATAGGTTTTGGTTATTTTATCATCGCGGAACAGCTTGTTCATTCGCTCCAGTGCTTTACTCGTGCGGGCAAATACCGTGATGCCACTAACAGGTCGGTCCAGCCGGTGCGTTGGGTGCAGAAAGACATCCCCTGGTTTGTGATACTTCTCTTTGATGTAATCCCGGCCCCAATCAGTGATCGTTTTGTCACCAGTTTTATCACCTTGGACCAACCAGCCAGATGGCTTGTTCAATAATAATAGGTGATTGTCTTCGTATATAACCTGAGGAGACTTCATTGAATTGCAAAGGAAGTAATAGTCTTCTAATTGTTAAATAAAAACTGTCATTTCGTTCAAGAGTTGTTATTTTTATAGAAGGATGGAAACGGCTAGAATTGATCGTACGAAAGAATGGACTGTAGATGATTACCTCATGCTCGGGGAAGATTTATTGGCTCAGCTAATCAATGGAGAACTTGTTATGTCACCTGCACCTAATACCACTCACCAACGGGTTTTAAGGAATCTTTATGATCAATTAAATGTATTAAAATTGGGAGGGGAGTTGTTTTTCGCGCCAATTGATCTGTATGTGGACCAATCTAATGTATTCCAGCCCGATTTGGTTTTTGTTAGCAACAAAATAAAATCCATTATTACGGAAAGAGGCATAGAGGGCGTACCATCACTTATCGCTGAAGTAGTTTCACCGTCCAACAGCTATGTAGACCGAAATCTCAAAAAGCACAAGTACTTAGAAATTGGTGTTTTGGAATATTGGATTGTTGATCCGGGTAATAAGACACTAGAGGTCTATACCTCCAATGAAGATAAACCTACCCTCTATTTGGCTGGAGAAGGGGAGGTTGCATCAGGTGTTTTAGGGGCAAAGACATTCGACCTTAAGCGTCTCTTTTGAAAGCTTCTTAAGTCCATTCAGAAATCTTATAAAGCTGTATTCATTGAGGTGCGGTTGGGCAATTGTTGAATGGCGCGATGTTTTTCAAATACTAATAAGTGATTGTTTTCGTATATAACCTGAGGATCTTTCACATACACGCGTTTGAAAAAAGCAAAAGTACTTACTATACTCTTTAGAGATTTTATTGTCTACCACAACATTTTCAACATTGCTTCAGCCTACACATTGTGGAACTATGGTGCGTACAGCTTTCCCTATGTTTTTTGGATCAAAATACTAGGATATGGTGTGCTGGGATTGTGGTATTACCAATCCAGAATGCACCGACTTTATTTTTATTACAATCTTGGTTGTTCATTGAGATCGCTGATCCTAAACGCTCTCCTTATCGATTTAGCATTTCTCACCATTATACTGATGCTCACGTATGTCATTATTGGAAATTGATAGTGTGAACTTTAGCTATGGGAAGAATCCCATACTTTCCGGCATCTACCTGAAAGTGACCAAAGGGGAGGTTGTCGGGTTTCTGGGTCGGAATGGGTGTGGTAAGTCCACCTTGCTTAAAGTGATCTTTGGTTCGTTAAAAGGAGATAGCCAATCGGTCAGAATCTCAGGCACATTTTATAAAACACCTTTTCAATCTGGAATGATCAAATTTATGCCTCAGGACGGGTTGTTTCCGGGGTTTTTAACGGCTAAATCAGCGGCGCAGATGTATTGTTCGGATTTGGAAAAGCTCTTGGTTGATTCCACGGTTTCACAGTATTTCCAATACCCTTTCGATCAAATGTCTGGTGGAGTGGCCAAATATGTAGAAACACTGATAGTGCTCTATTCTCCGGCAAAGTTTGTTCTGCTGGATGAGCCTTTTTCATATGTTGCTCCTGTGTTGGTAGAGCGACTGATTCCCATTATCAAATCTGTGGCTCAGGAAAAGGGTATTTTGATGACGGATCATCAATACCAGTCCATATTAGATGTTTCAGATAGATTATATCTGTTGCGCAATCGTGCATTGTATTCTATTACGGATGTGCAGGACCTGGCGGATATGGGGTATATACGTTGACTGGAATACTAAGATTTGATTAGATTCACAGAATGAAACGATTACGGTTTTTACTGATTTTAATAGCTGTTGTCAGTTGTCAAGATGGACAGGATTTTGAAGCTACTGTTACGCCTTATCCCAATCCCATTCACAACTTCTTAAATATTGAGATTAATCTCGAGAATGAATCTGACCTGACCATCTGGATCGCGGGAAGAAAAGAGATGACTGCACAAACGAGCATGCCCACTTTGCAGCCAAGTGATAATGAAGCATTGATTGATGGGAGCTATAATGCAGGACAGCACAGTTTCCAGATAGATATGACTGAGCAAAATCCTGGAATATACCTGCTTGATGTAAGTGTTAACGGAGTTGTGAAAAGATTTAGGATTATTAGAAAGAAGAATTAATGAGAAAGTTTTGTATTCTTTTAGTGTTTTTTCCTTCGTTTATTATTGCGCAAACTAACTATAAAGTTGATGCTAATATTGGAATCAACTCCGGCGTGATTTCCTCATCAGGAAATTCAAGTGACCAAAAGAAAAATATACTTACAATACCACTTCCAAGTCTTGGGGTAAGTGTTTCATACAATACTCAAAAAGCCGAATGGCAGACGGGAATACAGCTTGAAAGCACTTTATATCGTAGGGATATACAATTAACAACAATCAATGCAGAGCCTATTGGTCTTGCCAGATCCTATGATCTTCCTATTTATATAGCTCTTCCTCTTTTGGTATACCCTAAATCATTACCCTTTGGATTGCATACTGGATTAAAACCAAAATTTGAGGCGGGCTCCTTTGCCTGGAGTGATTACCAGGGTCAGATAGGAGTAAGTGACAAGAAGTTTAACCTAGTGTCTATAAATTATTTGGCTGATTTTGGATTGGATGCCATCGTGGGTGTTTCTATGTCGGTGGACAGAGTAAAGCTCATTTTGCGCTATGAACGTGGCTTATTTGATCGAGTAAAAGGAAAATCAGATTATAAACAGTACGAGAATCAATTTAGGTTTGTGATGAATATCCAACTTTATAGTAGCGACTAAAATGCTGTGGAAAATAAACCTCAGCAGTCTTTTTTTAGCAAACTCCCTGATGAGTTGATTAATTTTGATGGTTAAAACTCACTAATAAAGTGGAAATCCACCTCCGGGAAGTTGTCCTGGACCATCTGTAACCAGGCGCTGGATTCTGCCATAAATACCAGTTTACCTTCTTTGTCTTTGGCGATGTGACGGTACTTGTCTTTGACAAAAGCATCCAGCTTCGATTCGTCCCTGGCACTAATCCAGCACGCTTTGTGAATGTTCACAGCATCAAATCGTGCTTTTGCATTGTACTCGTTTAGCAGACGGTGCTGCAATACTTCAAACTGTAGCGCACCCACCGTACCTACGACTTTTCTCGATCCCATTTCGAAGGTGAAAAGCTGAGCTACTCCTTCATCCATCAATTGACTCAGTCCTTTCTCCAGCTGTTTGGACTTCATCGCATCCAGGTTAATTACCTCACGGAATAGTTCTGGAGAGAAGGATGGTATTCCTTTATAAAGACCTTTTTCGCCTTCAGAAAGCGTATCACCAATTTTCAGGTTACCGGTATCGTACAGTCCAATAATGTCACCCGGGAAAGCTTCATCGACCGTCTCTTTCTGCTGTGCCATGAAGGCCGTAGCGTTGGAGAATCGAAAAGGCTTGTCGTGACGAACATGGTAGTAATTGCTGCCTCTTTTAAACACCCCAGAGCAGATTCGGGCAAAGGCAATACGGTTTCGATGCTTCGGATCCATGTTGGCATGGATCTTAAACACAAATCCAGAGAATTTTTTTTCATTAGGCTCAATCACACGCTCTTCTGTGGCGCGAGCCTTTGGTGGGGGAGCGATCTGAATAAAGCAATCCAGCAGCTCTCGTACACCAAAGTTGTTTACTGCACTTCCAAAAAATACGGGAGCAACTTCACCTTTTAGATAGGCTTCTTTGTCAAGAGGATCATATACGCCATTGACCAATTCGATTTCCTCTCTCAGTTCTTTGACCATCGATTCAGGTAACTTCTCATCGAGCTTGGGGTCATCCACGCCCTTGATTTCTAAAACGTCTGTTACTTTTTTGGTCTTGTTGGGTTCGTAGAGATTGAGGTTGTTTTCGTAAATATTGTAAACGCCACGTAGCGATTTACCCATCCCAATGGGCCAGCTCATCGGTCGTACTTTGATGCCTAATTTTTCTTCTATTTCGTCTAGCAGGTCAAAAGCGTCTCGCCCTTCACGATCCAGTTTGTTGATAAAACAGAGTACCGGCGTATTTCGCATGCGACACACTTCCATTAGCTTCTCAGTCTGACGCTCCACACCTTTCACACAGTCGATGACCATGATGACCGAATCTACTGCTGTAAGGGTTCGGTACGTGTCCTCCGCAAAGTCTTCGTGACCAGGTGTATCGAGAATGTTGATTTTGAGGTCTTTGTAATCAAACCCCATCACGGAAGTGGCGACGGAGATACCTCTTTGCTTTTCTATGTCCATCCAGTCAGAGCGTGTGCCCATGTCAATCTTGTTGGACTTGACAGCTCCTGCGGTCTGGATCGCTCCACCAAAAAGGAGGAGTTTTTCCGTCAAAGTGGTCTTACCGGCATCCGGGTGAGCAATGATGCCAAATGTGCGTCGCTTCTGTATTTCCTGTTCTAAAGTCATTCCCTACGTAGTATTCAGGGCGCAAAGTTAATATCTTTAACTACATGAAGCATTACAAGTTTTACCTAGTCATGATAGTTGTGCTTATTGTTGCAAAACTAAATGAGCATCATTTGTATGGTCTTTTAGACAAACACGGACAGGAAGTGATCATCGTCGGTGCAATACTTCTACCACTTATTCTGCTAGCTGCAATTGCACTAAAAGCAAGCAATAAACTCTAGCTATTCAAAATCCTGCTCTTGACCTCTGGCTGATAGTTTCTGCCGATTGGAAGGTACTTACCACCAATCTCCACTTGATTTCCATCGATGGCTTTGATTTTTTCTAATGACACTGTGTAGCTCCGATGGATTCTGGTAAAGGTAGTAGCTGGTAGCAGTTCAGTAAATGACTGCAGATTATGATGTACGATCAGGTCTTCGTTGATGGTATGGACCATCACATAGTCTTTGAGTGATTCTACATAGAGGATGTCTTTCAGAAAGACTTTGACCATTTTTTTGTCCACTTTTAAGAACAAGTGATCTTGTTTTGGATCACTCGCAGTGGTCGCCTGAGGTTGTGCTGCAGGTTTGATTTTTAGCCGATCGATTACCTTCTGCACCATTCGGAAAAATCGCGGAAACTCTATTGGCTTAACCAAATAATCTACCACATCATAGTCATAACTCTCTACAGCATATTCTCTATAAGCAGTTGTGATCACCACTAAAGGAGGGTCTTTGAGCGTTTGAAGTAATTCCATTCCAGTGAGCTTCGGCATGTTAATGTCCAGAAAGATCAAATGGACTTCTTTGTCCTGAAGGATCTTAAGCGCTTCCATGGCACTTTCACATGTTCCTATGCACACGAGCTCATCTACTTCATTTACATACTTTTCGATGACCTTGATAGCCAGAGGCTCGTCATCTATGATCAAACACTTTATTTCCATGGGTTACACATTCATAGGTAAAGCCAAATGTACTTTGTACTTCTGGTTCTCCTGGGTTATTTCCAGCTGATATCGATCTTTATAGAGGAGTTTTAGTCTCCTGATGGTGTTTTCAAGACCAATTCCCTCGGCATTCAGGCGTTCACTCTCTTCCGAATCCTTGTAATCTTTCATCCAGTTTTCTACTTCGAAGATCAACTGATTTTCCTTCACCAGTAATCGAATGTCGATATCGATCGAACCACTAGCTGATAATCCACCATGTTTGATGCTGTTCTCAACAAAGGGTGATAGGATCAGCGGTGGAATTTTGCCATCCAGCTCACCTTCTATTTCAAAATCGATATTGAGTTTAGACCCAAATCGGATCTTTTCCAACTCGATGAAGTTCTTCATGTGTGTGACCGTTTCCATCAAGCTAACCTCATCGGCTTTGGCTCGGTAAATCACAAAACTCATCAGATTGGAGAGTTTCAATATAGTATTAGGAGCCAATTCGGATTTCTCCAAGGTCAGTGCATAGAGGCTGTTGAGCGTATTGAAAAAGAAGTGCGGTTGAATCTGACTTTTCAGGTAAGCTAATTCTGTTTCCAAACTGTTCTTCTCCAGTTCTCGTTGTGCATCGCGTTCTCTTACCCAGTCTATAGTCAGCTTGATTGCTGCTGTGACTCCCACAATGTAGAGTTCGCCCACAAATACCGAAATGATATAGCTTAACCCAAAGAGGTTGGTTTCTTCAAAGGCAGACTCTGGCCAGATATTCGTAGTGACCAGTAGGTACGTCAAAACGATTCGGATCAATGACATGAAGAACACAGAAAATAAGAGCGCAACTACATAATAGGCAAATCGCTTCTTCGACAAGAGCTTTGGAACCAACCAGTACAGGTTAAAGTAGCATACCATGATGTGGATTGGGAATTCTACCAGATTGGACTTGATCGAGTAGAGGTAGTCTCCAAAGTAATGTCCCCATCGGACACTATTGAAGGAAAAATAGCCCACCCAAAAGATGATGTGCCCGATAACTTCTCTATTTTGTTTGATCTTATTCAATGGCAATAATTCCTGATTGTACCCCAATTCCACTTTTACGAATATAAGGGTAGCTCTTTTTTCATTATTTTGCCTCGAATCGCCGTTATTTTATCTAAACAGCTGGTTTTTAGTGCTTAACAGCATCATTGCGGTTCGTAGTGATTCGCATGTCATTCAGCTACAGAACCCTGTCATACTGCGAATAAATTTTCTGGATTTCTTAACACTAGGTTAATTAGTTGTCGAGGCTGCTAGAAACGGTCGCCTAACCACATTAAAACTTAAAGTTATTCTTATGAAGAAAATACTACCATTTGTCATGACAATGCTGATGAGCATGGCAGTTCTGGCACAAAGCACGGTGTCAGGAGTAGTCAAAGATGCTCAGACAGGAGAGCCAATTCCAGGTGCTACCGTACTGGTCAAAGGAACTAGCAAAGGAACAACAACAGACCTGGATGGAAATTATCAACTAAGTGCCGATGCGGATGCCGTATTGGTTTTTTCATTCATTGGTTATGCCAATGTGGAAGAGACCGTAGGCAGTCGCACGCTTATTAATGTAGGCATGGCTACTGATCTTACAGAGTTAAGTGAAGTAGTAGTGACCGCACTCGGTATAGAGAAGGAATCCAAGACCCTTGGTTATTCGGTTTCCAGAGTGAGCGGTGAGAAATTTACAAAAGCGAGAGAAATTAGTGTTGCCAATAACCTGGTAGGTCGTGTAGCTGGTGTGAACAGTACAGCACCGGCAACAGGTCCGGGTGGATCTTCCAGAGTGACTATTCGAGGTAACTCATCTTTATCCGGGAGCAACCAGCCGCTTTATGTTGTTAATGGTATCCAAATCCAAAACTCAAATTTGGGTAATGCAGGAAAATGGGACGGTGCGGATTATGGAGATGCCATCACAGCAATTAATCCAGATGATATTGAAGACATCACCGTATTGAAAGGTGGTGCCGCTGCTGCACTTTATGGCCAGCGTGGACGAAATGGTGTGATTCTCATCACGACCAAGTCAGGGAAATACAATCAAGGACTGGGTATTGATTTCAATAGCAATGTGGCCATTGATCGAATCAATGACTTCAGGGATTTTCAGGAAGAGTATGGACAAGGAACACTTGGTAATGCACCAGTAGACCAGCAGTCTGCTTTGAATACCGGTCTTTCATCATGGGGTGGAAAACTTGACGGATCACAAGTCACATTGTTTGATGGTCAGCAGCACCCATATTCTGCTGTGAGCGGAAACAATCTGGATAAATTTTATGAAACAGGCGTGACATTCACCAACTCACTTGCCATATCAGGAGGAGGAGAAACTGGTAATGTGAGATTGTCCATGGGAGATGTGAGAAACAACTCCATTTACCCTAATGCAGATTACAGACGAAACACATTCAATCTGGATGCTTCGTATAAGCTTTCGCCAAAATGGTCGGCAAGTGCCAATGTAAACTATGCCAAAGACAAAGCGAATAGAACCAAAGTGAACGATGCGCCGGGTAACGGAAACTTCGGAATCATGTTTTTACCACCAAACGTAGATGCAGACTATTTGGGTACTGGATATGATGAAATGAAAAACGAAATTCCTTTCGGACCAAATGCATTTACCACCAACCCATATTTTGCGGCGAACCGATTCATTACAGAGACGTCTAAAGACCGAGTGATGAGTGTGGCAAGCATCAAATATGCACCGACTGATTGGTTGTACATCAGAGCGCGAGTGGCTAATGACTTCTATGCGTTCAATGCCACTCAGATTACACCAACTGGTACTGCTTATCGACCAACAGGAAGTTTGGATGTACAGCGTACGATCAATCACAATGAGACCAATTCTGATTTACTCATTGGGATTAATAAAGACCTTGGTCAGGATTTCTCCATCGGAGTGACTCTTGGTGGAAACATTCTGAAAATGCAGCAAAAAGTAGTGGATGTAAATGCCAACGGATTTGCTTTCCCATTTCTTTATAATCCAGGAACTGCAGCCACGAACAGTGCAAGTGTGAGCGAACCACAGAAAGAAATCCAGTCCCTTTATGGATCAGTAGAGTTAGGATTTCGTGAAATGCTTTACTTAAACGTTACAGATAGAAATGACTGGTCGAGTACCCTTCCTACTGGAAATAATTCGTACAATTATCCTTCAGTTAACCTTTCCTACGTCTTCTCTGAGATGTTAAACCTGCCATGGATGGATCTTGGAAAGATCAGAGCTGGCTATGCCAGAGTCGGAGGTGATGCCGATGTATTCTCGACTAGTCTGTATTACGGAACCCTGGGAGCAGCTATAAACGGGCAGGCTTTAGGGAACGTCGATAACAATGTACCCAATCCGAACATCGAGCCACTTCAGGTGACAGAGATTGAGTTTGGTGCAGCGTTCCAATTGTTTGGAAACAGGTTATTTACGGACTTTGCTTTCTATAACAAGCAGACACTAAATGACATTGTACCTGTGGGTATTTCCAGAGCATCTGGTTATCAGAATGCTGTGGTGAATGTTGGTCAAATAGAGAATAAAGGATTTGAATTCTTGTTGGGTGGTGTGCCAGTAGCGGTTGGTGACTTCCGATGGACTTCCACGTTTAACTACACAATCAACAACAACAAAGTAATAGAGTTAGCTGAAGGACAAGAGATTCTTCCTGCTGGTGAATCAAGAACCGGTAGAGCTTTTGTTCAGCACATCGTTGGGGAGCCATTTGCGCAGGTGGTAGCATACGATTATATGCGAGACGATGCTGGTAATCTGATACTAACACCAACAGGTCTTCCACAGGCTGCTGCAGAGCCAACAGCACAGGGAACAGGCGTACACCCAATCACTGGCGGATGGAGCAATGACCTGAACTACAAAAATGTGACACTTTCCTTCCTGATTGACTTCAAATATGGAGCGGTTATCTATTCTGGAACGAACAGCTTGGCTTACAGCAATGGCCTTCATAAGGGAACATTGGAAGGTCGTAGTGAAGGAATTCAAATGTCCGGTGTGGATGTAGATGGCAACCCAATCAATACGACTGTTACAGCACAGAACTATTATGGAGCCGTTTCCAACATCTCGATGGAGCAAGTGTATGATGCTGACTTCATTAAGTTCAGATCATTGAGTCTGACGTACCAGTTCCCGAAAGTGGGGAAAATGAGAAACCTTAGTCTCTCGCTTGTTGGAAGAAACCTGTTCTACATCAGCAAGGCTACGCCTAACATCGATCCGGAATCAAACTACAACAATAGTAATGGATTCCAGGGGCTTGAGTATTTGGGGCTACCTACTACCAGGTCATTCGGTCTCAACCTAAGTGCCAAGTTTTAATCATCTAAAAATTTAAGACATGAAGAATTTATCATACATCATTCTTACGGCGGTCTTACTGGTATTTTCCGGTTGTACGGCTGATTTCGAAGACATCAATACCGATAAAAACAGGGTAACAGAAGGCAGCTATGTGCCGGTATATTCGCTAAGTAGAGCACAGCTTGAATACTCTGGAAATAGCGACTTTAGCTACGATACCTGGAGAGTGAACATTATCTATTCGGCGATGATGACGCAGCAGCTAGCCAATGCCAGCTGGTACGCCGGGGACAAGTACATTCAAAATGACGCATGGGCCAACGCGACTTTTGACGTAGCTTATAATGATCAGGTAAAATACATCGTTGATCTCCTTAAGCTAACCGAATCAGATCCTTTGTATGCCAATCTGCATCAAATTGCCAGAATCAATCGCGTGATGATTTTTCACCGACTGACTGACTTGTATGGAGATATTCCATATTTCGAAGCAGGGTTGGCTTTCCACGAGAAGAATTACACACCGAAGTATGACTCACAGCAAGATATCTACATGGACATGCTGAACGAGTTGGATGAAGCGGCTCAGGCGCTTGACCCTGCTGGAGATGTGCCTGGATCTGGTGACTTGATCTATGGAAATGCGTCAGACCCAATTATTCAGTGGAGAAAGTTTGCTTACTCGATGATGCTTCGTCTGGCCATGCGCATGACTGAAGCAGACCCTGGTGCAGCACAGCAATGGGCCGAGCGTGCCGTGGCTGGAGGAGTTTTTGAAAGCAATGCCGACAATGCCTTCATTAATCATGATGCAAATGGAGGTCGAGTGACTGTTAACAGAAACAGCAATATTCTAAGTGGAGAGTGGAACGCAACCAATACAGGTGAAGTGTTTTTGAGCAAGACGTTCGTTGATTACTTGGCGGACAACAACGATCCGAGACTGGGCGTGTTCTCACGTGTATTGTCATCTGGGGATACTGATCCAGCCAATCAAATCGGTTTGCCAAACGGGTTGGACCAAAACGGCGGAGAATTTGACATAAGTACTGATCCGAATTTCCCGGGAGACATAACCAACTACTCTACGATCAGAGAAGATGTGTTTTTGAGTCTTTCCGGTCCAACTTTCGTTCTCAACTATGCGCAGGTAGAGTTATTGTTGGCTGAGGCGGCACAAAAAGGATATAGCGTAGGTGGTACTGCTGCTGAGCATTACGATGCTGGTGTTACCGCTGCGATGGAGTTTTTGGCACAGTACAATGCGATCGCTACGATCCCGGCTGCTGACATCACAACTTATCTTGCTGCACATCCATATGATGCTGCCAACGGAGAAGCTATGATTGGAGCACAATACTGGGTGGCTTCATTCCTGGATTGGTATGAAGTGTGGTCAAACTGGAGAAGAACCGGATATCCGGCGCTTATACCTGTAGATTACCCGAGCAATGCCACTGGTGGAGTGATTCCTAGAAGAATGCTATATCCGTCGCATGAGGCATCCAATAATCCAACGAATTTTGCTGAGGCAATAGAGAGACAGGGACCAAACACCTTCTTAACGAAAGTATGGTGGGATGCCCGTTAAAAAGAGCACATTGTGTTTATAAGTTGAGCGAATCAAAAGCCTCCGTTTTCGGGGGCTTTCGCTTTTTATGGAGACCAGTGACAGCCACTGATCGCTAAACCGCAAAAATGTCGTTTGGAGTAGTAGAAATGTCGTTTAGCGATGATTCCTTCCCATACTGCTAATAAATTTTTTGAAGTGTCTGCTGACCGTTTATTTAGACATTGAACAGAAATAACTGACCATCAATGGATATTAAAGGAAGTGCAGCAGAGGTCGTTCTGACCGACACCCACCAAACAAGCAAAAGCAATCATGGAGCCATTGCCCTGATGGTTTCACTGTTCTTCATTTTTGGAATCATCACGGTATTTAATGATGTTTTGATTCCACACCTGAAGTCGGTTTTTGACCTTACCTATATCCAGGCCATACTGATTCAGTTTACTTTTTTTAGTGCTTATTTCCTCATGGCTATGCCTGCATCCAAAGTCATCGCGATGAAAGGGTATAAGCACTCCATCGTTATTGGGTTATTGGTCGTGATGGTCGGTTGCTTGATGTTTTATCCAGCAGCTTCCATGGTTTTTTATCCCCTGTTCCTGTTGGCGCTGTTTGTGATGGCTTCAGGGATTACGCTGTTGCAGGTTTCTGCTAATCCGTACCTTTCGGCACTAGGGTCTCCTGAGACAGCATCTGCCCGACTCAATCTGGCTGGAGGTTTCAATTCACTAGCTACTGTCATCGGGCCATTGATAGGTGCTCATTTCATTCTCAGCAGCAATGAAGCCCAGCGAGGAGCAGAAGCCGTTCAAATTCCCTATTTGACCCTTGCCTTTTTCATTTTACTCGTTGCAGGCATCATTTACTTCTACCAGCTTCCCGTACTTTCTATAGAGTCTACTTCCTCCAAAAAGAAGGGAGCCTGGAAATTTAAGAATTTAAGATTAGGTGTACTGGCCATCTTCCTCTATGTAGGAGCAGAGGTGACCGTAGGTAGTTTTTTAATCAATTACCTGGCACTAGAAGATATCGCGGGATTGAGCGAGCAGTCCGCTGCAAAGTACGTTTCGATGTATTGGGGTGGAGCTATGGTTGGGAGATTTATTGGGGTTGCCTTTTTAAACAGGGTGAAAGTCACCAGAGCACTTACGGTCGTTTCCATAATTGCATTTTTATTGGTTACAGTCTCCATCCTTTCATCAGGCTCTCTTTCAGTTTGGACCATCGTCGCGGTTGGTTTGTTCAATTCCGTGATGTGGCCATGCATTTTCCCATTGGGCATTAAAGGTTTGGGTGAGTATACCAGTGAAGGGTCAGGGTTGATGATCATGGGCGTGGTTGGTGGAGCAATCATCCCACTTATTCAGGGCGTTT
>JAMWZA010000128.1 GCA_024305105.1 Marinoscillum sp.
GTGTTCACCCGGGAGGTGGTATTCCGATGAGCTTATCATCTGCCAAAATCATGGCCAACCACTTTAGTTAATCACTTCCTGTTCGCTCGGAAAGAGTGCCACATAGCTTTCATGAATTGCCAGAATGGTCGATACATAGGTTACTGGCTCTATACCGCGACAATATCCGTATTTGACGACTTCATCATTGAAGTATTTACTACTTGATTTTTTGAGAAGGAAATCGCTTACCTCTTCCCAATTCTGAGGATCACCACCAAATTTATTTGTCAAACGAATGGCATCCATCACATGACCATGTCCGACATTGTATGCTGCCAGTACGAACTTTGTTCGCTCGGCCTCCGAATCAATATATTCTTCAAAATAATTTTGAAGCCATCTGATGTGTATAGCGCCCGCATAAAGATTCTCCGATGGGTTGGTCAAATCAGTGACCCCAATCTCCTCTGCCGTTGCTGGAAGCAGCTGTAACAAACCGATTGCTCCAGCCCAAGACTCTGCCTCAGGGTCGAATTTTGATTCTTTGTAGACCTGAGCAGCCAGAAGCCGCCAGTCCCAGCCTAAGGTATCAGCGCTGATTTTGATAAGTGAATCATATGGGGAAAGCTTTCCAGCTCCGCCCACTGAGAAGTACTCACTCCTTGTTCGTCTAAGTGCGCTTTTACGACTTTTAAAATATTTATTATAAATCGTATAATAATCGGATTTTTTTCTCATTCTGAGAATCCAGCTATCCAGAGTGTCAAGTAAATCAGGAGCATTCTTTCTAACTCCCCAGGCGATTTGTGTTGGAAAACTTACGGCTGTCTTCACATCCAAATTGGGGTGGTATGTAGCGTTTACCAAAGCAATATCCTCCTCAGCCACGGTGTAGTCAATATCCCCTTCGGCTACTTTTCGGATAATTGTTTCGGTCTCTACCTCCGGGTCATCCTGAATAATCAAAATATCCCCTCCTATTTCGTCTGAAAGGTTCTGCAATCGGCTGACATAGGATGAATGACTTCTTACTAAAATTTCTTTACCGATCAAGTCAACTGGATTTCTGATGAGCGTATTCTCAATTTCGTGTAGCTTCATTTCACGCCAGTTGGATGGTTTCCGTTGAATTAGAACCATCTTCACCAGATTATGATAGTGAGTAAAGGCAATCCGCTTTTTTCTTTCCTTGGTTACTGTGAGGTTGTAAGCAAGTATATCTCCTTCACCCGCATTGAGTTTCTGAAACCCTTCCTCCAGTCCCGGAGTGATGTTAATTCGAAGTTCTACACCAATTGATTCGGCAAAAGCCTGTAACAACTCGTATTCATAGCCCATGGTTTTGCCTCGATAGATGAACAGACCGGTGGAACTATTGTCCATAATGGCCATGAGGTATCCACGCTCAATGATTTTTGGCAAATCCAGGTCCACCACCTTTTCAGGAGGCTCCTCTTCCAAAAGTGCCTGTTTGCTACTACTCGTGGACGTACACGCCAATCCTCCAAGGAGCGCACAAGAAATTAGCACATAGACTGATGCCTTTCGGAATTTCATAAACAATAGTTCAACGTTAATCCGAAAAGAAGATAATCAAATATGATTGATTCTACTGCAATACAGCTTGAGGGTCCATGATTTTTATTGCAGCGGCTTTTATTGCCGCTGTATCATATCCGCATTCTTGGTACAGTTGATCCTGCTCACCATGCTCAATAATGCGATCTGGCATTCCCATCCGAATAATTTTTGAGTGGTATCCATGATCCGCCATAAATTCGAGAATTGCAGATCCAAAACCACCAGGTAAACACCCATCTTCAACTGTGATCACTCGTTTATGATTGGTAAAAACTTCATGGAGCAGTTTTTCATCCAGAGGCTTCACAAAACGCATATCGTAATGGGCCGCCTGCAGGCCTTCTTTTTCTAGGTCTTCACAAGCGAGCAATGCATAATTACCAATATGACCGATACTTAAAATCGCCAAATCCTCGCCACCTCTAAGCTTTCTACCAGAACCTATTTCCAGCTGCTCCAAAGGTGTTTGCCACTCCGGCATCACCCCTTTGCCACGTGGGTAGCGTATGGTGAAAGGCCCGTCATTTTGTAATGTAGCTGTGTACATTAAACTCCGAAGTTCCTGCTCGTTCATTGGGGCTGAAACGATCATATTTGGAATACATCGCATGTATGCCAGATCATAAGCACCATGATGTGTTGGTCCATCAGCGCCAGCCACTCCGGCTCTGTCCAGACAGAACACTACGGGCAATTTCTGAATGGCTACATCATGAATTACCTGATCATAGGCTCGCTGCATAAAGGAACTATAGATGTTGCAGAATGGTACCATTCCCTGTGTGGCCAAACCTGCGGAAAAAGTAACAGCGTGCTGCTCAGCAATACCTACATCAAATGCCCGATCTGGCATTTCCTTCATCATAATATTCAGCGATGATCCAGACGGCATTGCTGGAGTCACACCCATAATACGGTTATCAGCTTTCGCCAATTCTACTATAGTATTGCCAAAAACCTCCTGGTATTTTGGAGCCTGTGGCTGAGTAGGCACGGACTTTCTGATTTCACCCGTGATTTTATCAAACTTACCCGGAGCATGCCATTTGGTTTGATCCTTTTCGGCAAGACTGAACCCCTTTCCCTTTACGGTAACACAATGTAAAATTTTAGGACCGGGTATATCTTTCAGGTCTTTGAGAACATGCACCAGGTGATTCACATCATGGCCATCGACCGGGCCAAAATACCTTAGATTAAATGACTCAAAAAGATTGCTTTGTTTGAGCAAGAAGGATTTAATACTATTCTCCACCTTGCCGACAATTTCCTGGGCATTAGGACCAAATTTGGATATTTTACCCAGCACTTTCCAGACATCATCTCTTATCTTATTGTAGGTATGTGACGTGGTGATATCAGTAAGATAATCCTTTAATGCGCCTACATTTGGATCTATGGACATGCAGTTGTCATTAAGGATAATCAGCATATTTTTATTGCTGTCACCTGCATGATTCATGGCTTCAAATGCCATTCCACCGGTCATAGCACCATCGCCAATTACTGCAATGTGCTGACGTTCCAAATCACCCTTATGTGCAGATCCAAAAGCCATACCCAGTGCCGCTGAAATGGAAGTGGATGAGTGACCTACACCAAAGGCATCATATTCACTTTCTGATCTTTTTGGAAAACCTGAAAGGCCTTGATAGAGCCTATTGGTATGAAATTCTTTTTTACGCCCCGTCAGTATTTTGTGACCATATGCCTGGTGACCTACATCCCAAATCAATTGATCATCTGGCGTATTAAATACGTAATGAAGTGCTACGGTCAGCTCAATCACTCCCAGACTTGCACCAAAGTGACCACCGTAAATGGATACGTGATCAATAATGTATTCGCGTAGCTCGGCACTCAGTTGTGAAAGCTGATTTTCACTGAGTTTTTTCAGATCTTTGGGGCTATCTATCTGAGCCAGTAACTTACCTTGGTTAATTTCCATACTCCATCTTGTTCGGGATGCTTGAAAAACGAATGTACGATCTAAATGTTTATTCAGGTCAATCTTTCGTTATCAAATCTTCAGCAAAACTACATGTTTTTACAGATTACTTTTAAGACTTTATCGTAGCTTTGAAGTTACAGTGAGCGAATCCAATACTTCCAACACCTACGAAATCAAGCTGCCTTTATTTGAAGGCCCATTTGATCTGCTCTTGTTCTTCATCGAACGGGACGAATTGGATATTTACGACATTCCCATTGCAAAAGTCACTTCAGATTTTCTGAATTACTTACATCAGCTAGAAAACATGAATGTGGAGGTGGCCAGTGAATTTATTCTGGTAGCTGCTACATTGATGCGGATAAAAGCGAAGATGCTCCTGCCACGTCCTGTTCTCGATGAGGAGGGAAATGAAATTGATCCGCGTGAAGAGCTCGTCAAACACTTGCTGGAGTACAAGCGGTACAAGTCTGTCATTTCAAAATTGAACAAGCTGGAATCTGATCGGTTGGATCGCGAGCGAAGAGGAAATTTGATGAAAGAAATTAAAAAACTTTCATCTACGGTAGATGTGGAGGCCGAGTTACAAGACCTGGACCTCTACAAACTCATGAAGGTGTTTCAAAAAGTACTGAAACGGTATGAATACGAACAAACCAAACCAACTCACCAGGTAGTACAATACCCATATACCATTGGAGGACAGAAGGACTATGTCCTGGATCAACTCAGAAAAAGTAGAGATCGTCGTATCTCCTTCAGTAAAATGGTGGAAGAGCGACCAGAGAAGATCCTGGTCATCTACAATTTCTTAGCCATTCTGGAGTTGCTGCAACTTAATCTTATCACTCTACACATTGGCGAGGGATTCAACAACTTCTGGGTGGAGAAGTTGGATGAAGAAAAAGTCTCGGAGTAGAACCCACGAGACTTTAACTATTTCATAGTCTTTCGACTCAAATACTTAGAATTTCTCTGTCTGAGAGAAAAAGAATGATCCTTCGATAGCAGCGTTCTCATCAGAGTCAGATCCGTGAACGGCATTTGCTTCAATCGACTTGGCAAATAGTTTTCTGATGGTTCCATCAGCCGCCTCAGCAGGATTCGTTGCCCCGATCAATTTTCTGAAATCTTCTACTGCATTGTCTTTTTCAAGAATCATTGCAATGATTGGCGCTGAAGACATGTACTTAACCAGATCTGCATAAAAAGGACGTTCTTTATGCACTGCATAGAAAGCTCCTGCATTTTCAGCCGTAAGTTTGGTCAACTTCGCAGCGTTGATTTTAAAACCTGCCTCTTCGATCATTTTGATGATCGCACCACTATTTCCAGCCTCGTATGCATCAGGCTTAATCATTGTGAAAGTCTTATTTCCTGCCATTTCGATTGTTATTTATTTGGTTTCCTTAAAACGGCTGCAAAAATAACTATTAAATCAATCCTGACCATCATTGCCTGCATTTTGTATTTACTTGATTTATTGTGAGTTTTGCGTTTCACTAACAGCCGCGGTGAGGCCAGATTAGTAAATGAAGGAACTAAACGCTTTTAAAGCATTTCTCAATTCTCCCAGGAAAATTGTTATAACAACTCATGCCAATCCTGACGCTGATGCGCTGGGGTCTTCACTGGGTTTGTACCATTTCCTGAAAGGACGTGGACACTCCGTGGAGGTAATTACCCCTACAGATTATCCGCAATTCCTGCATTGGATGGAAGGTAATGAACAAGTCATAATTTATGACAACTCCAAAGCAGACCGAATTGGCACGCTTATAAAAAATGCGGACCTGATTTGCTGTCTTGATTTCAATGGAATGAAGCGAATCAAAAGTCTGGGACCTTTGGTAGATGCTTCTGAAGCCAAAAAACTTTTGGTAGATCATCACCTAAACCCGGAAGAATTTGCCGATTTCTCACTTTGGGACAATCAAGCTGCCGCAACTGCAGAGCTTGTTTATGATCTCATCTTGCTGCTTGATGGTAAAGATGAAATCACTTTGGGCATAGCTGAAGCGCTATATGCTGGGATCATGACCGATACGGGCTCATTTAAGCATAATTCTACTTCGGCTAAAATACACCGCACAGTTGCTGAGCTGATGGACATTGGCGTGGACATCAACAAGGTCAGCAGACTGATTTACGATACCAATTCGTTGAACCGACTAAGATTTATCGGTTATGCATTGATGGAGAAACTAACCGTCGATGCGGAAAAGAGAGTAGCTTATTTCGTCATCAATGCAGAAGAGCATGAACGGTTTCATTTGAAATCTGGAGATACCGAAGGGTTGGTTAATTACGCCTTATCGATACAAGGAATCTTTGTAGCTGCGATTATTATGGAACGTGGAGGCGAAGTGAAAATGTCTTTTCGCTCTGTGGGTAATCATGCAGTGAACGATTTTGCCTCCGAATACTTTAATGGAGGTGGACATAAGAATGCAGCTGGTGGAATTTCAGACGTTCCGCTGGATGAAACAGTAGAAAAATTCAAATCGCTGATACCAAAATTTCAGTAAACCTTTTAAAAAACAACTAATGAAAAACATTTGGATAGTAATCCTCGCACTGGCTATTGTAGCCTGTCAAGAAAACCATGACTTTGTCACAGAATCTGGAATCGAGGTTTCTTGCATCGTCAAAGGTGATGGTGAAGTACTGGTAAAAGACTCTGTTCTTTTATTGAAACTTCAAATCACAACAGCTGACGACAAAATATTGATTGAGAGCACAGATGAACCAATGCCTCTACTATACAATCCTGAGATGGCAGCCGGTGATATTCAGGAAGTCCTGAATAAAATGGAAATTGGTGATAGTGTCTATTTTGAAACCAGTGTAGAAAACCTATTCACACAGACGTATCAGACGGCCGTTCCTGATTCACTCAACGCAACGGACAAGGTAAAAGTAGCAATGCGTGCGGTAGACCTTATGTCTCGTGAAGCTTTTCAGGCGTACCAGTCAGAGAAACAAATGGAGATGATGGCTTCTAAAACAGCTGAAGAAAGCAAAATTATCGATGAATATCTTGAAGCAAAAGGCATAGACGCCCAAACTACTGAGTCTGGCCTAAGGTATGTGATAACTGACGAGGGTAATGGCACTTTTGCAGAGTCTGGAGATAAAGTGTCCGTTCACTATGCAGGTAAAATTCTGGACGGTGCATACTTTGACACCAGTATGGAATCAGTGGCTAGAGAGCAAGGAATCTATAATGAACAACGAGCTGAACAGGTCGGATACAATCCATTCGAAGTAGTCGTAGGACAAGGACGAGTTATCAGAGGATGGGACGAAGGGATTCCATTGATACCAGAAGGCGGTAAAGGAACGTTATACATTCCGAGTGCATTAGGATATGGAGCCAGAGGCTCTGGAGCTGTAATTAAGCCATTCAGCATTTTGGAGTTTGACGTGGAAGTAATTTCAGTAGAGAAAAACTAGTTATTAAGAAGGGTATGAGAAGGAATTTGAAATGGCAATTGATCATTGTGGGGTTGTTGGGAGTGATGCTTTTGGATTCTTGTGGGTCAGATACGCTCGTCGAACAACCTAGTAATATTCAAATTCTTGAAGAGGATTTGATTGAAATTCAGGCTTATATCGATAATAAAGGCTATACTGATGTAGATACAACTACTTCTAGAGTACGTTTTGTGGTACTGGATGAGGGAAATGGAGAAGCAATAGAATACAATGATATTGTGAGTGTCCACTATGTAGGACGGTTTCTGGATGAGGAAATATTCGACACCTCAATAGATACCGTAGATATCAACAACGATTCTTTTGATTCCCTAAGTAGATACCAGCCATTTGTATTTACCCATACAGAATCAGGCTGGGCACTTGAAACTTTAGGATTCGTCCAGGGTTTTGCAGATGGAACTACGGCTTCACTAAAACAAATGAATGTGGGTGGTATGGCACGAATGATCATCCCTTCTCCTCTTGGATACGGATCCTCAGGAAATGCTGTAATCCCGTCTAATTCTATTCTAATTTTTGACGTGTACCCTGTAAAAGTCCGAAAGTGATGGTTGTATATTTTGCCACACACAATCAAAATAAAGTCAAAGAAATTGCGAAGCTCCTGCCGGAAGGCATGGAGCTTCGTAGTTTAGATGAGCTGAATCTTCACGAGGAAATCCCGGAAACCTCTGATACCATCGAGGGTAATTCACTCATGAAAACCCAATATGTTTTTGATAAGCATCGAGTTGCCTGCTTTGGGGATGATACTGGGCTGGAAGTGCAAGCACTCAAGGGAAAACCCGGAGTTTATTCAGCACGTTATGCTGGTCCTCAGAAAAACAGTCATGACAACATGGACTTGTTACTATCCAAACTAGGTAGCTTTGATGAACGCAGTGCCCGTTTCAAAACAGTCATTACATACATTAATGCAGAGGGCAGTGTCCATCAATTCACTGGGATTGCCAAAGGGTCTATCACCAGAGAAAAGTCTGGACAAGAAGGGTTTGGTTATGACCCAATCTTCCAACCTGAAGGTTATGACATTACCTTTGCAGAAATGAGTGCTGATGAAAAAAATCAAATCTCTCATAGAGCGAAAGCATTTCAGCAACTAGTTAATTTTCTCTCAGAACAATGAATCGTCCGATCACAGTAGGCATCACCGGAGGTAGTGGATCTGGAAAAACCTTATTTCTTAAGCAACTTATGGAGGCATTTAATGCACAAGAAGTAAGTCTGCTTTCACTGGACAATTACTACAAGCCTCGCCATGAGCAACCAATTGACGATCAGGGAATAGAGAACTTTGATATGCCAGAGTCTCTTGACAGAGAACGATTTTCGGCCGATCTAAAAAAACTGAAAGCGGGAGAAGATATTACCATCCAGGAATATACGTTCAATAATGACAGCAAAACGCCTGAGATCATCCACATTAAGTCTACACCAATCATTGTGGTAGAGGGCATCTTTACTTTCTATTACAAGGAGATCAATAGCCTTCTGGACTTTAAAATATTCATAGAAGCTCCTGACTATCTCATGCTTACCAGGCGAATCACCAGAGATGCCGAGGAACGCGGATATGATCTAAGCGATGTGCTGTATCGATTTCAGCACCATGTGACTCCATCGTTTAAAAAATACATAGAGCCGCTTAAATACGATTCGGACATCATCATACCCAATCACAACGGGTTCGAACGGGCACTCGATGTGGTCATTACTTACCTTCGAGGGAAGCTGCAAGAATAAATTCCTCATTAATTGAGGTAATTAATTGTATTTCAGTAGTTTTGTCGCGCTTTGAAGACAAGCAGAAACGACATATCGAGACTTACGTTCATCATGACGACCATGATGGGCTTGCTGGTTGGGGTTACGTCCATAACCGTCAGCACAGCTCCATTGCCGATTAATGCAGTAGCTCAAGAGCAATCTGAAAGCACTGAAGATCAGCAAGAAGAAGGCGATGTAGTGTTAAAAGCTTTCGATGCAATTACCTCTAGTGTGCAAGTGAGTTTGGAACACTCATTCACCCTCATTGATGTGTTACCAGACATTGAAGAAATCAAAGAGGAATTTTCTGAAATTCAAGAAAGTTTACCTGCTAGTGACAAAGCACTTAAGATACTATTTAGGCTGATTATTTCACCGAACGCCCCATAGTATCCTCCCTCTATTACACTTAGACTATTTTATTAAACCCAGTCTCAGCAATTAGCAACTAATTGTTGACCCTAATTCATTTTTGAAAACTTATTAAAATCATGAAAAATAAAGGATTTGTAGTTCTATTGACTATAGTCGTTTCTTTGCTGTGTATCTATTATTTGTCGTTCACATTTGTGGCGCAATCGATCCAGAAAGAAGCTACAGCTGCAACTAAAGCAACTGACGGCAGCATTGACTACTCAGAAAAACAGCGTTATTTGGACTCTGTTTGGAACGAGCCAGTGTACAACCTCCTTGGTATGCAGTACACTTATCAAGACGTAAAAGAGACTGAACTTAATCTTGGTCTTGACCTTCAAGGTGGTATGCACGTGACTCTGGAAGTATCTCCGGTAGATATTCTAAAAGGACTAAGCGGCAACAATCAGGATGCGGCATTTCAGGAAGCACTGGTAGAAGCGAAACAAAATATCAGAGGAACTCAGATTAGTTATGTGGACGAATTCTACCGTTTGTTTCAAGAGAAATCAGACAACTCTCTGGCATACATATTTTCGAATGCAACTAACAGAGGTCGAATCAGCCTGAACTCTACTGATGAAGAAGTTTTAGACGTTATCCGTACCGAAGTGGAAAGCGCTATTGATCGATCTTTTAATATCCTAAGAACGCGTATTGACCGATTTGGAACTTCTCAGCCAAACATTCAGAGATTACAAGGAACAGGTCGTATCCAGATTGAACTTCCAGGTGTAGACAATCCTGAACGTGTTAGAAAATTACTTCAGGGCGTTGCCAAGCTTGAGTTTTGGGAAGTATATGAGATCAACGAGATTTCTCCTACGCTTCAAGCCATCAACGATTTATTAGTAGCAGAGGGTGAAACAGGTCTCGATGCTGAAGGCCTTACGGATGGTGGTTCAGCTTCAGAAGATGACTTGTCCAGTCTATTAGCAGAAGATGACAATACATCTGTTTCAGATCCTGCAGATAGTCTTACAGCCGAGGCGGACACAGACACTACCGCTGAGGATGCGCTTGATTCCGCTTTCAACTCACAAGTTTCGCCGCTTTTCTCATTGATAAAGAGCCAATACGGATTAGTTTATGACGTAAAGGATACTTCTACCATCAATAGAATATTGGAAAGAGAGGATGTGCAATCTATCATCCCAGCGAACATGAAGCTGTTGTGGTCTGTGAAGCCAATAAAGAACGAAGCAGTAAATGCTCCTGAGCTACTAGAGCTTCATGCCATCAAAACCACTAGGACGGGCAAAGCTCCACTTACAGGTGAAGTAATTACCGACGCTAGACAGGAACTTGACCAGAGATCTCGTCCAGCCATTAGCATGCAAATGAATGCCACTGGAGCGAAAAACTGGAGAAGACTTACTGGTAATAATATTGGTAGAAGAATCGCTATCGTTCTTGATAACTATGTTTATTCTGCGCCAAATGTGGAAGGTGAAATACCGAATGGCAGTTCTTCAATCACAGGAAACTTTACTATCGAAGAGGCTAAAGATTTAGCAAACATTCTTAAAGCTGGAGCACTTCCTGCTCCAACCACCATTGTTGAAGATGTTGTGATCGGACCAACTCTTGGTAAAGCTGCTCAGCAACAAGGTATCATCTCAATCGTAGCAGGTTTGGCTATTGTCATCATCTTCATGGTGATTTATTATGCTAAGGGTGGCTTGATTGCCAACGTAGCATTATTCTTCAACATCTTCTTCATTCTTGGGATTTTGGCACAGCTCAGTGCATCTCTAACGTTACCCGGTATTGCAGGTATTGTATTGACCATTGGTATGTCAATTGATGCAAACGTGCTGATCTTCGAAAGGATTAAAGAAGAACTAAGAAATGGAGCAGGACTCAAGGCCGCAATCAGTAGTGGTTATGCAAAGGCATACAGTTCTATTATTGATGCGAATGTAACAACGTTCATTACAGGTCTTTTCCTTTATATACTCGGACAAGGTCCGGTGAAAGGATTTGCCATTACCTTGATGATTGGTATTGCTTGTTCATTCTTCAGTGCAGTATTTATCACTCGTGTAATTACTGAAGCATTCTCCAAAAAAGGTGACAAGTCAAAACTTTCTTTTGCAAATGCATTCTCCAGAAATGCGTTAGTTGGATTGAACATTGATTTCATCAGCAAACGAAAAATGGCCTATATCTTCAGTGGAATTTTCATCACAGTGGGTATCGTGGCAATGTTTATCAAAGGGCTAACTTTAGGTGTAGACTTCAAAGGTGGACGGTCGTTTATTGTATCCTTGAATGAGCCAGTAGCGCCAACAGAAATGAAATCCGCTGTAGCGCCATACTTCGAAAATGAGGGGACGGAGGTCAAAACCTACGGCGCTAACAACGTTTTGAAAATTACTACCTCCTATTTGATAGAGGATGAAACAGATGCAGCTGACTCACAGGTAAAACAAGCGTTGATCGAAGGAGTCTCTTCTTTAGGACTGGCCTATTCTGATCTTACTTCAGCGCCAGAGACGGGACAGTTTATCATCAGTAGCTCATCGAAAGTGAGTGCAACTATTGCTGATGATATCAAAAACTCATCTTACGAATCTGCACTTTTTGCGCTTATCAGTATTTTCATCTATATCCTGATAAGGTTCCGTAAATGGCAGTTTGGTTTGGGTGCGATCGTTGCCCTATTCCACGATACCTTGTTTGTGCTTTCAGCTTTTGCAATAGCAGGACTGCTCGGCGTATCATTCGAAGTAGATCAAGTATTTGTGGCCGCAATCCTAACCATCATTGGTTATTCCATAAACGATACCGTGGTAGTATTTGATAGAATACGTGAGAATCTTGGTATCAAAACCGGAAGCGAGAAGAAAAAGGTATTTAACGAATCACTGAACAGTACTGTGAGTAGAACATTGATTACTTCAGTCACTACGTTGATTGTCGTATTGGTACTATTTATCTTCGGTGGAGCAGCGTTGAAAGGATTCTCTTTCGCCTTATTGGTAGGTATTTTGATCGGTACTTATTCATCCATTTTCATCGCTACACCCGTGGTGATTGATTTGGATAACTCTAAGAACGATTAAAACGAATAAATCATCATGAAATTGGAAAGCCCGGGCAAATTGTCCGGGCTTTTTCGCTTAGCAAAATTCAACATAAAGATATAATTGTTAAATTTAGGGAAACTCATCACCTAAATGAAGTCAGGGTTGCCGGTAAAACCTTTTTTGTACATCGCATTTACAGTTGCATTTTTCACGGTACTCTTAATTCTTGACCGTGTCTTTGGATTCCACTATGAGCCAATTGATCACGATCTGGCCAAAGAAGTGACTGAACAGCCTGAACTTGTCAATCAGATTCAGAGTAGGACTTTTGAAGACAAAATTGCTCATGAGAAAAGCGAGGATTCCTTGAAACGATCAAATGAGGAAGTGAACCTCTCGGAAAAAAAGGAGACAGATAGGCACTTAAAACCCCTGACAGAAGAGCCCGCTTATGTAGAAGACTACTTTGAAAAACTACTAGCAGATTACAAAACCAACGTAGTTGCAAACCTGAAAAAAAATAAAGCCAGAACTGATATAATAATTCGCTATTATCATCATGAACCGGATGGAAATAGTGCCTATGCTCTGGGGAAATTAGGCTATTATATCCACGAACGAGAAGTAGCTCCGGAATACCTTAACTACCAGTCTAATGCCATATTTTATGGCGATAGCGTATCCCTCGAGGATTTACAGATTGTATCTTACGCCCTGCTCAAAGAAGGCCTACCGATCAAAGAAATAGTTCCTTCCAGGTTTCACGACTCATGGAAATCCCGCGCCATTGAGATTGGTACGGATACGACTATGATTGACCGACCTAGCATCACGCTTGAGCAACTCCGATCGCTCTCATTGTAACTGTTAAAAAACCTTAATTAGACCTTTTTCGGTAGAATTCTTTTCACATTTGCGTTGTGAAGTCGCTAAAACTTTTGCTAGCAATTAATCTGATTTGTGCTTTTGCCGCCTCATCACAACAGCTCGTATCTGGACAGTTGCAGGATTCATTGACCAATGAACCAGTTCAATTTGCTCATGTGAACAACATCACATCAAACCAAATGAACATCACTGATGTAGCCGGTTATTTTAGGATTCATGCCAATGTGGGAGATACAATTGTTTTTTCTATCGTAGGTTATCAAAAACTAGGCTGGGAGGTAAAGCCTGGCTGGTTCGACCAACAAATCCAACTTAAGCTTCCTCAGGATCAATTACTCCTGGATGAAATCACGATATCCAATATTCCAAGTGAGGAAGTATTCAAGCGAAGGTTGATCGAACACATTCCTCAGGACACTGGTTTTTGGTATCATGGCATGTTAGAACCGAAACCATATGATGACTCGCCGATTAGCGAAAAACAGTTGAACAACCCGCTTTTTGCAATCATGCAGCCCACTGACTTTCTCTACCAGAAGTTCAGCAAACAAGCCAAGGAAGAGAGGAAGTATCATCAAGTGCTTCAGCGAGAATCCATTACTCAACGTGTCCATCAAAAGTTTACCCGTGATTGGGTACAGAACGTCACCGGACTCGAAGGAGATAAACTGACCAGCTTCATCTACTACTGTGATTATTCACTAGACTATCTGGACAGGACACCCCTCTACATGATCCAGGAAGACCTCCTGGCTAAACTGGAAGATTTTCAGACTATAAGCCCTTGTTGACAATAAAAGAGGCCTTTCCTAACTTTTAAGCCGTGATAATTTATATTTCTCAATAATCCGAATTATCTTGATCGCTGTGAGAAAATTCTTTTCCATATTCTTTTTATGCCTTTTCCTGATGTATCAGGTGGGATACCTGGGATACTACTGGTATAGTACAGAGCGCATTGAAGATAAGTGGATGTCTCATGTAGAAATTACACCCGACATGAAACACGTATCTATACCTGTTTCTTTACCTTATTGGAATAACCAACAAGAGTATCGAGTGACTCATGGAAAAATCATCATCAATGGAGAGGTTTACCGCAAAGTTCTTCAGAAATATGCTAACGAGGCAATTCACCTGATCGTAGCAAAAGATACTGATACTGAGAAATTAAACCTATCAATTGCTGACTGGGTACGAGGAATGTCTGACGGTGAGTCTCCAAACCAGGGAAAATCTGATCTTACTAAGTCTGTTATTAAAGAGTATGTCTCAGACAAAACGACAAACTGGGGAGCCGTGGAACGGTCATTTTCCAATATGATCAAAACGGGTCATTTTCCAGCTCCATTCAAGAGTAATAAATTTGCAGAGGTAACCACTCCTCCGCCGCAGGTCTAAACCCAAAACCCAGATCTTCATTTTTTTTACAGATGACACATTCATATAAGAATTCACGTCATGTGCTTGTCTGTATTTTACTTTTTACTATCACTTATGAAACTTATTTACTTAAAGACAGCAGGTGCTTTGTGTGTCCTGTTTGTATCCATGAATCTATTTGGTCAAGGCTGTGTAGCCATACGATCGGGCTGTGGCGCCAATGTCAATGGCGGAGGTCTATTGCAGAAAAATCAGTGGCAAGCCAGCACAAACTTTCGCTATTTCCATTCTTATAAACACTTTCGGGGCAAACATGAAGAAACATATAGGGTAGAAGAAGGCTCTGAGGTAATTAATGACTCCTTTTTTCTCGACTTCCTGATAAGCTATGGCATAAGTGATCGGTTGTCGGCCAATATCCAACTTCCCTTAGTCTATCACAATCGCTCGTCAATGTATGAACATGGAGGCAATCCAGATGAGGATGACCCAACTACACTGGAAAATGAATTTTGGCCAGGAGACCGCCGTGCTACCTCGAGTTATGGGCTGGCGGATATCCGTCTGGGTTTAAGTTATTGGCTCTTTAAGTCAACTTCATTCAGCAACTTGTCATTGGGTATTGGGGTAAAACTTCCGAGTGGCAACTACCGCTTTCAAGATACATTTTACAATCAGGGAGATGGCAATGATCAAACGATCCAATCTGGGGTAGACCAGTCTATACAGCCTGGTGATGGCGGATTTGGTGCAACATTGGAGATGCAAGGCTTCCACCCCTTAACGGACAATATTGTTTTAAGTGGAAACTTATACTATCTAATCAACCCACGCGAAAAGTACACATTGGAAACCCGGGGAAGAAACAGGGACTTTTCTGTACCGGATCAATATGCTGCTCGTTTGGGTGCTTTGACCATGCTACCCATACATGGCTTGTTCGTTTACGGTGGTGCCAGGATCGAAGGAATTCCATCAAGTGATCTGGTAGGCGGTGACGAAGGATTTAGAAGGCCTGGATATGTGATCTCATTAGAGCCAGGGTTATCCTATTCAGTCAGAAACACAGCCATCAACCTTACTGTGCCTGTAGCGATTGAGCGAAACCGAGTCCAAAATTTCTCAGACAAACAATCAGACAGACATGGAGACGCCGCTTTTGCTGATTACCTGATCAACTTTGGGTTGACCTATACGTTTGGCAATGCCAAACACGTCCAAATAGACGAAATCAGTCAACCTATTAACCTTAACTAGAGATAAAAAATATACTATACAATTGTTTCTACAACTAACCCTGGTGCAATCGCATCAGGGTTTTTCTTTACATAAAAAACCCCGACAAAGCGAACTTGTCAGGGCTGGGTTTATATTTTTCCAACTAGTTTCTTAACTTCCGCATCCTACACAATCAATCTGCTGATTCATGGGCTTAGTGCCAGTAAGTTGCATTTTGAGATTGTGGATCTTATCACGGATGTCCATATCGGCAAACATGTCTCCGGTAAGCTGCCCTTCAAGGGACTTGATTTCGACTTCTAGTTGTTCTGTTGTCATAATGAAGAGTGTTGATTTAATGTTTAAGTTATTGCTTTGATGCAATAATTAAAAAAGCTCACGGTAAATTG
>JAMWZA010000129.1 GCA_024305105.1 Marinoscillum sp.
AGAATTGCAGCTTCCAGTTCCGCCTTTTTGATTTTCATCTGACTCTGGGTTTCAGAAGTCTTCTTCAGGTGCGCCAATCTCAGGTCTTTCATCTGCTGTTGTTGCTCATCTGTGAGGTCCAGGTGATCGGCCATCCGTTCATGGGATCTTTCTTTGTTGGGTCTTTCTTCGCCTCGTTCCGCTCTTGGCGCTCTCTGAGCAAAGGACATGGTTCCTATTAGAATCAATGCCATCATAAATGTGATCTTTTTCATAACCTTTTATTTTTTGTTCTATCTATTTAGATGCACATCCCAAATAAACCTTGCGGTGACAAGTAGTTTTTTTAATCGGATAGTAAAAACTTTAGGATGTGCCAATTAATGTTGAAATTCACCTGATAGAAGTAGACAAACAGAATGAAATGAAAATAGCAGGCGAAGAGATACGTAAAGGAGAAACCAAAAAGATAGATGTTAATATCGCTAAGCTGCCATCTGGTACATCCATCGATATACCGGTGATGGTGCATCGAAGTAAGAACCCGGGGCCTTCGCTTTTACTCCTGGCAGGTATGCATGGTGATGAGATCAATGGAGTGGAGATTGTACGCCGCATCATCCGTGAAAAACTGTATCGAGTGAATGCGGGTACGGTTATTTGTATCCCGATTATGAACATTTATGGATTCATCAACTTCTCACGGGATGTTCCTGATGGCAAGGACATCAATCGGTCATTTCCAGGTTCAAAGACCGGTTCGCTGGCCAGTCAGGTAGCATTTTTTTTAATGCATGAGATCATTCCCCATATAGACTATGGCATTGACTTTCATACGGGAGGAGCCAGAATCAATAACTCACCACAGGTCCGGGTGAAAACCGAAGACCCCGAGAATCTGGAACTGGCTAAAGCATTTGGAACTAAATTCATTATTAATTCACCCTTCAGAGATAAATCACTACGGAAGGAAGCGTTTCGCCAAGGCAAAAGAATAATTGTCTATGAAGGAGGTGAGTCGCTCCGTTTAAGAAAAAACGCTATAGATGAAGGTATAGCAGGAATGCTGCGGGTGATGCACCATCTCAAAATGCGAGATGAGGCTCCAATGATTGAAAAGGAGCCAACCCTCATTATGAAGTCTTCCTGGGTACGAGCAAAGTCTGCAGGCTTGCATTATGGGTTTCAACGAAACGGTAGTGCTGTCGAGCAAAAAGAAGTGCTCGGTCGGGTATGTGA
Organism: Marinoscillum sp.; assembly: GCA_024305105.1. Classification (GTDB taxonomy): domain Bacteria; phylum Bacteroidota; class Bacteroidia; order Cytophagales; family Cyclobacteriaceae; genus Marinoscillum. The sequence goes on from JAMWZA010000129.1 coordinate 1,219, forward strand.
CCCGTACGGGACTTACGAAGTGCAGATCAAGTCTCCGCTGACAGGCCACATCATCGCCATCAATAATAATCCGGTCGTGAACAGAGGTGACGCTCTTTTTCATGTAGGCAGTTAGCAGTAAAAACATTTTTTTCCCTTGAAAACGTTTTCAATTCACACTTCACAGAGATTCTTGTCTTGGTTCGCTGAATCTTTGATTTAAAGCTTTATTTTGGGTTTAATCCATCTAACTAGATTTCGAAATGACCAAGTATTCTAAATGGTATCATCCATATAAGACAGACAAAAAATACAGTAAAAAAGTAGCTTACTTCAGTATGGAGTTTGCCATTGACCAGGCACTAAAAACCTACTCCGGAGGGCTAGGTTTTCTGGCTGGGTCACATATGCGTAGTGCGTATGAGTTAAAGCAGAATTTCATTGGTATTGGTATGCTTTGGAAGTATGGGTATTATGACCAGGGTAGAAATGAGGACGGCACCCTGGCTCCACGATTTGTTCAAAAGCATTACTCTTTTCTGGAGGATGCCGGTATTCAGGTTTCAGTCCGTGTGGTAGATAATCCAAATGTCCAGGTAAGAGCATTTTGTCTTAAGCCGGAGATCTTTGGTACGGTTCCTATGTATTTCCTATCTACTGACCTTCCAGAAAACGATCATTTGTCCAGGACTATTACAGATAGGCTGTATGATGCTAATGAGCTTACTCGAATCAGTCAGAGTATCGTGCTCGGAGTGGGCGGAGCAAAGGTAGTAGAGGCGCTGGGAGGTGCTGATGTCTACCATCTTAATGAAGGACACGGCCTGCCCGCTTTTTACTATTTGAGTGATAAGGGATGCAAAAAGGAAAATTTTGCCTTTACAACCCATACACCTGAGAAAGCTGGAAATGAGGAGCGAGAGGGTGACTTACTCAACAGGATGGGTTTTTTCTCCAGAACATTAACTGATGATGAACTGAAGACAGAAACTGATGATGGTAAGTTGAGTTATACCGTAGCGGCTTTGCGCCATGCAAAGAAGTCTAATGCAGTGTCTAAGATCCACGCGAAAGTATCAAAAGACATGTGGAAAGGCTACAAGGGCATCAGCAAGATTATTCCGATTACCAATGCACAAAACCAATCCTATTGGCAGGATAAGACATTATTGGCCACTATGGAAAAAGGTAATAAGAAGGCCTTTGTGAAGCGAAAAACAGAGCTGAAGTTGGAGCTATTCAAAGAGGTAGCTGATCAGACAGGCAAGATTTTCGATCCATCAGTATTGACAGTGGTTTGGGCAAGGAGATTTGCTGGTTATAAGCGAGCAGATTTGCTACTGAGTGATATTGAGCGTTTTGAACGATTACTGGATAATACCAATGAGCAGGTGCAGGTCATCTGGGCAGGAAAGCCTTATCCGAGAGATTTTGAAGCGATTGATGTGTTTAACAGGTTGCATCGATTTAGCCTGAATCATAAGAATGTAGCAGTTCTTACTGGATATGAACTAGAACTATCCCGTTTGCTAAAGCTAGGCTCGGATATTTGGCTAAACAATCCAAGAATCACCCGTGAAGCATCAGGTACCAGTGGAATGACAGCTGCTATGAATGGCTCTGTTAACTTGTCTACTGATGATGGCTGGATTCCGGAATTTGCTAAAGATGGTAAAAACTGTTTTGTCATCCCTGCGGCAGACACTTCTTTATCTCTGGAAGCTCATGATAGGGCAGATTATGAGAATCTATACAAGATCCTGGAACAGAAAGTAGTGCCGACTTATTATGGTAAAAATGACAAATGGTTGGATATTGTGTTTGCCAGCATGAAAGATGTACTTCCCGAGTTCGGCAGCCATCGCATGGCCGATCAGTACTACTCCGAACTCTATTAATCCACGTTGGACCGGATTTATTTCAGGTAGTTCTAAATTCTCACTATTTTCAGCCCAAATATGAATGCCCCAAAGAAAATAGTAAGAGTAGCGTGGTTAATGGGCGGGAAGCTTTTTACGCTACTCGTGGTAATGCTGTTAGTCTTGGTGGGTATAGAGCAAAACTGGTTCGTTGCTGATACCGCAGTTGTCTTGGTGTGGGTTAAAGTGATGGTGGTGGTGCTTATCATCGCTTCAGTTCCTTTCACTTTTGGTATGGCAGGTTATTTAAAAAGGCTCCTGAATACACATGATCGCCACCAGGTTGATGTAGAGGAGCAACTTGGAGACTATTCAGCAAGACTTAATTCCTTTATCGAATACCCAGGTCATGTGAGTATTTATTCCCTGGATAAGAACTTTTGCTATACGGGGTTTAATTCTCTTCATAAAAAGGAGATGTATGAGGTATTCAATGCTGAAGTTGCCGTTGGGACGAATATCATTAAACTTTTACCAAACGACTGGGGCGAACGTGCCATTAGGAATTATAAAAAGGCTTTGGATGGAGAACACTTTCAGGTAACTAGTTTGCTCAAAGACAAGTATTACACTCAGGTTTTTAACCCCGTTAGGAATAAGGGTAACGAAGTAATCGGCCTCACGAGTAGTATTTTTGATGTAACCGAACGTGTACAGGCCGAACAAGAGCTAGAAAGTTACAAGGATCAGTTGGAAGAGTTAGTCAAAGACCGCACAAGTCAACTAGAACGACAAACGCTCTTCTTTCAGGAGATCATCGATAGCTTACCAAATTTTATATTCGTTCGAGACAAAAAGAGTCGATATGTACTGGTAAACAAAGCCCTGGCAGACACATTTGGGAAGAGCACCGGAGAAGTGATCGGTAAAAGTGTACTGGAAACACACTTTGATAAAAAAGAAGCCATGCGATTCGAAGAGGAGGATCGTGACATCATTAAATACGATGAGGTTTTTGAGCAGGAGTCTTTTCACAAATTTCAAGATGGAATAGGGAAGTGGTTGTTCTTAAGCAAGCGTCGGATGAGTGTTTTTGATGATGAATATGTGCTGGGCGTCCACTTTGATATCAACCACCTAAAGGAGACAGAGCTAAAGTTATTAAAGGCGAACCAGGAGCTAAAAAATACCTTGAACCGTTTGAAGGCGGCTCAAATGCGGTTGGTGGAGTCTGAAAAAATGGCTTCTTTGGGTCAATTGACGGCCGGTCTTGCGCATGAGATCAATAATCCAATCAACTATGTAGCGGGGAATGTGAGTCCCATTCGAAGGGACCTTCATGAACTACGTGAACACCTTCAGTCCCTGAAAAATCAAGCTGAGGAGGTGGTTAGTGACTCGTCTCAGGAGAATATCGACATGCTTTTTGATGAACTTTATTCGCTTCTGGATGGTGTGGATGAAGGTACTTCGCGAGTGAAAAATCTGATGACTGACTTAAACCAATTCTCTTTACCTGAATCTTCCAGTAAGCAGATGTGTGACCTTAATGAGTCACTAAAGACCACCATTAACCTAATCAAACACCATCTTAAAAATCGGATTGAACTCAAAGTAGAACTTGATGAGATACCTTTCATCAACTGTAATTCCCAGCAAATCAGTCAGGTTTTTCTCAATATGCTCAATAATGCGGTTCAATCTATTGAAGGTAAAGGAGTGATTAAAGTATCTTCTAAGCTGAAAAAAGATCGCATTGTCTTTTCATTTAAGGATAGTGGTAAGGGAATTAACGAAGCTAATCTTTCTAAAATATTTGACCCCTTTTTTACCACCAAAGACGTGGGTGAGGGAACAGGATTGGGTCTGGCGATTTCCTACAGGATCGTGGAAGAGCATAAAGGACAGATAAAAGTAGCCAGTAAAGAGGGTGAGGGGACTAAGTTTTCTATTAGTCTACCAATTTAGGTGTTTGGTCGGAGCACTACTCTTTCACTAATAGAATGACCTTGTTCATACCGGTGGACTGGTTGTATGCATGCATACAATTTACATTTGTAGTCGAAGCTTATGTCTATTATGGAGATTAACATTACATCCAATCTTTCAGAATTATATGTGGGAAACATTGTTTATAATGGTGCTCAGCGTATCATCAATACAGAAGTTACCATTGTTCCTCTTAATAACATTCTGATTAAAGTTCATTTTTATCTAGGTGAAAACCGGTATTCTTTCAGAGCGGTACTAAGTGATCAGGAGGAAGGTACTTTAATGCTCATTCAGGACCGTACCACCAGAGGTTATATGCTGTCAGGGGTAAGCGGTTTCCTTCAAAACAAACCCAACATTCATGGCGGGTTTATTAGCAAGCTCAATTCGTTCTATTTTCACATCAAATTATCGCATTATGATAGTCAGGATGAGGAAATTTACTTCTTGGGCAAAACCAGGGAGGAGTATAATCGACTGAAAAAAATTAGGTCGAATTCGCTGCTTAAATCAGTTTAATGGTTTACAATCCAGTTGACAAGCGATTGGATAACTTCTGATTTTTCCAGATCGTTGTGTGGTTCATGGTAGACACCATCCAGCTCAGAGAACGATACCTCGTCCAGCTTATTTGCAAAGGACTTGCTGGCCGTCCAATCGACTATCTGGTCTTGATTGCCATGATAAACCAGTCCTGTTAATTTTATTCGAGCAGTTTCAGATAAGGCATAGTCTCCTGACTCTAAAATGGCAGTAAACAAACCAGCGGATATTTTATCATGCACCAGCGGGTCATTGATGTAGGCTTTTACAACTTCCGGGTCTTTACTAAGGTGATCTGTATCTAGATCACTAGGCTGAGTCAACGAAGACCAGGTAGCGGTAAAGAATTTACCAAGCTTTAGTTTCCAGGGTGGTGGATCAAAAGCCAGCTTAAACCAGGGAGATGAGAGGATGAATCCTGAAAGCTCGTTGGTATTCATTCTGATGGCGTAGTTAGCAACCAAATTACCACCCATGCTATGTCCGAATAGGTACATCGGTAAATCGGTGTAAATAGATCTGGCTGTTTTTAGTAGCTCTTCGATATCAGACATCAACAACTCATAGCTTTTGGCATGTCCACGCTTACCTTGGGAGAGCCCATGACCTCTGAGGTCCATCGCAAATACACAGATTCCAGCTTCATTCAGTGCTTTTGCGACGTGTTCGTATCGCCCGCTGTGCTCACCATGTCCGTGTACGATGCAGCAAATTTTTTGCGGAGATTCTGTATCCCAGAGTCGGAAATAAATTCTCAAACCATCCTGGCTCAAAAAGTACTCAGTTTCATTGTTTAAGCTCATGTATTATTGCGAATTTATATAACTTATCTCCGGCTATGACTGCTATACCGCATGCGTAAAATTATAGATTCAATCGTTTATTCTTTTCCGATACAACTGGTTTTTCATCATCTCAGAAGAAACCTCCCCTTAGTACTGCTGTGGATACTTTTTGTTGTCACCATTAGTGGAGGCATTGGAAAGATTTATGGTGTGCACTATCTATACCTGGATCCGGAGTATGTGAATCGGGTCAATTTCTGGAGCTTTTTATTAGTAGGTCTGGCCTTTGGTAATTTCACCATGGCCTATCACATTACGTGTTATATTCTAGATAGTCATCGATTCGCCTTTGTGGGAGTATTGGAAAGGCCATTTGCCAAATTTTCGCTAAACAATAGTTTGCTACCTGCGATAGCGTTAATTGTATATTCGATTTTAATCGTCAGGTTCCAATTCAATAATGAGTTCTCCAGTGGTTGGAATGTGCTGATCAACTTAACAGGCTTGCTGGTTGGGATTATCGGTATGTTGGCATTATTCTTTGTTTATTTCAAGTTTACGAATAAAGACATCTTCAAATTTTTAGCCGGATCTGTGGATAAACGTCTGCGTAAATCGAGGCTCAGTCGCGAGCGAATGATGAATAAGCTCACGGAAACCAAACAGAAGCGCTATGAGGTTCATTCATACCTGGATTTGAAATTTCGTGTGCGATCCTGCAAGAACCTTCAGGATTTCTATGACAAGCAAGCGGTTCTCAATGTCTTTGATCAGAATCATTTCAATTCTGTGATTATTGAGATCACCATCATCGTGCTGATTCTCTTTTTAGGCACATTTATGGATAATCCATACTTACAGATTCCTGCTGCCGCCAGTTCTCTATTGATGTTCTCGATAGTGGTCATGCTGGTTGGTGCGTTCTCTTACTGGCTTAGAGGTTGGGGTGTAGCTTTTGTTTTTGCCATGTTTTTGTTAGTGAACCTGTTTGTAAAATGGGGAGTGATAGACGGCACATTTCAAGCCCGAGGACTGGATTATGATGGAGATAAAGTCTCATATTCCTTAGATAAACTCAATGAGTTAAATAGCCCGTCGACCTATTCTAGCGATAGTCTGAACATGATTCAGACGCTTAACAAATGGAAGGAAAAGCAAAAGGACTCGCTCCCAAATGCCGTGTTTTTATGTGTAAGTGGAGGAGGCCAACGAGCAGCACTTTGGACAGTGAATGCATTGCAGCAATCGGATAGTGTGCTTTCTGGGAAACTGATGGATAAGGTCGTGTTGATTTCTGGAGCTTCAGGAGGAATGATTGGTGCTGCTTATTATCGAGAACTAATTCATCAGAAGCATCAAGGCAAATCAATCCCATCAAATAAAGAGCAATTGAACCGAATTGCACGGGACAATTTGAATGCTGTTGTTTTTTCATTGTTAGTGAATGATGCTTTTTTCAGAGTGCGTAAGTACGATTATGCAGGCAAACGCTATGTTAAGGATAGAGGGTATGTGTTTGAGCAAAACCTAAACAAAAACCTTAATGGAGTGCTCGATAAGCAGCTTAAGGATTACTATAGCGCTGAGAAGAATGCCGAGATTCCGCTAATGCTAATGTCACCAGTGATCAGCAATGATGGCCGCAGTTTGTACATCTCTCCACTAGGGATGAGCTTCTTGAATATTAAGGAACCAAAGGATCAGTTTGGTGAGGGCAAGATCAGAGGTGTGGGGTATAGTGAGTTATTTCAGGAGCAGGGAGCAGAGAATTTAAGTTTTTTGACTGCTTTGAGGATGTCAGCGTCATTTCCTTACATCACACCCACAGTTAATTTGCCAAGCGAACCTTCCATTGAAATAATGGATGCAGGAATTGCCGATAATTTTGGTATTGGTGATGCTGTGCGATTTTTACACGTCTTTAGAGAGTGGTTTGATCAGAATACCTCAGGCGTCACTTTTCTGACAATTCGGGATACCAGAAAAAACTCACCGATTGAGGCTAAGTCTGGTTCTTCACTTATCCAGAAGTTGACGTATCCGGTGGCGAGTGTTTACAATAACCTGAGCAACATACAGGACATTAACAATGACGTTCAGTTAGATGGATTAGTAGACTGGATTGATGTGCCAGTGCAAACAGTCGAGTTGGAATACAATACCTATACCAATATAGACGAGAGTTATTTACTGTCAGCCAAGGAAGTAGAGCGAAAGCAACTGGAACGTGCGTCCCTGAGTTGGCATCTCACTACCAAAGAGAAACAAAATATTGTGAACAATATCCAATTGTATAACAATCAGCAAGCACTTAAGAAGCTGAAAAGTATTATGTCTGATCAGTAAAAATACTGATATAAAAATCGGTTGATTTACATAGTTTTTGTGACTGTGGATACTATTAATATTGCTCTTAATTAAGACTTGGTCTTGAATAAAGGTTCATAAGTTTATAACGATTAAACGGAAGGAGGGCGTGTTGGCGCAGCCCTCCTTTTTTTATTTGTCTATGGAGTAAACGATGGAAATGCTTTCATTGTACTTTAAGTCAGCAGCTTCGAAATTGCTGATTTCCACGTCGGCCACCTTGGAAAAAGCAGCATAATTGGCTACTTCATGAAGTGGTTGCGGTCCTGCGTTTGATTGTCCATACTTTATTTCCATAATCCCGGTGATTTCATATCCTGATGCTGCTACGATAATGTCTGCTTTTCTTTTGGCATCTTCTACGGCCAGCTTAATCAGTTCATTTTTCACTTCGCTTTTTCGCTTTGCATCCAATCCAAAAGACAAACTAATGGCAGGTTTTGCTAAGCTCTTCGTTGCTGCATTTAATACGTCAAGTAATTTTTCCTTATTCTGTGCAAAGCTTACCGTCAGGTTTTGAGTAGCCACAAAGCCACTGTCTTTCCACATGTTTTTAAGATAGATCCTGTCCTGGTTGACGTTGAAATTGGAAGTGATGATGTCCGTATCCTTGAAACCTAGTTTTTTCAAGTCTTTGCTGAGTTGATCGACTCTCCTAATCATATCCTGAACAGCGCCTGGGTACGTGGCGCTTTTAGACTCTACGTTGAGATTAATGGTCGTTTCTGTTGGTTTTACGGCAACCGACGCATCCCCCTGTACACTTAGCTTCTGTGCAAATAGCGTCGATACACTTAATCCGATTAGTAAAGCTGCAAAAAATGTTTTCATATGCATAGTTGATTCTTTATGTATAAAGGAATACAAGTTCAGTGCCAAAAGGTTTTTGCAGGGAAATTAATTATAAACGGATGCAGTAGTCCGTGATTATTCACTTGATGTCAGGTGCCAGGTTCCAGTTGAGAAAATAGCTGATTTGGCTATTGGGATCGCTATTGGTTAGCATTTCAGAAAAATCACCTTGAGAGTCATTTACTTTTAAGTGAAACGTCCCCAAATGATCGTTTTTACTTGTCAGATCGTATTCCCAAAGCTCTAGTTTGAGCCAGCCTTTTCCTTTCAGGTTCAACTTGATGTTGATGGCTAATTTTTCGTCTGTGTCTATTTTTTGAAACTTTTGATCTCTCGGCCAGATTTTTTTGCCTTTGAACATCAGATAGATTTCATCCTTGTCGGTTTCCTGTGGGAGTTCACAAATAATAGATGCAATGGTGACTACAGGCATACTTTTTAGCTGTTAAAAATGTGATGGTGAAATTACACAATGAAAATCATCATATTATTTCATATTACAAAATCACTTTTCGACGAATGACCCGGTTGCTTCTATTATTATATGCCTGAATTGCTCACGAAGGCTATTTTGGTGCCATCAGGAGACCAGGAAGGAACATTGATGGTTCCCTGGCCGCCATAGACATAACCGACTATCTTGACTTCTCCTCCAGTTACGGGCATTGTGCGAATGTAAACTTGCTCATAAAAAGGGTGTTGGTCAGAGTTCACTGTCTCAGGAAAAGAGATGAAAACAATGGTTTTACCATCTGGTGATAAATGAGGGAACCAATCATGGTACTTATCAAAAGTTAATTGGACTGGGTTTTCGCCATTTGAATCCATTCGCCAAAGCTGCATCGTGCCGGTTCGGTCCGAATTGAAGTAGATGTATTTGCCGTCAGGGCTAAACTCCGGGCCATCATCTAAGGTGGATTCATTGGTTAACCGTGTTTCTTGACCTCCAGATTTATCAATCGTGTAAATGTTGTAGACGTTGTCTCTTCCTCCAGTGTAAACCAGTGTGTTTCCATCTGGAGACCAGCCATGGAAATAAGAAGGTCCCAAAGGAGTTACTCGTATGGGATCACCACCTGTGGTTGGTAAATAATAAATAATGGATTGACCGTCATCGCTTTCACTATGGTGACTAATACCAATAGTGGCCCCATCAAAGGTGAGCACATGGTCATTGTTATTACGGTTGGCAAAGCCAGTGTAGAGCAGATTGCTTTGTTGTGATTGAATATCAAAATTATACAATGCGCCCTCCTGATTGTAAATCAATGTTTTCCCATTGGTGGTCCAGTTAGGAGCCTGGAGACTTCCCTGGTACTGCTTTACGATTTTTCGCTTTCCGGTTTTGATATCCATAATTTCCAGATTACTACTGAGATAGTCCCGGTACTGGACAAGGTCTGCAGGGGCGGGTTTAATGATCCGCACATTAGAAAAGATGGCCTTTTCTATTACCTCTGAATTGTGTGAACAGATGAATATACCGACAAAGACCTGATTTGGTAGTTTAAAATCTGGTAATGTCACCGTCGTGAATTCTTTACCGAATTTCGCAGTAGACATGATGTAGGTGCTTCCTTTACGTTCCAATTGAACCACATCGGGAAAGCTATCAGTAGAAACCAGCTGTTCCGTAATTCCGCCCGGTGATTTACGAAATTGCAATGAAGTCAGACCATCGCCATGCACCTCAGCGCTCACGTGCTGATCATCGCCCTGCAGTGTGGAACGAATACTCCACCCTATTTTTCTATGTGGGTCTACACCTTCTCCAATAAATGAAACTCTGGCTCTCAGGATAAAATCTCCTTGTATTTCTTTGTAGGCAAAGTGAAATTCATCTTTTTTACCCCACATATTGGTTCCACTACCTGATAACAGATACGATTGTTCTTCACTTAGATAGGTCGTTTGGCCTTGATTCTGAGGGTTACCAACATCATTTGAGGTTTCAAAAACACCGATCATGCTTTGTTGGGCTTGCGTGCTACTGATAGAAAAGATAAAAAATGCAATGAGGATATTTTTTAGTGGGTTCATCTTTTTCTCGTTTGGGTATGATGAATTTAGCTCTCCCTATATACAATCTCTCTTTTTTGTTCGAAATGGACCTTGATTAAGAACAAATTATCTACTCAACCCAACAATCATAGCCTTTCTTCTGTGAGGAGAAGGGTTGGGTGAGGTCATCATGGAACCGTCATCACAAGTGAAACGAATTAATACTAAAATATAAGGGCATGTTAATGCTGTATTCCAAAGATGTATTTGTCACTTCTGGCAGATGAGCAGGAGTCATCCAAAAAACTGAATTAGTGAAAATGTTTTTAGACGCATAGGTCTAGGGTTGTAAAATGCTAAAGAGGGTTTTTCGTGTGTGCTAGTTCCTTTTCACTCTCTAATGGAGCAGATTTCTTCTTGATATTATCAGCTTTTGCTGCAAATACAGCAATGCCAATAAGCACTATAAGTGCGATAAGAATTAACAAGAATCGGCTTGCTCGCTGAATTCTATGTCGCTGGTTATACTTTCTCTCGAAGGAGTTGAAGTCTTTGTGTGAACTTTCTTGCCCTCGATTAAAAAGCTTCCTTCTTACCCTATAATCATATCTCGACATGGTCCTCCAATTTTACTCTTAATTTAGATAGAAGACGATAAAGCCTCATTTTTACCGTACTCAAATTCGAGCTCATCAATACCGCAATCTCATCAAAAGTCAGTTGCTCAAAATACTTTAACTCAATAAGCTGAAGTTCGGTTTCGTTTAGAGAGTCCAGAACCATTGTCAGCTTATTTGACTCAATCAACGCAAACCAGGGCGCTTTCAGGTCCTCGTTTGATTCTATCTCATCTTCTTCGATGACGAAGATTTTCTTACGATTTCTGAAGTGTTTTTTAAGCTCGTTTGATGCGATCTGATACAACCAGGGGCCTATCGATGTTCCTCTCCACTCAAATTTCTTAATGTTGGAAAGAGCCTTGAAGAACGTTTGAGAACAAAGATCTGCAGCTAGCGTGTCATCATCGGTTCTTCGCATCAGGAACCGAAAGATGAGGTCATAATATTTATTGTAAATCGGCTCAAACGCTTTAGTATCGATCTTGGACTGCTCTATCCAAAGACGCTCCTGATCTACGCTATGTTCGAATCCGATACTCATCAACTAACTGTATAATCCTAAAACGTAGAATAGTCACAAGAATTTTAATCGACGGTGTGACTTTATGAAACTATTGGATTCTACAGACAAAAAAGACACCATGAGACTAAAGACCAGGACTATTCAGGAAATCAATACGGGCTCTATGGCAGACATTGCGTTTCTACTGTTAATTTTCTTTTTGGTATCAACGACCATACTTCAGGAAAAAGGCCTTTCGTTGAAGTTGCCTCCGCCTCCCGAAGATCAGACTGTTGCAGAAATTCATGACCGAAACCTGTTCAAAATCCAGATTAACTCCAATAATCAGTTTTTGATCGAAGATGCTGTAAGAGGTGACCTCAAGGGCCTGCGTGAAGAAGTGAAAGCATTTATTTTGAATAAGTCGAATGACCCAAATCTTTCCATTTCACCACTCAAAGCCACTATTTCAATCAAAGTAAATAGGGGAACACATTACAAGTATTTTATTGAAGCGCTGGATGAAGTCAAAGAGGCATATTATGAAATTTATGCTGAGCGTGTGGGGATGAGTAGTCATGATTATCGGCAGCTCGATCTTTCTAAATCCACACACAAGTTGCTGTATGAGAAAGGTAAAGAAGGTGTTCCCATGAATATTTCCATTGCCCAACCTGATTAAACGGAATGAATTATGAGACTTAGAAAAAAGAAGAAACAGACTACTGAAATTTCTACCGCATCGCTACCTGATATCGTGTTTTTACTATTGTTCTTTTTCATGGTAAGTGCTACCATTCAACCAAAAGATGAACAGGTGAAGTACAAGTCGCCAAGTGCACAAGCCATTACTTCCATCAAACAAAAGACACTTGTTAGAGAGATTGTGATTGGTCAGCCTAAGAACACAGACTATGGTGTTGAGGATGTGGTCACTGTGGATAATCGAATCATTCAGCCAGCTCAACTAACCCAATGGGCGATGGAGCAAAAAGAGTCTCTTCCTGAAGCTTACAGAGACCAGATGATCATTGTGATTAAAGCTGATGAGTATGTGAATATGGGATTAATCATCGATGTGCAGGAGGAACTAAAAAAAGCAAATGCACGAAAAGTCGTTTATCGCGCATTACCTGAAACCACCACGCTTTAGCCTCAGGCTCTAACAAGGCGAAATGGCAAAGTCAAAATACCCCAGATGAGTTGGAAGATGGCCTTTAGGGTAAACCCAACGATTCTAAATGGGAGTAGAATTAGCCAGAAAAAAGCCAGAATAAAAAAGAGGCCAATAGCCAAGGGTGCCGAAAGGGTAAATAGGATGCACCACAAAAGAATAACGATAAGTGTACGCATGTTAAGGAAATAGCAAAATACCGACCACTTTTTGAAAACGACTGACTTTCAGTTGGTTAATGGATTTATACTTTTGTTTGGTGCTCGATAATGAACAACGATTGTCCGATTTACAGTCCAATCTGAATGCCAGCGGCAATAATAACCCCACCGGGTCTAAGTATTTGCATGACTAACTCTTCATCAGCTGTTAATGGACCTCCACTATTTACTTCATAAGGGATGTCCGGTCCAGTTGGAATGGCATAACCTGATTCCAGGAAGATTAAGCTTTTTTCCCATACGGTCCAGCTGTGGTTGAGCGTCAAATTAAGTGAGCCGGCATTTTTTAACGTCATATTGATCACCCGACTTCCTCCTGCCGAATCTGTGAATGTAATGTCAATAGTTTCAATTCCCGGGCACAAGGAATAGCCAAGCCCAAAACCCCAGCCATTTTTGAGCAGATTTTGTCTTTTCACTCCAACGCTTAGTTTAGTACCCCAAACTCCTATGCCAACACCCCCGCGGAGTGCAAAGTAGTTCGAAATTGGTATAGTAGCACCAATTCCCAGAACGCCCGTGTGGTTATCGATCCCACTGCTCAAATCAAGGTACAAAGCTGATCCTATTCGTTCTTTTTCAAAAGGATACTGATCATAACTGGAGTCGTATTGAGCATATACTTGCCCTAGCGTCATTGTAAGCAGGAGACTAAGCGAGAAGATTAGTTTCATTGATTGGCGATTTAAGACAAATATGTTGAGATCATTCATGAAATAGAATTTTGTGATCCATGAAATCAAAGTTCATCATCCGCATCATCCTTGTAAACTCTCCTTGACAATCTGCCTCGATGAACACTCTTTCGTCAGTGATTGGGTGATCGAATTCCAAAGAGCTTGCATGAAGCATCATGGAGGTCATGGACCATTTCTCCTTGAATAACCGGTTTTGTTTGTTACAGCCATGAGGTCGATCCCCGATTATTGGGTGAAATATATGCGCCATATGTTTCCTGATTTGGTGCATTCTACCCGTTTCTGGCTTAACTTCTACTAGCGAGTACCTGGACGTAGCGTGTTTACCAAAAGGAACATCTAATTCGCATTGATCAAGGCAGGTGTAATGAGTGATGGCTTCCTGAACCTTTCCATCCTCTCGTTTCAGTGCATAGTCTATTGTGCCTTTCGGTTCGGCATGACCTCTGATTATTGCGAGATAGGTTTTTCCTATTGAACGTTCTGCAAATAGAGCCTGTGTATGTTTGTGAGTAGTTTCATCCAAGCTAAAGAGCAACACCCCGGAAGTTTTTCGATCCAGGCGATGTGCCGGGTATACATACTGATCCAGCTGATCTCTGAGGAGTTGCATGGCGAATTCATCAGCGTCTCTGGCTATTGGGGAGGGATGAACCAAAAGTCCGTGTGGCTTGTTTATAGCTACTAGATGATCATCCTGATAAATTATTTCCAACATAACGCAATCTTTATCTATTTGTATGACGAAATTCATGACTAATCGATAATTAGCGTAAAGATGCTTTAAATAACATTTGTCTCATTAATTTTGCAGTTGATTTACACTAAGTGAACCAGACAACTACTATAGCTTTATACCAACCAATGCTTCAGGCGATCGCCTATAGAATGCTAGGCTGTATGCATGATGCAGAGGATATGGTTCAGGATGCATTCCTGAAGTATCTGTCTGTAGATCAGTCCAAAATCGAGAATGCGAAAGCTTACCTTATCCGGTCTGTCACTAACAATTGCCTGAATCACCTGAATAGTCTGAAAGAGAAGAAGAAGGATTACCTAGAATCTGTAAAGCTTCCGGAATTATTTGAAAAAATAGACTTCAGCCATTTAGATCTGAAACAGGAGTTGAACTCGGCTTTCAGTATGCTTCATAAGAAGTTAGGGCCATTGGAGCGTGGACTATTTGTCTTGCGTGAGGGGTTTGATTTTGAGTACGAGGGGCTTCAGCAAATTTTCAATAAGAAAAAGGAGCATTGTCGGCAGCTAGTCTGTCG
>JAMWZA010000013.1 GCA_024305105.1 Marinoscillum sp.
TCCCTGAATTGATCACAGTCGGCAATTGGGGAATTTGGCTGGCTACACCGATAACAGCGTTAATTGGCTGGGTCTACGTAATGATGGAGGTTACTGGTGACTATACAGAAAATCCCTTTCAGGGTATGGCAAATGACATTCCAATGCTTTCACTTTGCAGAACAATAGAAATAGACCTACGGGAAATCTTGGGAGAAACAGAGTTACCTCCAGCAATACAAGCCAAAAAAGGTGTTTTGATGTAAAATCATTCTCCTTGGCCATACATGCCAATCTGCTATTTGTGAGCTGTCACTATTGTTAACCATTAAATTCGGAAGAGATCTCTTATACTGCAATCCATACCAATTAACTAATCACATACTGGAAAGCTAAGGCAGCAGTGATTCTGAATTAAACCTGATTCCCACACATTATCAGTTTCATAAAGCTTAATCGATTACTTAACTTTCGCTCATGAAAAATGTTGTTTACCTAAAAGCACTTGACTTAGACAAAGAAGGCAAATGGAATGAAGCTCACTCCCTCATTCAGGACTTTCCAGACGCCAACGCCGCATGGATTCATGCCTACTTACACCGAAAGGAAGGAGATCAGTGGAATGCCGAATACTGGTACAACCGAGCTGATCAGCCTGTATTTAAAGGAAGTCTTGAGGAAGAGTGGCAGCACATTTACTACACTCTATCTGATTCTTAAGCGTTGAGCATTTCACGCAAACTTTCATCATTGGAGCGGATGATTTCTTCGATATCCTCCTCAGATAAAATGGCCGATACAAACAACGTCTCAAACTGCGAAGGGGCTAAATAGACACCTCTCTGGAGCATCAGATTGAAGTATTGCCCAAACTTTGTCGTATCACATTGCTTAGCTGTTTCGAAATCTACTACTTGCTGGTCCGTGAAGAACAGACTGTACATACTCCCTATCTGGTTCATGGTGTACCCTAAACCAAGGACATCCAGTGTCTCCTTGTATCCCGCTACAATTTTTTTAGTGTTGGATTCCAGCTTACCATAAGTCTCAGGGTGGTCTGATAGATGCTTCAACATGGCGTAACCAGCCGCCATTGCTACTGGATTACCAGACAGTGTTCCTGCCTGATAAACCGGACCATCTGGCGAAACGAAATCCATGATTTCTTTCTTTCCTCCGTAAGCACCTACAGGCAGTCCCCCACCAATAATCTTACCGAGTGTTGTCATATCAGGAATTACTCCGAGTCTTTCCTGAGCACCTCCTTTGGCCAATCGAAAACCGGTCATTACCTCATCGAAAATGAGCACAATGCCTTCCTGATCACAGATTTGTCTAAGACCTTCCAGAAATCCGCTTTGAGGAAGAACGCACCCCATATTGCCCGGTACTGGCTCGATGATGATGGCAGCTACTTCGCCTTTATTTTCACTAACGATCTGTTTGACCGATTCCAGGTCATTAAACGGTGCTAACAATGTATCCTTAGCGGTCCCGCTGGTCACGCCTGGACTATTGGGAGTTCCCATAGTCATAGCTCCACTACCGGCAGCTATTAAAAAAGAGTCCCCATGACCATGATAACAACCTTCAAACTTGATGAATTTATCTCTTCCTGTATACCCTCTAGCCACACGGATTGCAGACATGGTGGCCTCCGTACCTGAATTGACCATTCTAACACGCTCCACAGATGGGACCATGTCACAAATCAACTCGGCGATGATCACCTCGCGCTCTCCAGGTGCACCAAATGAAGGTGAGTTTTGAATGGCCTGAATGACCGCCTCTTCTACCAATGGGTTAGCATGACCAAGGATCATTGGCCCCCATGAGTTGATCATGTCGATGTAGGAGTTTCCATCCTCATCATACATTTTGGAGCCTTTGGCTGACTTAAAAAATATAGGATCCCCTCCTACTGCCTTAAAGGCCCTAACCGGAGAGTTGACCCCTCCTGGTATGTAATTTTTTGCTCTACTAAAAAGTGATTTACTCTTCTCGATCTTCATACAAATCCCTATTAACTACTTCAAGTTTAGCGTTCCTGAATCGGACAACAGGTACAACTTGGTTGTCATTAGCTACTCCATACTTGTACCCTTCAAATACCTTTCCTTCGACAATAATACCAGTCCTGATTCCTCTTTGAAAATAAACCCCGTGGCGGTGCATCATTCGCCCCGCAAACCAAACGGCTTCATAGCCTCTATAATGATTTATGGATGGATTTGTTTTGAATCTTCTTATAATTCGTTCTTTCAGATCCTGATAGTCAAAACCATTCAAGTCCATGTATTCCGGACTGTTAAGTGCCACTCCCAGTCGATCTACCTGATTGAATGACAGCATGGTAAAGTCCAACCAATCTCCATAACCATAGAGTTTGATGCTATCCCGTCTACTTTCAATGACGCTAATCATATTGTTGGAAAAAAGGTTGCTCCGAGTAGCAGCTAAAATATGCCCAATACTATCTGGTGCCATGTAGAATGGTTCTTCATAATATGTGATTTGGTACTCCCCATCAGCATCCATGCTAATTGGCAAGACGAATGAGGTGTCCTTTCTCATCCGGACCATTTCGTCACTTCGAATACGTCGGCTCCTAACGAATCTCCCAGGAATCAAACTGATAGAGTCAGCCTCTTCTTTGGTCAAATAATTATAATAAGTAGCTGAAAGTGACTCCAGAAGCGTTTTCGCATTATCCTTGTTGATTGCCTGATAAAGGACCACTTCAAAACCCGCTTGTTCAATTTTATCCTTATATATAGCGGCATACAGTGAATCACGGTCTGATTCTTCATAAAAAATCATTGCATAGGGATTCTCCTGATTCTCTTCAATGGCTAGTTCGGCTGTTTTAAGGGCTAGTGTACCGTAACTCGGTTTAAGTAAAAAGGAAAACGGATTATCCCCAATTACATCCGCATTAGACGAAATGGGATTCAGCGTATTGATCTGATTCTCTTTAGAATAAACGTTAATTGCCTCATTTGGATCAGGATACAATGGGCCAATTATCAGATCATTCTGTGCAAACCCAGGTGTATTCAATAAACTAATGGTCTCGTCTTTTTTACGCTTGGTATCATAAGGGAACAGGTTGACAGGTCGGTCGATAGCAGCCAGGTCTTCGGCAGCCAACATCATTCCCTGATACATGTCCATCACAAGCTTATTTTGTGAAATCAGGGCAGTATTATTCATTGACTCAAACAGGAAGGGCAATACCACTGCAATGTTGTACGTATCTTTTCTAATCAGTGGTAAATCGAAGGAATCAAACTCACTGCTATCGAAACTCCACTTATCAATTAGCTCGTTGATCCGCACAAAGTCTCGATTTTGATAAGACTCAGTATTTAGTTTCTTTAGTAAGAAGGATGCCAATAGTTTGTTTTCTGGATTTTCTCGAACCAGAGTGTCCAATTGACCAACCGGCAGACCTGACAAGTATTCTTTCATGAGAATCTCCTGCTGTTCTGCATTTACCGTTTCTTCGGTATACGCCGCGCTAAATTTGATTGCTTGACGGTAATCTCCTGACTCATAATGACTTAAAACCAACCAAAACAATACCTCCTCATTCTGCTCCCAATTGGCGTTCTGTGCACGAAGTTGTTTCCAGGAATCCTGAGCCTGTTTAACATCTCCTTGTTTGTAAGCGCTCAAAGCGTAGTAAAACTGCGCATATTTACCAAAAGTGGCACTTTGACTCAACGCGCTAAATGAGGCTTTTGCACTGCTATAATTGCCTGTATTATATAGCCTTTTTGCCTCTAAAAATTCTGATTGCTCTGACTGGGCGGCACCCCACATGGAACAAAACAAGAAGCTAATTACAAGTAAGATTTTATTCAAAACTGGTTCGGTTTCTTGAAACATGTACTTATTCCCACTCGATAGTGGCAGGTGGCTTACTACTGATATCATAGACCACACGATTCACGCCTTTCACACGGTTGATGATCCTGTTAGAAGTGTTCGCCAGGAAATCGTAAGGCAAATGTACCCAATCTGCTGTCATACCATCCAGACTCGTTACAGCTCTTAACGCAACTACCTGCTCATAAGTACGTTCATCTCCCATTACTCCTACGGACTGGACAGGAAGTAACATCGCTCCTGCCTGCCAAACTTCATCATAGAGGCCTTCTTCTTTCAATCCGTTGATGAAAATGGCATCTACTTCCTGAAGAATTCTCACTTTCTCGGCTGTAATGTCTCCAAGAATTCGAATTCCTAAACCAGGTCCTGGAAATGGATGGCGACCCAGAATGTTTTCAGTAATTTCCAGGGCTCTACCTACATTCCTTACTTCATCTTTAAAAAGGAGATTTAAAGGCTCTACTACCTTCATGTTCATCTTTTCAGGAAGTCCACCTACATTGTGATGAGACTTAATGGTTACAGATGGGCCGTTTACAGATACGGACTCGATCACGTCGGGATAGATGGTTCCCTGACCGAGCCATTTCACATCTTTTATTTGGTGCGCCTCTTTGTCAAAAACCTCGATGAACACACGTCCAATTGCCTTTCGTTTATCCTCGGGGTCTGTTAAGCCCGCTAATGCTTCGTAGAATTCAGCTTTTGCATCTACTCCCTTTACATTAAGACCCATACCCTCATAGGAGGCGAGCACTTCTTCGAACTCATTTTTCCTAAGGAGTCCATTATCCACAAAAATGCAGTATAAATTCTTACCAATCGCCTGATGAATCAACGTAGCGGCCACTGAAGAATCTACTCCTCCTGACAAACCCATAACGACTTTATCATCTCCCAGCTTTTCCTGAAGCTCGCGCACTGTATTTTCAACGAAAATATCTGCAGTCCAGTCTTGAGCTGTGCCGCATATATGAACAACAAAGTTTCTGAGGAGCGTTTTACCATCCACACTGTGTGTCACCTCTGGATGAAACTGAATCCCATAAATCGGCTTCTCTTCTACCTTAAAGGCTGCCACAGGAATACTTTCTGTATTGGCAATTATCTGAAAATCTTCAGGCAGTTCTGTAATGGTATCTCCATGAGACATCCACACCTGACTCCCAATCTCAATTTCTTTTAGTAGGTCATAGTGCGCATTGATGTGAGCAAGCTTGGCTCTCCCATACTCCCTATGCTGTGATTTAGACACTTTACCTCCATGCTTGGAAGCCAGCAGCTGAGCACCATAGCATACACCGAGGATCGGATACTTTTCTAGCGACTGTATGTCAATATCAGGTGCACCTTCGTCCAAAACGCTGCACGGGCTTCCGGATAAGATAATTCCTTTTGTAAATTTGTCTGGTTCTGGAAAGTTATTAAATGGATGTATTTCACAATAAACATCCAACTCTCTTACTCGACGAGCTATCAACTGAGTATATTGAGAACCAAAGTCCAGAATAAGTATCTTGTCTGTCATCCCGCAAAATTAGCAGAATCGTTTAAACGCCGAATTGATTTTTAAAATGGATTTGAAAGTATGTGGTTTTTTATTTCTTTAGCCCGTTGAAAACACGCAAATGACGCAGGAAGAAAAACGATTAGAAGCTTGCAAAGAAGGCACGCCATGGAAAGAATGGGGTCCCTACCTATCAGAACGCCAATGGGCTACTGTTCGTGAAGATTATTCTGAATCTGGCAATGCCTGGGAAAGCATTGTCCACGATCAGGCACGCAGTAAATCATACCGGTGGGGAGAAGATGGAATTGGAGGGTTTAGCAACTCAGATCAGCGTATTTGCTTTTCATGGGCTTTCTGGAACGGCAAGGATAATATTCTCAAAGAACGCTTATTTGGCCTGACAGGTCATGAAGGAAATCATGGAGAGGATGTAAAGGAACAGTACTATTACCTGGACAGTACACCGACTCACTCCTACATGAAGATGCTGTACAAGTACCCGATAAATAAATTTCCCTATTCTGACCTGGTTTTGAAAAACCAAAAACTCAGCAAAAAAGAGAAAGAATATGAATTACTAGATACGGGCATATTTGATAAGGATGAGTACTTTGACATCTTCATGGAGTATGCCAAAGCATCCCCTGACGACTTCCTATTACAGGCCAAGGTTTACAATAGAAGTGATAAAGATGCAGAAATCACTGTCTTACCTACCATTTGGTACCGAAATACCTGGTCTTCAGGTCGTGACAAACGAATTCCTGAAATCCAGGAAGTCTCGAAAAATGAAATGCTGGTCAAGCATCATCACCTGGGAGACTTCCATGTTTACCTGGATGAAAAAGGACTACAGGAACAAGCCTACTGCGACAATGCCACCAATAGAGTGCGATTGTATGGCGTACCAAACAAGCAATCGGATTATCCGAAGGATGCTATAAACGATTACGTTGTTGACGGAAAAAACACTGTCAACCCCGAAAAATCTGGAACAAAGTCATCGGCAATTTACAAAGTAACAGTACCTGCCGGTGGATTCAGAACAGTACGTATTCGCATGTCTCAGTCGGCACTCGACAATCCGTTTGACAACTATGATGCACTCTTCCAAAGTAGGTTAGCAGATGCAGACAGCTTTTATCGACATATTCACAATAAAGTAGTCGACAAAGACCTCAAAAACATCCAAAGGCAGGCTTTTGCAGGAATGATGTGGAGCAAACAGTTTTACTACTACAACATCCGAAACTGGCTTTATGGTGATCCGGGGAGAATGAAACCTTCTGCTTCTCGGGCTAAAGGACGGAATTCAGATTGGCAACACTTGTACAACTACGATATCCTGTCCATGCCGGACAAATGGGAATACCCGTGGTATGCAGCGTGGGATTTGGCATTTCATTGTATCCCAATAGCACGTATCGATGCGGAGTTTGCCAAAGGGCAGTTGCTCCTACTACTTAAGGAAAGATACATGCATCCTAATGGACAGATCCCCGCTTATGAATGGAATTTTACGGATGTGAACCCTCCTGTACATGCCTGGGCGGTTTTAAGGGTTTTTCAGATAGATCGTCAAATCACGGGCAAACCAGATCTGGAATTTTTACAACAAGCTTTCCATAAATTATTGCTGAATTTCACCTGGTGGGTAAACCGAAAAGATACTGAAGGTAATAATGTATTTGAAGGTGGATTTTTGGGATTGGATAACATTGGTGTATTTGATCGGAATCACCAAATAGTTGAAGATGCCCGACTAGAGCAGGCAGATAGTACCAGCTGGATGGCGATGTTTTCATTAAACATGCTTCGAATCGCATTGGATCTATCCATGGAAAGTCCTGTCTATCAGGACATGGCCATCAAGTTCTTTGAGCACTTCCTGTATATCTCTGGAGCCATGAATAGCATTGGGGATACAGATGTGGACCTCTGGGACGATGAAGACAATTTCTACTATGATGTGATGCACATTCCATCGGGCCCCAATCAGCGAATGAAAGTTCGCTCAATGGTTGGACTCATTCCACTTTTTGCCATAGAAATCCTGAGAGCCGATGTTTATGACAAACTTCCTGAATTCAGAGAGCGATTAGACTTTTTCCTAAAAGAACGTCCAAAGTTAGCATCCCTGGTTTCACGATGGGAAGAGCCCGGAAAAGGCGAAAAAAGACTTTTGAGTATTCTTCGTGGATTCCGAATGAAAAAAATTCTCGAACGAATGCTGGATGAGGATGAATTTCTGTCGAAGTATGGCATCCGTGCAATGTCCAAATACCACAAAGAAAATCCATACAAAATGGAAATCGCCGGTCAGAAATTCGAGGTAAGCTACATCCCTGGAGAATCTGATAGTTCATTCTTTGGAGGCAACTCTAACTGGCGTGGGCCTATTTGGTTTCCTGTCAATTATTTGATCCTGGAGTCGCTACACAAGTTCTCTGAGTACTATGGTGAAGACTATAAAGTGGAATTTCCAATCGGCGCTGGAGAAGAACATACGTTGATGGAGGTCACTCAGGAGATATGTGATCGGCTAATTAGTATTTTCAGAAAAGATGAAAATGGCCATCGACCGGTCTATGGTGATAACAAAAAGCTCCAGGATGACCCACACTTCAAGGACAATATCTTGTTTTTTGAGTATTTTCACGGCGATTCTGGACTTGGCCTTGGCGCATCGCACCAAACTGGCTGGACAGGACTAGTAGCGGAACTTATTCATCGCTACCATAATTAATTCTAATAACAACAATTTAAAACAAGGGTAACATGAGCCTGTTACCTTGCGGAAAAATAGCTTTATGAGACTTACCCTTTTACTTCTACTAGCGCTTAATTCAGTGGCAGTGTTTGCTCAGACTAAACGACCAAAACTCGTTGTGGGCATTGTTGTGGATCAAATGCGTCAGGATTACCTCCAACGCTTCGAATACCATTTTGGAGAAGATGGATTTAAGCGATTGATGTATGATGGTTTTCAGGCGAGAAACAATCACTACAACTACATTCCTACTTATACCGCTCCCGGACATGCCTCTATTTATACAGGCACCACTCCAAAGTATCACGGCATTATTGCCAATGACTGGTATAGTCGTGTTCTCGGGCGATCGGTTTACTGTGTGGGCGATACCTTGTCCAACTCAGTAGCTGGAAGCGCTATGAACGGAAATATCTCTCCAAGAAACTTGCAGGTAAACACCATAACTGACGAACTTAAACTTTCCACCAATTTCAAATCTAAAGTGGTTGGTGTTTCAATTAAAGATAGAGGTGCAGTTCTTCCTGCTGGACATACACCTGACGGAGCCTACTGGTATGACTCCAGGACGGGTGAATTTATGTCCTCTGACTACTACTTTGATGAGCTTCCAAAATGGGCCGATACTTTTAATAAAAAACGACTTCCAAACAAATACTCCGATCAGGTTTGGAAAACCATTCTTCCGATTGATCAATATACTCAGAGTACGGAAGATGATACTCCATACGAACGTGGGTTTAAAGGAAAAGAAACACCCACTTTTCCTTACAATCTTGCCGAGTTAAGAAAAGAAAATGGCCCATACGGCATGATTCGCTCCACTCCTTTTGGGAATACATTGGTACTGGACATGGCAAAAGCTGCTCTCGAAGGAGAAGAAATGGGTGCGGATAATGTTACAGATTTTCTGGCGGTTAGCTTGTCATCAACCGATTATATCGGGCACAATTTTGGACCGAATTCTATAGAAATCGAAGATACATATATCAGATTAGATCGTGATTTAGCAGGTTTTCTGGATTATCTCGATGAAAAGGTTGGTGAAGGTGAATACCTGGTTTTCTTAACCTCTGATCATGGTGTGGTGGCTAATCCACAGTTTTTACTAGACAACAATCTTCCAGGTGGATATTTGGATAACGACAAAGCCAAAGAACCTGTCTTTCGATTAATTGAAGAATTGGGAGGAGAAGAGTACATTCTGGATGTCTCCAATGATCAGATATTTCTCGACAGAGCGTTGATTTCTTCCAAAGAGCAAAACCTCGCTGATATTCAGCAGCTCTTCGCAGAAAAGTGCATGAAAGTGGAAGAAATAGTAGAAACATTTACAGCTTCGGATATGTCCAGAATTGATTATTCAGATCCATTAAGAGTAAATCTTCAGAACGGATATAACAGAAAACTCTCAGGAGATGTGTTGATACTTAAAAAACCAGGATACTTATCTGGAGAACCTGGATCTTCAGGCACTACTCATGGGTCAGGTTATACATACGACACACATGTCCCGCTTCTTTTCTATGGGACAGGTGTCAAAAAAGGTGCTACTGTCGAGAAAACATTCATTACTGACATTGTACCTACGTTATCAATGCTATTGAACATATCCATGCCCAACGCAGCAGTTACGGGCAGCCCGATTGGAGACATGTTTGAATAACAAATCACTTAAACACTAGAAAAAGAGTCAATGCAAATAGGTCTAATATTTGACATGGATGGCGTGATTGTGGAGAATCACGAATACCACTATCGTGCCTGGCAACAAACAGCCGCAAAACACGGCGCTTCTATAGATGAGCAGTTTTATCGTGAAAAGATGAATGGCCGAACGCTCAGTAAACTCATGGAGGTGGTCTTTGATCATGAGATGACTTCTGAAGAGGCCAGGGCGATTGGTTTAGAAAAGGAGGCTATTTACAGAGATCTGTATAAGGATCATAGACGACCCACCACAGGATTGGTGCGTTTTCTGGAAACAGCAAAAGTGAAGGGAATACCAATGGCTGTCGGCACTTCAGCTCCACAGGAGAACGTGATTTTCACGCTGGATGAATTGGACCTCAGAAAGTATTTTATCGGCGTAGTAGACGACAGCATGGTGGTTCACGGAAAACCAGACCCAGAAGTGTATCTCAAAGGAGCCGAACTAGTCAATCGTAAACCTGCTGAATGCATTGTCTTTGAAGATGCCGTTTCAGGTATTCAAGCCGGTAAAGCAGCCGGGTCAAAAGTAATTGGTTTAGCTACATCACATTCTCGAGAAGAATTGGATGCTGATTTAATAATCGATAACTTTTCACAACTTGAGTGGGAACAAATTGAATCGTTATTGAGTAAATAATACCATGTCAAAATACCTAACAATTGCTTTCGCTATACTATTTACGGCCTTCGCAGAAGGGCAATCACTTCGAATAGCTAAACTCAAGTATGACGGTGGTGGTGACTGGTATTCAAACAAAACTGCACTTCCTAACCTGATCAATTACTGCAATCGATACTTAGGCACCTCTATAGCAAGAGAAGAGGATATCGTAGATGTAGGTAGTCCAGACCTGTTTTTGTATCCATATGTGTACATGACTGGGCATGGAAATGTCGTTTTCACAAGCCAGCAAGCCAGTAATCTTAGAAACTACCTGACATCCGGTGGGTTTCTTCATATTGATGATAATTATGGATTAGACACCTATGTTCGCTTGGAGATGAAGAAAGTTTTTCCCAACCTCGAGTTTGTGGAATTACCATTTGACCACCCCATTTATCATCAAAAATTTGACTTCAAAGACGGTCTACCAAAAATCCATGAACACGACGGAAAACCAGCTCAGGGATTGGGACTAATTTATGAAGGCCGCCTCATTTGCTACTATTCCTATGAATCCGATCTAGGCAATGGGTGGGAAGATCAAATCATCTACAACGACCCTGAGGAAGTACGTCAAAAGGCTTTGAGAATGGGTGCCAATATCATCAGTTACGTTTTTTCTTCTGAACTGTAATGAACAAACTCATCATACTATATTTTCTGATCATTTTGGCATGCGGCCAACCATCAGTTGAGTCTTCGGTAAACATTCAGGATACCTGGAGGTTAATTTCTGGTGTGAAAATCAACGGTACCGATACTACTTTTACCGACTATACAAAAGATCAAAAAGTACTTAAAATCATTAATGACACCCACTTCTCCTTCATACGTCATGATTTAAACAAAGGAACAGACTCCACCAATACCGTTTTCGTAGCTGGTGCGGGCACTTATCAATTGGAAGGCAATCAATACCGCGAGCATTTGGAATTCTGTAGTTATCGACCCTGGGAAGAACATGATTTTGAATTTCAAATTCGAGTAGTTGGAGACACACTCATCCAAACGGGCGTTGAAAAAATAGAGGAATTGGGTGTTGATCAAATCATTACCGAAACCTACATCAGAGATTAGTCGTCAATCCACATTTACCCTGTAAGCAGGTACCAGACGTTTCTGAATTTACTCATGTTTATATGTAGTATGGAAAAATTCCTATAAATTCCTTATAAATTTGTATTGAAAAATCGCCCAGATATTTTTCGCCAGCTTAATATAACTTAAGACCAATGCGATATTTTTTAATCCTATCCGCACTACTTCTGGGATCGAAAGGGGTTTCACAAGGATGTAGCGACGCAGGTTTTTGTACCATGGGTGCAATGAAACCTGATCAAGCGTACAGCAAACGAATTGATTTCAAGCTGCGCTCTCTTGAATTTAACTACTACCACGGTAAAACCCTACTGAGTCCAATCATCACGGTATATACTGCTGACATGAATTTTTCCATCAACGATGATTATTCCCTGCAAGTAAAAGTCCCCTACCAGACAGTCTCTGGTAACCTTGGAGAAACAAGTGGTGTAGGTGATCTATCATTAAGTGTTTCCCGAGGATTTTTACTCAATAATGGGTTCACCGTTGGCGCAACTGTAGGTGCTAAAGTTGCTACCGGTAAATCTGACCTTGAGAACAGAGACACACCACATGGCACAGGAGGTGACTTACCCATGTACTATCAGCTTAGCCTCGGATCTTATGACCTGGTACTCGGTGGTTCATTGATCAATGAAAAATGGCTGTTTGCCACAGGACTTCAATTGCCTGTTGTTCATAACAATCAAAATGACTTCAGATGGGGAGAATGGGCTGAGTATCCCAATCAGGAAAGTTACTTGCTGAAACACAACCTGGCCAACAATCTGAAACGTGGTACAGACGTGATGCTCCGGGCAGAAAGAAACTTTCGCTTTATCAACTACAACTTCGGTATTGGGGCATTAGCGATTTATCGCATTACTAAGGATGAGATTTACCTGTTTCGGGAAGACAGAAGAGCAAAACTTGATGGAACCACTGGACTGGCATTCAATGTATTAGCGAATTTTGGTTATAATTTCAATATCAATCATAGTGTGAAACTAATCGGCGGATTAAAGCTTGCGGACAGAGAGGTAAACCCAGATGGACTTACCCGTAAGCATGTCATTAGTGCGAGCTATGTATACCGATTTTAACTATGAGATATTTTGTAATTCTTTTACTGAGTCTGATATGTTCATTTCTGGGGTTGGCTCAAGAACCATTAATCGATCAGGCAAGAAACGAATACTCGCAAAGTCATTTTGATCAGGCCATTAACCTGTATCGACAGGCTGGAGATTTACTTCTGGAAAAAGAAGACCTCAGTGCCTACGTGGCCTGTCATTTGAATATTGGTCAGTGTTACCTGGAATCAGGCAATATCAACGCTGCAGTAGAGCAAACGGTCAATACCATCAGCTTTATTCAAAGTCAGTTACCAAACCGAGACGATTTAGTTTTTGATGCCTTCCTTCTCAATGGTGAAGCACTACTAAAAGTAGGAAGAAATGAAGAATCACTCGAAGTATTGAAATTGGCTGAAGCATTAGCCCCAAAGCAGGAAAGACTTGATGCTGCTGACTGTTACAATGATTTGGGAGTAGCCTATTGGAACAATGAGAATAAAGAACTCGCCGTAGGTTATCATGAAAAAGCACTTTCTATCCGACGAGAAGTACTGGGGGACACTGCCGTTCAGGTCGCTAACTCCTACCTCAACCTGGGACTCGTTTACTTAAAAGAAGATTTCCTGGATGCGGTGATTGCATTTACCGATGCACTGACTATTTACAAAACGCAACTGGGAGATCAGCACCCGCAAGTGGCATTGTGCTATAGCAATCTCGCATTAGCCAACAGTGGACAATCAAATTACGGAGCTGCATTACGCTATCTGGACCTGACGATGGATATCTGGAATCAGAACTTTGAAGGGGATCATCCAAACAAAGCCTTTACCCTATCAAACAAAGGGAGCATTCTGGAAAAACAGGGCAACTACGATGAAGCGCTTTTAGCACAGCA
This sequence comes from Marinoscillum sp., assembly GCA_024305105.1. GTDB lineage: Bacteria > Bacteroidota > Bacteroidia > Cytophagales > Cyclobacteriaceae > Marinoscillum. The sequence continues at coordinate 13,585 of JAMWZA010000013.1, forward strand.
GGATGCATTGCAAATGTATCTGAGACTGTTTGGTCCAAAGCATCCGGAAGTTGCCAATGCCTATTCGCTCATTAGCTCGGTCAATTCCAAAAAAGGTGAGTTCGCCTTAGCATTAGAAAGCAGCCAGCAGTCTGTTTATGCCAACCTTTTTGATCAGTCCTATACCGATGTTTACAGTCTACCCAAGCTCGAAGGCTATTTCAGTGCTGATATCTTGTTGTCCTCGCTTTATTCCAAAGCACAGGTGTTGGAAGCTTTACATTTCAATAAAAGTCTAAGCCCTAAAGATATTAAGTCAGCTCTGGAGACCTATCGCTTATGTGATGACTTGATCTCCGAGATTCGCCAGATTCGCTTGACAGAATCAGATAAAATTAGAATCGGTGAGTTATCATCTGACATCTATGACAATGGCATCCGAATTGCGTTGTATCTAGCTGACAAAACATTTCGAAAGAGTGAATATCAGGAGATCGCGTTCAACTTTTGTGAGCGCTCCAAGTCCGCTGTTTTGCAGGCTGCCATCAATGACACCAAGGCAAAAACATTCGCTGGAATTCCTGATGCACTAATCGCTCAGGAGAGTCAGTATCAAACTGAAATTGGTTTGCTGGAACAGCAACTGGAGGATGAGGCGGACAACCAGCAATTGCGATTAAATCTTTTTGAAGCAAAGCAAGCTTACTTTGACTTTATTCAGAACCTGGAAGAAACGTATCCAAACTACTACAATCTCAAGTACCAAAAGGACCTGCTCACTACGAAAGAACTTCAGAGCAATCTACCCAAATCTTCGGCTGTCCTCTCCTACTTTATTGGTAAGGAATCCGTTTACATTTTTCTGGTCAGCTCTACGAAGCTCAACGTCTTTACCAGGCCAAAGCCTGAGAACTTTACGCAACAGGTAAATGCACTTCGGAATAGTATCAAATATAGAATAGCAGACATGTATACGTCAGCGGCTGGCTCGCTGCACAGCGCGTTGATTCCGAAGATCAATGACAAAATCAGACAGCTCATCATCATTCCTGACGGAATTACCGGCACCATACCTTTCGAGGCATTGAAACTCGAAGAAAGCAATCAGTACCTGGTTCAGAAGTATGGGATCTCTTATGACTACTCAGCTTTATTGATCAATGACCGACTTCAGATGAGCAGTAGCGACGCTAGCGGAATTCTACTAGCAGCTCCTATTTCATTTGACCAAAATGAAACCAAGATGGCCAGGCTTCCGGGTTCCGAGTCTGAGGTCAAAGAAATACGCTACCTGTTCATGTCATCTGATGATCAGCCAAATGTCCTGTTTAACGAGGATGCATCTGAGAAGCAAATCAAATCAAGCGATCTGGCCAATTACAAATACCTACACTTTGCTACTCATGGAATGGTTCATGAATCAAAACCGGATTTATCCAGGATATTTCTAGCTCCTGATGACGTAGAAGATGGCAACTTGTTCTCCAGTGAGATATATTCCCTTGACATTAATGCAGATCTGGTCTGTTTATCGGCTTGCGAAACCGGTCTCGGAAAAATTGCAAAGGGAGAAGGCATTATTGGCCTGAGTAGGTCTCTGATGTACGCCGGTGCCAAAAACCTCATTGTATCGCTTTGGCAAGTATCAGATGCCTCCACTTCAGAGTTAATGATCGACTTCTATCAGCAACATTTGAATCATTCCAAGAATATGATTTTTTCAGATGATCTGAGAAAAGCCAAATTGAAGCTGATTGCTTCTGAAAATTATTCGGATCCTTACTACTGGGCACCATTTATCCTGATAGGCAAGTAAGAAGAACTTATCCTCCATATCGCTTAACTCATTCAATCAAAAGGCTTTAACTTTGCGCTCTTATGAAGCGAGTGGCCTTTTATACGTTGGGATGTAAGCTCAACTTTTCGGAAACATCAACGATTTCGAGAATGTTTGAGGACAAGGGATATGAGAAAGTAGACTTTTCAGACAAGCCGGATATTTTCATTATCAATACCTGCTCTGTCACAGAAAATGCTGACAAGAAGTGTAAAAAGATTGTCAAGGAAGCCAAGAAGATTTCTCCTAAGAGCTTTGTGACCATAATAGGCTGCTATGCTCAACTTAAACCAAAAGAAATTTCAGAAATTAATGGTGTAGATGCTGTTCTGGGTGCTGCGGAAAAATTCAGACTTTTCGAATACCTGGATGATTTCACGTCTACTAATACACCACAGGTATACACCTCAGAGATTCAGGAAGCCAAGTCCTACAATGCCTCTTACTCTTACGGAGATCGAACCCGAACATTTCTAAAAGTGCAGGATGGCTGCAACTATGGTTGTGCGTTCTGTACCATTCCCCTCGCTAGAGGAAAAAGCAGAAGTGCCAGCATAGCTGAAATCATTAAACAAGCCGAAGAAATCGCTGCTTCTGAAGTGAAAGAAGTCGTTTTGACTGGTGTCAACATTGGCGACTTTGGGATTCAGGATGGTAAACGAAAAGAAAAATTCATCGACCTGGTAAAAGCACTTGATGATGTTGAAGGTATCGACCGCTTCAGAATATCGTCCATAGAGCCAAACCTTCTGAGCAATGAAGTCATTGAGTTCGTAAGCAAATCCAGGCGATTTGTCCCGCATTTTCATGTCCCCTTACAATCGGGAAGTGATAAGATTCTGAAACAAATGAATCGACGTTATTTGACCGAACTCTACCGTGACAGAGTGCACAGCATCAAGTCACTTATGCCACATTGCTGCATTGGTGTAGATGTTATCACAGGATTTCCGAGTGAAACAGAAGAAGACTTTCTAGAAACCTATCAATTCTTAAATGAGCTTGATGTCTCTTACCTGCACGTCTTTACCTACTCCGAAAGGGCAAATACACAGGCTCTGGAAATGGATGGCACTGTGCCAATGAAAGAACGTCAGAGAAGGTCAAAAATGCTCAGATCACTTTCCGAGAAAAAGAAACGCTACTTCTATGAAACGCATACGGATAATACAGCCACTGTACTATTTGAAGATGATGTAGAAAACGGCATGATGCACGGTTTCACTGAGAATTACATCCGAATTAAGGCAAAGTACGATCCGGTACTCATCAACGAAACCAAACAAATCCAAATGGTGCGTGTTGATCAAAATGGTTTAATGGAAGTAGAAGAATTGGACGAAGTACTCGTTCATTGAGAATATGAAAATCATTTGCATCGGTAGAAACTACGCAGAACACATCACAGAGCTAGGCAATGAACGTCCGGATAGCCCGGTTATCTTCATGAAGCCGGACACTGCGCTATTAAGAAACAATGATCCTTTTTACTACCCAGACTTCTCAAAGGACATTCACTATGAATGCGAGTTGCTGGTAAAGATTAAAAAGGAAGGAAAGTCAATTGAAGCCAAGTTCGCTGCTAAATATTATGATGAAATCGGGTTGGGGATCGATTTTACAGCACGTGACATTCAATCTCAGGCTAAAGAGAAAGGACTCCCATGGGAACGTGCCAAGGCGTTTAATGAATCTGCTCCAGTTTCCAACTTTATACCCAAAGACGGGTTTGATCTGACAGACACTTCCTTCCAGCTGGAACTAAATGGTGAAACGGTTCAAGAAGGCAATACATCTTTAATGCTTTGGCCGATCGATGAATTAGTCGCTTATGTCTCCAATTATTTCACTTTGAAAACAGGAGACATTATCTTCACAGGAACCCCAAAAGGTGTGGGCCCAATCAAAATTGGCGATCGGCTGAGAGGAATGCTTTCAGGTCAGGAAATGTTCAATTTTGAGATAAAATAACCCAAAACTGCACCTCACCTATTTAGTTAGTAAATCAAACGGATAGATACGGTTCCCTTTATGAGATACCTCTTCAGTTTTATGATATTTCTAGGGCTGTTAGTTTCGGCCAATAGTCAGAAAATCAATAATGACTACACGAATTATTACCTGTTTCCGATAAGGCCAGGTAGTCAAAACTATCTGGCAGGTACCATGGGTGAGCTTCGCTCGTCACACTTCCATGCAGGTCTGGATATCAAAACGGGAGGACAAACCGGTTGGCCAGTATATGCCGCCGCGGATGGATTTATCAATCGAATCAAGATCAGCAATGGTGGATATGGTCATGCACTCTACATGGTCCACCCAAATGGGACCACCACCGTGTACGCACATTTGAGCAAGTACAACGATGACATTGCAGAGTATGTCCTAAACGAGCAGTATGAGCAGCAGTCTTTCGAAATCCAATTGTTTCCTGAGCGTGACCAGTTTGAATTCAAAAAGGGAGACATAATTGGTTATTCAGGTAATACTGGGTCGTCTTCCGGCCCACATCTTCATTTTGAGATTCGAGATGAGGATCAACGCATTCTTGACCCACTCGCCTTCAGGTTTGATGAAATAAAGGATGAAATAGCGCCACAAGCCAAGAGTATCGCCTTTGTCACATTGGATGGCAATTCGAGAGTCAACGGCATGTATGGTCGATACGAATTTGATTTAATCAAAACAGGCAACACTTACAAGACCAGAGTACCAATAGAATTAACAGGACGTATTGGTGTAGAACTGTATGCATATGATTTATTAAATGGGGTTTACAATAGGAACGGGATTCCTGAAACCACTATGGTCGTTGATGGTGATACCATCTTTCAGGAACAGAAGAACCAACTTTCCTTTTCAAGGCAAAGAAACATACTTGTTCATATGGATTATGAACGATATCGCCAGGGTGGTCCCAAATACAATAAACTGTTTATAGACAATGGAAACACCAATGACTTCTACACTGTACCGTCTACAGGTCATTTTTTTTCGGATAGCATAGCGCACGCTATCACCATTTACCTGAAAGACAGCTATAACAATATCTCCGTAATAGAAACAACTGCCAATAGCCGAAAGGTAGTCAACAAGCCTGACCCTTTCATTCAGAACTATGACCTCTTTAGGCATCACCTACACTTTAAGTCCTTTCTGGATTCTGCAAATGGTATTGTGAGCGTTTTCCATACAGGTAAAGTAGACACCTTAAAGGCGTACAGAGAGACCTCCAGGGTAGCGTACTCATTATATGATTTGCGATCTGGGATTCCAGACTCCATAGCCATACATGGAAGAATTATTAAACCAGACATTTACTCGATGATTCCCCCTGACGGCAGTGTAAGTTTTTTCAACCATCATTTTGACCTTGCACTTCGCAAATACAGTTTGTTTGACACACTATTCCTAAGATTCAATAAGGATTACGATTTTGTCAAAAAGCTAGAACTGTTCGACTTCCCAATGCATACTGTCCCCTTCAAAGGAAGTTTTACCCTTACTTTAAAACCGGAGAACGATTATCCGGATAGTACGGCTCGAGTGTATTCCGTCTACGGCGGGGACCGTCTAAATTTCATGGGAGGTGAATGGTCAGACGGAATGATTTCGTTTGATACCAGAGACCTGGCCACCTATACCATTGCTGAAGACACTATACCTCCTACAATCACCCCCAGAATTATCAACAACAAGTCCTTATATTTTAAAATCACCGATGATCTATCTGGAATACGACACTACCGAGCTACGCTTAATGGTGAGTACCTATTAATGAGTTATGAGTATAAGGATGACCTTATATGGTCTACTCCAAAAAATAAAAACAACCGGTTGGTTGGTGAGTTTATATTGGAGGTTACCGACAATACGGGTAACAAATCTGTGTATCACAATAACCTGAAATAAACAATTAAATGCTACAAGCTGGAGACAAAGCACCAAATATTGAAAGTGTCGATCAAGACGGGAACCCAATCAAACTATCAGATTTTGCGGGTAAAAAGATAGTACTCTATTTCTACCCGAAAGATAATACGCCTGGATGTACCGCAGAATCTTGTAACCTGCGAGACAACTACCAGGCGTTACAAGATCAGGGTTATGTCGTATTGGGTGTAAGTGGTGATAGCCCAAAATCACACAAAAAATTTATTGAAAAGCATGAACTCCCTTTTCCGCTCATTGCTGATGAAGACAAGTCCGTACATGAAGCCTTTGGGACATGGGGTGAAAAAAAGATGTATGGAAAAACCTATATGGGTACACTACGAACCACCTTTATCATCGACGAAAAAGGTGTGGTGGAAGAAGTTATTTCCAAAGTGAAAACGAAAGATCACACGGCACAAATATTGAAGTAATCAGTGAACCTGAATACTCAAAAACAAAAGCCCGCATGAGCGGGCTTTTGTTTTTATATGTCTCGTTAACTAATCTATTCAGGTGGTTTTCCGAACAAGAAGTTTATGCCAAATTTCATATTGAATCCGGATGCTTCAGGGATATCCATAGTACCGAAAATATGATCTACAGCAACATAAGTCTGGAAAAACCCGCCTCTGAGCATTAGCCCAAGTCCCATGTCCAACCCACGTTGTGATGCTGCACTGAAAGTAGCAGAAGCCGCAAACCAATTACCAAGATTCTGGGTATAACCTATACCAAATGCACTTCTCATCCTTCCTTGAGTAAAGTAGTTAGAGATGGTTGCCTGTGCATAGCCGTTCTCCGTCACACGATAGCTACCATTTAGAAAGAGTTTGGAGTTAAGAGTCGTATTAAAACTCCCAGCCACTGTATCTATGTCCAAGGATTCAACAGAATCTACTATTGCCGTAGCAAGTTGGTCGATATCATCAAATGAGCTTCCTTCTATACTAAAACTGGCTCCATTGAAGCTTGCCGTTTCAGAATATTCTTTCCAGGAGATGAAGCCAAGATCTACAGCGGAGAAACCTACAGTAATTCTATCAGTTAATTCGACCTGAGCTCCTAAATCTACTCCGAATCCGGTATTTTGATTGAATCCTAAATAAGCAAAGTTTTCGTCTTCTATGGCATCAATTCCTGCCAGCCGACTCACTCCACCCTGCATGGAAACAGTGACTGAATAGTCATCTGGATCAGTATACACTGACATATTGATGTTGTCAGCGATCGAACCATGAAATAAACCTGTCAATAATTTCAATCGAGCACCCATATCGACGTTGTATCCAAATAGGTTAATCGTTCGGCCATACCCCACTCCTATTTCACGGTAGTGGGTAAAATCGTAAGAAATATCATCTATTTCATAACTTTCACCTAGATAGTTAGCATTTCCATCCCAGATGAAATTCACCAATTTTAGCGGATAAAAATAGGTCGCATCTACTCGCTCATTTACAAATAATGTAACAAATCCGTTTTCACCAGTTCTAAAACCGATCATCAAGTCAGTAATGCTAGCAGTTGCATTGAAATATGCCCCGTCTTTTTGGTCTGCGAGGAACCTGTCAATATCTATCAATGTAGAATCTCCAGTTTCTGTAAGTATATCCAGCATTCCAAAACTATTATTGACAGAAAGATCAATACCCGAGATTCCTGGAAGCGACACAAACACTTTAGCCTTTGGAAATACCGCAGGATTGTAATTGGTGTTTTGTGGTGTTGCGCCCTGCATCTGATAAAAATTCAGATTGAATTGAGCCTGACTTAACGTGGCAAGAGACAAAAAAATTAGTGTTAGGTATACTTTCATATTACTCGCCATTTAAGTCAACTGAAACAGTACCGGCTATACCGATCTTTAATTGTAAGGTGTAATCAGCAAATATTTCTACAAATTCGTCCTGCGATGCATTGAAAGATTCCAGCCTAATCACCGTTTTTAATGTGGTCGCATTAATTAGTGCATCAATCTGCTCAGCATTCAGAGTAATTTCAGTCCGGCTATTTGAAGGCTCTAATACTCTACCATCTTCACCGAATAGTGTAGGCGAAGCAAATAAAACGGAACCCTCTACAGAATTAATCACTACACTATCTTCATCCAGCATGAACAAATCCAAACTACCATCCAACGGCAATTGGTTTACCGGATTAACAGGGTGAGTTCCTGGGTGCCTTCCAGTTGTGATAAATCATCCAGCTCCACTTCGTTTTCATATTCAAAACCATTGATTTGAAAACTCATCGGAATGGATACTTTCGCTGTAATATCCATTGCTGATTCCGTATCCAGCCAGTTGCTTTGATCTGAATCATAGTTGGAATATCCAGAAAGGTTAAACACCATTTCATCTGGCGATGAGGCCAGCAAATCTCTTAAGTTTGAATTATTCTCATTAATCTCAAAAATGGTATTAACTACCTCCCCATGGTTTGCCACTGGTGCCGCATTGATGGTTTGAGGATTATCTGCGAAGGAGCCCGAAAAATGGATAGTGTCACCGTCTTTAAGTGCATACACCCTCGAAAAGTCTAGTCCAGTTGGTAAACCAAATCCATTATTAATGTTAAACTCTATTCGTGGTGATTCGAAAACGATACCATCTCCACCTAGATCCTCAAAAAAGCTAAGGTCGATACGTTGTTCTTCTACATCAAAGGTATCCTTGCCAAAAGACCCGAAAATGACATCATATTCCGGTCCATCAATTGACAATTTCAATTCGATAAACTCATTTCCTGACAGTACCTCACCAGCCTTTAGGAATATTTTCGCGTCCAGATTGATAAAGAACTTATTCGAATCTGACTCTGAAACCAAACTTGTCCTGTATCCAGATAAATCAAAACGTCCAATATCTCTCGCAGGAGGCAAACCGCTTGGGTCGATTACGGATCTCATGGCAATACTATCTCCTGTCTCAAGGTTCACAAAGGATGGTACAGAAATCTGATAATCTACTTCGTAAGGAAACGTAGAAATAAACTCAAGTGTAAAGTCCGCATCTTTATAATATATAGAGTCCAGTTGCTCTTCATCGGCTGTCGGAAAATCAAACGAAAACGCATGAGATATAATTACAAACGTATCTATCGGTGCGATGAAAAAGCTCTTAATTGGACTTGGAATCGATGCACCATCCTCAAAGCTATTGATCTCAACAAATTCTGAACCCAACTCATAATCCGTCTCTATTTCATAACTGAAAATGATGCGTTCCTCTGCTGTAATGTCATAAGTACTTGTATCCGTGATCGTTTCTTCCAGAATTTCCCTAATATTCACCGTATCATTAACAAGTAGCAGTGCCACACTGCCTTCATAGTTGGGCAAATACGTATTATCCAGGTTAGGAAGATTATCCAGATTACAGGACCCGAGAAGAATCATACCCAGTGCAATCACCAGATATGATTTAATGGTAGTTAGGTAGTTAATCAAAATGCTCTTATAAAGTTGTTTCTATAAACTAATAAACAAAAATCAACTACTTTATTTAACAATCAAACTTATTTCGTCCAATCTTCTTAATCACTACATGAAATCCTTGTCATTCTTCTAATTAATCTCGAATTACTCCTGATGGGTAGGTTATCACGCTCTCAAAACCATCATCGCCTACGGATGCAACTCCAAAAAGATAATTGTCAATCACAATTCCCTCCAAAGTGTGAGCATCTACATCACCAATATAGCGGCTGTATTGCCAGAGGGGTGATGTGGTATTCCGCCAATAAATTTTATATCCTATTGCGCCCTTAACTTTTGTCCAGGATAGTTTGGCACTTGGCTGTACGATACCTCCCACTTTTACTTCTACAGGACTCGCAGGTCCACTGGCCATTGCTGCCAATGTAATTGAGTTGACAGCCGTCATCTTACGACAATAATCAAAATTGACTCCTTCTATCACATCTCCATATTCGACTCCATTCTCCGTTCTGATATCCTGATGTTGTCGATTGTAGTTTTCATGTGCCTCCATGATTCGAACTCCAGCAAACCCTGCTTCATTGAATGGTCGATGATGACCTCCTCTGCCGAACCTATCTAGCCGATAAATCAGAATCGGATTCATTTCAGGCATGTAAGCTTTGGTAGCTTGGTAGACATATCGTGCCAATTGCCGGGACTCACCGTCATTCTCTCCGCCATAAAATCGCTTAAGCATTAAACTTCTTTCGCTAGACAAACTATTATAAGGTTCAGAGAAAATCCTGAAACTCCGATTATCAATCACACCATCTACACCCTCTATATTTCCAATCATGTCGTTGTTAAGTATTCCAATGATCTCCCACTCTTCGTCTTTCGCTTTTTCAGCCAGGTGCTTACCACCATACAGACCTTGTTCCTCTCCAGATAATCCGGCATAAACAATGGAGCTTTTAAATTTATATTTAGAAAGCACTCTTGCCGCTTCGATAGCACCAGCCATACCTGTGGCATTATCGTTGGCCCCTGGCGCATCAATGGTATAATTCTTAACATCTGACGCCCGGCTATCGATATCACCACTCATGATGGCATAACGGTTTGGGGTTTCATTACCTCGCTGTATTGCATACACGTTGACAACATAAGTGTCTTCGTAAATTCTGGTTTCTGGATCAGCCTCTACTAAGGTTCGCTGTTCATAGACTTCCAAACACCCTCCGCATTCCTTCGATATCTTTTCAAACTCAGACTTAATCCACCTTCTAGCTGCGCCTATTCCTCGTGAAGAAGAAACCGTATCTGACATGGTATGTCGCGTTCCAAAACCTGCGAGCTTTCGAATGTCTGTTTCCAGCCGGGATGAACTAACCGACTCGATTATGTCATACATTTTGGGATCATCAGGCATCTCCTGAGACCGGATTTGATGGGAAATAAATAATAGTGTAAAAAGTGAAATAATTAGTGCTTTCAAATGCATGAAGGTATGGTTTGTTTCTAATTGTCTAAGTAATCAAAAAGAAATAAACTTTGTTTAACCGCTCACATAAAAAGCTGCTCCACCCTTACATATTCAGAATCCTGTAGACTTCTACGCTTTATTACCTTTGCACCATGCTTACAAATCGACAACTCTTTCTAGACCATCTGGCACAGACCACTGACTTCCCTCTGATGATTGAAATCGATCATGCAGAGGGCATCTACATGTACGCTCCTGATGGAAAAGAATACATCGATTTAATCTCTGGAATTGGTGTGAGTAATGTGGGTCACCGTCATCCAAAAGTAGTGGAAGCTTGTAAATCCCAGCTAGATCAATACATGCATCTGATGGTGTACGGAGAATATGTTCAATCCCCTCAAGCGCAACTTGCCAAAGCACTAACTGACACACTACCAGACCCTTTAAAAGCAGTCTATCTGGTTAACTCTGGCAGTGAAGCTATCGAAGGAGCCATCAAGTTAGCCAAACGGTTTACTGGACGACCCAATATTGTATCGTGTATCGATGCGTATCATGGATCTTCACACGGAGCGCTATCCGCGGGTGGTAATGAAGTGTTTAAACAAAATTACCGCCCCCTGCTTCCCGGGCATCGACATATCCCATTTGAAGATCAATCTGCTCTCTCTCAAATCGATGAGCAAACTGCAGCGATCATAGTGGAAACAGTACAAGGTGAAGCTGGTGTTCGCGTGGCACATCAGGATTATTTTCAAAAACTCCGAAAACGATGTGATGAAGTGGGCGCTTTATTAATACTTGATGAAATACAAGCTGGGTTTGGACGCACGGGGAAGTTTTGGGCATTTGAGCATTACAATATTGCTCCGGATATTTTCGTGACTGCCAAAGGCATGGGAGGCGGTATGCCCATCGGTGCCTTTATTAGCTCCAAACAAATCATGGATTCGTTGAAGGAAAACCCCATACTGGGACATATCACTACGTTTGGCGGACATCCGGTTAGCTCAGCTGCCTCACTAGCAACCATCAAGGTCATACAGGAAGAAAAATTAATAGCATCAGTGGAACCAAAGGCCAACCTCTTTAAATCGGAACTAGTCCACCCGGCTATTAAAGAAATCCGCAACAAGGGTTTAATGATGGCTGTTGGTTTTGAGTCATTTGATGTGTTAAAACCGGTAATCGACCGAGCGATTGAATTAGGAGTAGTCACCGATTGGTTTCTATTTTGTGACAATGCGATGCGTATCGCTCCTCCTCTGGTGATCACCAATGACGAAATTAAAAAAGCCTGCAAGATTATCTTACAGGCTATCAATGAGGTTGTTAACTAGCGATTTTATATAAGTGGCTTCAACTCGAGCGTTGCCTCTAACACTTCACCGTTCTGTTTATAGGTCAGTTTAACACCACCTTCTGTTGCTTCCAATGTCTTTCTAATTTCTGGCAAAGTCAAATCAGCTACTGCAGTGCCATTTACACTCAACAGTTCAGCATCCACTTCTATTCCAGCCTCCTCAGCAGGACTTTCTTCAAACACGCGATGGATCAAAATCTTCTTCATGTCCTTACTGAACTGTAGATTAATTCCACTGGAATTAACCACATATGGCTTCTCGAAATTTTCATTAGGGGCCATGTATAATTTACCAGCAGCGTAATCATAGGTAATATTGAAATGCTTTAACACTCCATTGCCAATGATCCCAGCCACCTTTTTGTTATGCTGGATTCCATGTTTTGCCTGGCTTATCCCAATTGGCAACTCTTCTATTTTAAATGTACCAATGCTAAATTCCTTCACTCGTCCTTCATAGTGCATGGTTTCTTCATCACCCAAGCCTGAGACAGGATACGAGTAATGTTCACCAGTTTTGTCAACAACATCATGTTTAGAAGCGAAAGGTGAATTAAAATCAAGTGTCGTTCCAGCCCCTGTATTAATGAAGAAGTTCTCCGTATACGACTCACCGTTATTCAGTGTGACTGACGCCTCAATCGTTGGAATGTAGTTCACTAGCTTAAATTTAAAGCCTTCAACAAACCCTTCATTCTGATACCCATCCTGATCAAATAACTTAAGCGTCATGTCCGAATAATCTACACGAACCACGTAATTCTTTAGTAAATCATAACCAATAATGCCATCAATATTCCGACCGATTGTACGCTCCAAATGGCTTAGATCGGTGGTGTATAATTCAATTTCATCTAACTTTACATCATTAATCTCAATCTTATTATGCTCGATCAATGCACCGCTAATACTACCCTGAGCACTCGTCTTGGAGGATTGGTGATCCATTTTTAGATCCAGTTTCTTTGCCACATCCAAATCAATAACTGCCAGTCCATCTCCAGTGTCAAAAATAAAATCAACTGGCTCAGAGTCATCAACAGAAACGGAAACAAAAATATGATCGCCAAACAGCTCAAATTCCGTTTCGGTAATTAACTTCTGTGAAAAAGCAGAAAAGGCCAGTGCAGTAAATACAAGTGTTACTATTTTTTTCATTTTCTATTGGTCAGATTTTGATTGACCAATTTACGGACAGATTTTATTCTTTGCTATAAAAGTCTTTAATTTTCCCCTCCTAAATACACTGAAAAACGACTTATTCATGATTGATAAAGTAAAAAGTACCGTCTCCTTTTTAAAAGAGAAGGGCTATGAAAAGCCTGAGTTAGGAATTATCCTGGGAACGGGACTTGGAGCGCTCACCAACCACATTGAAGTCATCCATGAAATCCCATATGATGAAATTCCGAACTTTCCGATTGCCACAGTAGAATTTCACAAAGGAAAACTCCTTTATGGAAAACTAGAAGGAAAGACCATTATAGCTATGAGTGGACGATTTCATTATTATGAAGGCTACTCCATGGAAGAAGTAGTTTTCCCTGTTCGCGTAATGCAACAACTCGGAATCAAAAGATTACTCATCAGCAATGCCGCCGGCAATATGAATTTGAATTGGAAGAAAGGCGAATTGATGCTTATAGACGATCACATAAATCTGCAACCAGATAATCCGTTAAGAGGCAAAGCAGCTGGTGCTTTTGGTCCGATTTTCACTGATATGAGTCAACCATACGACCCTTCCATGAATGAAGTGATGGAGAAAGTATCGGCTGCTAATAATATTCCCCTGAACAAAGGCATTTATGTAGCAGTCTCTGGACCCAATCTGGAAACACGCGCGGAGTATCGCTATTTAAGAAACATCGGTGCAGATGTAGTGGGCATGTCCACAGTTCCTGAAGTTATAGCAGCCAATCAATTGGGATTACCCGTAAGCGCTGTATCCGTACTAACCGATGATTGTGACCCTGACAATCTAGAACCTGTGAACATTGATGATATCATCGCTACCGCTGGTACTGCAGAAAAGTATTTAGTCATTTTGTTCAAGGAAGTCATTAAAAACTTATAATCCCATGAAAACCAAAGAAATAAACGGCCACACCCACGTCCAATATGAAGGGAAAACATTTCCAGAAAAGGAAATGAAAGTTCGTGCTAAGGATTTTTATGAATTTATGGATTTAAGAAGGTCTGTAAGAGATATTAGCTCAAAACCAGTGGATGAAGAAGTGATTAAAAACATCATCAGGACTGCTTCAACTGCTCCGTCCGGCGCACACAAACAGCCCTGGACCTTCTGCGCTGTATCCAATGATCAGATTAAAAGTGAAATCCGAAAAGCTGCAGAAAAAGAAGAATACGATAGTTATCACGGCCGCATGAGTGATCGGTGGCTAAAGGATCTTGCTCCTATCGGCACTGATTGGCACAAACCATTCTTGGAAAAATCTCCCTGGTTAATCATAGTTTTCAAAAAAGTTTATGATGTAGCAGAGGGTGATAAGACTAACAACTACTATGTAAACGAATCAGTAGGTATTGCCTGTGGGATGTTGATTAGTGCGATTCACCAAGCCGGCCTGGTCACGCTCACGCACACGCCGAGCCCAATGAATTTCTTATCCAACATACTCAAACGTCCGAGCAATGAACGCCCCTTCCTTTTGCTACCTGTAGGGTACGCAGAAGAGGACGTTTTCGTCCCTGACTTGCAACGAAAGCCCCTAGATGAGGTATCAGTCTTCTTCATGTAACCCAAAAAACCCTTCGTTTAAACTCATTAAATAAAGATTTTCTCATTTTGGCAGTCTGGTAAAGTATTTTGGCAGTCGTCAGTCATTTTTATTTTTCATCTTGCTATCAAGTTTTTAAAGAGAAACAACATCCCGTTTACGGGATTCTTGTCTATAGCTGGTTGGAACCCTGAAAAGAAAATTTTCAGGGTTTTTTTATTGTGAAAAACCTGTTAATTTCAGGCTATCACCAAGAAGCCTAAAAAATGAAACTTATTGCCCCAATTCTTCTTTTCGTATGTTCCTCTAGTTTCGGTCAGGTTACAGGTAACTCTGACCAAATCAATGAAGCGACCAAACCCAAATTTGCTCTGGAATCGGGAATTATTAATTATGAAATAAGCGGAGATGGCACAGGGACTGCCACGCTTCATTTTGACCGCAATGGATGGCGTAAGATTGAACACCGTCACTTAACCATTGAAAAATATGGTGTAACAAGTACAGAGCAAACCGTAGAGCTTGTAGACGGTGACTATGTTTACAAAGCCAACCTTGATTCCAAAAAAGGACAAAAGCAATTTGATAAAAGCTGGAGCGGCCTTCTCAATTACAAATCGAAAGAGGAAACAATTAGTGCTATCATGACCACAAAAGGTGGTACGAAGGATAGTACCGAAGTACTTCTTGATAAAACATGCACCATTTGGAAGTTTGATTCAGGGACCATCTCAGAATTATGGGAATGGGAAGGCATTCCGCTAAAGGTCATTAAAAGACTCCCTGGCATCTCCTATGAAATCACTGCCACATCAATCGACGAGTTGGATTCGATTCCCGAAGAACGCCTGAAATCTTTGGAACCCATCGTTTGGAGCAATTAAACCTCCACTAAATCCGCATACTTTCCGTTGCTGTAAGTCTTACACGTCATCGCATTTCTAAGCACGGCTGGCTTGAGCATGGATTTACCTAGCAACATTCGTCCGCATTCCTGAATTCCTTCTATAATAGATGGATGGGGGTGAATCAACTCAGCGAGCTCTTTGATCCCTCGATCCATCGAAATCAGCAAAGCCACTGCCTGTATAGCACTCGATGCATGCTCGCCTACTACACGCATTCCTAATATCTTTTGTTCTTCATCATTGGTCACGAGGATTTTAATGAAGCCTTGCGTGTTGCGCATGGCAATCGCCCTCGGAATACAGGAGTAATCAATACTCACTACTTTGTATTCTAAGCCTTTGGCCTTGGCCTGAATCTCATTCATGCCCACTCCTGCTACTTCCGGTGACAAAAACATGATCGTAGATATATTCTCATAGATAAGCGGTCTTTCTGGTTTCCCAAAAATGCGCTCGATAGCAAAGCGTCCTTCCAACTCGCCCACATTAACAAGCGATATATCCGCTGTTATATCCCCTACTGCATAAATATTATCAATACTTGTTTGGGTCAGGTCGTCAATAATCCCACGGTTATCTACTTTCAGGTTAAGCGATTCATTACACAGGTTTTGATAATTAGGAACTCTCCCAACAGAGACCAAAGCCTTTTCTACCCGGAACACTTCTTTGGAACCATCCGTGTATTCCAGCGTGTAAACCACCATTCCTCCTTCGACTTTCATATCGATCAATCGAGAGTTTCGGTGAATAAGGACGTTTTTAGCTTCCAGATTTCGCTCGATGACTTTCACCACATCTTTATCCTCAAATGGAAGAATGCGATCGCCTTTGTCAATCAAATGTACTTTGGTATGTCCAAAATTGGAATAAATCGTCGCGAACTCACAGCCAATAACCCCGGCTCCCACAATCACCATGCTTTTAGGGAAATTCTCTAGCTTGTCCAGGCCATCGCTTGTAAACACGTATTCCTCATCGATTGGGATCTCTGGCAACTTACGAGGTGTACTACCCGTCGCCAGAATAATGTAATCGCCCTGAATCGTGGTATTCTCATTAACACCTACTATTTCAACTTCATTTTTACCAGTCACTTTTGCATTGCCATATATAAAATCGAACAGACCTTCTTCAATTGACACATTAATGTTGTGCATGTGGTGCTCCAGCTGCTGCATGCGCTCCTGAACCGCACGCCTGACTTCAGACTGGACCTTGTCGTAATTAAAGGTCACTCCACCTGTGCTGAGTGTTTCTCCGTGCTTTCTCAGCATAAAGGCTTCACGGCTCAGTTCCCACCAGGTCTTGCTCCAAAGCGCTCCATGATGAATACCTGCTCCACCCAATTGTTTTTTCTCGATTAGGGCTACTTTTTTCTTAAAATCAACTGCTCTCATTGCTGCTGCATATCCTGCAGGACCAGCACCTATTACGATTACGTCGTACTTTTTCATATTCAAGGTCGGTGATATTTCCTTGAATCT
The DNA here is from genome assembly GCA_024305105.1 of Marinoscillum sp. Classification (GTDB taxonomy): domain Bacteria; phylum Bacteroidota; class Bacteroidia; order Cytophagales; family Cyclobacteriaceae; genus Marinoscillum. The sequence goes on from JAMWZA010000013.1 coordinate 30,746, forward strand.
AGCTAATTGTAAAAGTCAAAACAAATTACACGATCCTATTTGTGGGATACTACTAGTGGAATCTCAGGGTAAACAACTAGGCAGACTCTCTGAAAATAAACATGCCGAGTCAACTAAAAAAAAACAATAATGAACAATTTGCTTTCTTTCATAGTAGATAAATTACGTATCTAGTTTTTTGATTCTATCACAAACCTACTTTTTATACTCACATATGACTCCAACTATCAAAACGATCAACAAACTTCTTGTCGCCAATAGAGGTGAAATTGCCATTAGAGTACTTAGAGCTGCTTCTGAACTAAAAATCAGGACGGTGGCCATGTATACTTATGAAGATCGCTACTCACTTCACCGATACAAAGCTGATGAGGCGTATCAAATTGGGAAGGATGAAGATCCACTCAAACCCTACCTGGACATTGAGGAGATCATATCCCTGGCTAAGAAAGAAGATGTTGATGCGATACATCCAGGTTATGGATTTTTATCCGAGAATGTACATTTTGTGAGGAGGTGTCAGGAAGAAGGGATCATTTTCATTGGGCCTGAACCAGAAGTAATGGATCAGCTTGGAGACAAGGTGAAAGCCAAACAAGTGGCATTAAAAGCCAATGTACCACTGATCCAGGATAGCCAACAGGATGTCACTTCCTATGAGATTGCCAAAGAAGAGGCAGACCGAATTGGTTTTCCGGTGATGGTAAAGGCGGCAGCTGGTGGCGGAGGCCGCGGTATGCGCGTGGTTCGTGAGCCAGACCAGCTCGAAGGATCTTTCAATGAAGCAAAAAACGAAGCAAAGAAAGCATTTGGTGATGACACCATTTTCATAGAAAAATTTATCGATAGCCCAAAGCACATCGAAGTGCAAATAATGGGTGATAACTATGGCAATCTGGTTCATCTCTATGAACGAGACTGTTCTGTGCAGCGCCGATACCAAAAGGTGGTGGAAGTAGCGCCTTCTATAGGACTGAAAGATGAGACCCGCGAAAAGCTTTATGAATATGCGCTGCGCATTACTAAAGAAGTCAACTACAACAATGTAGGTACGGTGGAGTTTCTCGTGGACGCAGATGAGAACATCTACTTCATCGAAGTGAATCCTCGGGTACAGGTCGAGCACACTATTACCGAGGAAATCACCGGAATAGACATCGTTCGCTCCCAGATAGAAATCGCTCGTGGTTACCCTCTGGATGACAAGCGAATTTTCATCAAGAGTCAGGAAGACGTACAGAAAAATGGGTACGCCATCCAGTGTCGGATTACGACCGAAGATCCCGAAAACAACTTCAAGCCTGATTATGGTCGTGTGATCGCTTACCGTTCACCAGGTGGTTTTGGCATTCGACTGGATGCAGGAAACTGTTATGCTGGTGTGACCATCTCTCCTTTCTTCGATTCCATGTTGGTAAAAATCACTGCATCGGGACGAACATTGGTTGGTGCAAGTCAGCGCCTACAACGTGCGCTCTCTGAGTTTAGAATCCGAGGTGTGGTGACCAATAAGGGCTTTTTGGAGAACGTACTGAACCACGAAGTATTCTATAAAGGAAAAGCCACCGTTCGGTTTATCGAAGATCATCCGGAACTCTTCCAGATGCGTCGATTCATGAATCGCGCCACCAAACTGCTGAATTATCTGGGTGAAGTGGCAGTCAATGGCAATCCAAATGTCAAGCGAATAGATCCAGCCATTAAATTCCGGACGCCGAAAATTCCGGATTTTGACCGACGCGGCAATCATCCATCGGGCACCAAGCAGATTTTGGATGAAAAAGGCCCTGAAGGACTCGCCAGCTGGGTAAAGGACCAAAAGCAGATACTCTTCACGGATACGACGTTGCGGGACGCGCATCAGTCACTTCTCGCAACGAGGATGCGCTCTTTTGACATGCTAAATGTGACAGAAGGGTTTGCCAAAAACCATCCAAATGTCTTTTCACTGGAAATGTGGGGAGGTGCCACCTTTGATGTAAGCATGCGCTTCTTGCATGAAAATCCGTGGGATCGACTGAAGCGAATTCGAGAGGCTGCTCCAAATATCCTATTGCAGATGCTTCTAAGGGGATCAAATGGTGTTGGATATAAAGCATATCCTGACAACCTGATTCAGAAGTTCATTGAAAAGAGTGCTGAAAACGGCATGGATGTTTTCAGAATATTTGACTCGCTCAACTGGATTGAAGCCATGAAAGTGAGCATCAAAACGGTTCGTGAAAACACCAATTCGATTGCGGAAGCGTGTATCTGTTATACAGGGGATGTGATGGACAAAAACTCTAAATACAACCTGCAGTATTACATCGATATGGCCAAAGCGCTGGAAGACGAAGGTGCACACATTCTCGCGATCAAAGACATGGCTGGCTTGCTTAAACCTTATGCAGCTACCGAGCTGATCGGTGCACTGAAAGAAAATACCAGTCTGCCAATCCATCTGCACACGCATGATACGTCATCGATGCAGGCGACCACTTACATCAAAGCCATTGAGGCAGGTGTGGATATAGTGGATGTGGCGATTGCTTCCATGTCTGGGCTTACCTCCCAGCCTAACTTCAACTCTGTGGCCACCGTACTGAAAGGACATGAACGGGATCCACAAATGAATGTCCAAAAACTGAACGAGTATTCCAACTACTGGGAGGATGTCAGACAGTATTACTATCCGTTTGAAAGTGGGTTAAAAGCTGGAACAGCAGAGGTCTACGATAATGAAATCCCTGGAGGTCAGTATTCCAACCTGCGACCACAGGCGACGGCTCTGGGCCTTGAGGATCGTTTTGAAGACGTGAAAAAGAACTACGCCATCGTGAATGACCTGTTTGGTGATATCGTGAAAGTGACGCCATCCAGCAAGGTGGTTGGAGACATGGCCATCTTCATGACGTCCAACAATCTGACCGTTGAGGATATTTTTGAAAGAGGTGATTCTCTGTCTTTCCCTGATTCGGTTATTAGCTTGTTTAGAGGTGAACTGGGACAGGCTCCGGGTGGATTTCCTCAAAAGATTTCAGATATCGTCTTAAAAGGTGAAAAACCATTTACGGACCGACCAAATGCTCACCTTCCGGAAGTGGAATTCGACAAAGAGTTTAAACAATTCCAGAAAGACTTTGACGAATACTGCGATGAGCTGGATTTCATTTCCTACAAGCTGTACCCGAAAGTTTTCAAAGACTTTTACAACTACTGGAAGCAATATGGTGCGGTCTGGCAGTTACCAACAAAGGCGTTTTTCTTCGGTATCGAACCAGATGAAGAACTCTATGTGGAAATTGGTAAGGGCAAGCACATCATCATCAAACTGCAGTACATCTCCAAAGCAGATGAAAACGGAAAGCGTAAAATCTACTTTGAGCTGAACGGACAGGCGAGGCTGATCGAAGTAAAAGATCAAAATGTGCAAGTAACCAAAGCGCAGCATGTCAAGGCAACCGAACCAAATCATGTCGGTTCTCCACTACAGGGAAGACTGGCCGAGGTGAAAGTGAAAGCCGGCGATCAGGTGAAAGCCAAGCAGCCGCTATTTATCATCGAGGCAATGAAAATGGAATCTACGGTCACTTCCACGCAGGATGGAACAGTGAAAAAGGTCCATTTGGTAGGTGGAGATATGGTGGAGCAGGATGATCTGGTGATCGAACTGGAATGATTATTACCCAGTCGGCTAAGTAAATCAAGCTGAAAAGCAATAATTAAAGGTGGATTGGAGGTTTTATTAAAGTCTCCAATCCAATTTTATTAGCTAACTATAGCAACTCTTTCCTCTATATGCCTCATAGCTTCTTTTGAGTATTCTTTCAACCGGTTGATCTCCAACTCCGTAAATGATCTGGTTGCGTCGCCAATTACACAGAAGTTACCAACAATAAATCCGTTCTTAGAAACCAATGGGACTCCAGCATAACACTTGATTCCTTCCTGAGTAACTAGTGGATTGTCTTTGGTAATTTTATTTTCTTCCGAATCCTCCACTACAAAAGGCTTTTCAGTTTTGACTGAGTTGGCACAAAATGACCACTCGATCGGCGTACCATTCACCTCTTTGATCCAGTCAGTGAGGCCATGAGAGCCTGCAAAGTACTGTGATTCATCTAAGACTATAGAAACCAGACCTATTGGCAAGTCAAACTCTTTCGCTGCCTCTTGTGTATAATCGTTAAGAATTTGATCCACTTCATCCTCATGAAGTCTCAATCGCTTTATTTCTTCAAGTCGATCTGGGTTTTTGATTTTATCTTCTTGTATTTCTTTCCGTTTGATAAATTTCTGAAATATGTTTTTCATGATTATGCTGGTTGAATTTGGGTTTTTTGACTCAATTTGATGTAGGTGTTTAGCTTGATATGAAGGGATTTTCCAACCACGCCAACTAAATCGTTTTGTTTAGATAGGAATGCGTAAACATCTAATAGTTGATGGATAGTAAAATGATCTTCATCTACACCAACCTCCTTACAAGCTTCTTCCCAAATCATTTCTGCATAAACTTCAGAATAATAAGTTCTGAGGCTCTGTAGAGCAAATTTTGGATCTGTGATTTGATACTTTCCGTATTGCTCTATAGGTGCATAGTTTTTGAAAGCATCAACAAACTTTTTCAATAATTTTTTAAACATGTCTAACTATTCGGTCTTTTGGTTACAATTAAGGCTTTACAAAAATTCTATATTCAGATTACTTGATGTAAAGGTTTGGATTGTTAATAGGTATAACGCCTATTTTGTTTAACCTTCCGATTCATTCTTTCGACAAAAAGCATGCTTTATGGGATCAACAAGTGTAACACTTCCTTACATTGGGTGGTTTGGTTATATGCCTTGAGTAGCCAACTACAGGTCGCAACAGAGTGGGAACACGCTTCTCAAAAAGGTCTAGTTGGCAGTTATGCCAAACGCTATCAGCAAAAGTTCGGTACGCGGCTTATTGATGATGACGTGACAAAAGACGAACTGAAGCGTTTCCTACCTGAAGACGAAACCTTTTTTGGCAGCATACTCACGGTTCGAGTTCAGATGTAGCTTGCAGAAAGCGGTCAGCACATGGCTTGATACGTCTTGCTGACATTTGTTTATTTTTCTGTCAGTTTTTGTCTTTGCAAATAGCACAGCTGGTAGGTAAATTCGTAATTATGCAACTCCTCTTGCACATAACCAATTACAGCATGCTGTGTCTAAATCTTAGGAATGTTAGAAACAGCATTTGATTCCTCCAAAATAACGGATTAAACCATCTAACACAAGCAAATCAAGAAATGGGAAAACATACTGACCACTTCGGATTGTAAATCCTACTTCTCTTTTCTTCAGGGTAACATATCCCGAAGAGCTGGAGGAAGTATTTTGAGGGCTGTATGCTAGCGTGGTATGGATCAAGGTTGATAAACCGAATAATTATAATTTCCTTAACAGAAAATTCTTCCAACCATTAGACGCAAATATCATATCCATTCCATAGATTTATCCTAACAAATGATTAGCTATGAAAGATTCTGTTTTCTAACCACCATCTTGACACTTGCATTTTTCACCTCTTGTGATCTAGGTCTAAACACGGATGATAAATTCACCGAAATTGAGAAACTACCCCCAATAACAACAACAGGAGAGAATACATTTGGATGCTTAGTCAATGGTAAGGCTTTTGTTGTGAGAAATTCTTCCAAGCAAGTTTCAATATATCAACAGGGCCAACTCCAGTTCGGATCTAGTATTGATGACGGAACTTTAGATGAGAGTATTTATATGATCTTAGGAGATCCATTAATTACTAATTCAATCTACGATTTTAAGGAGTCAGACTCCAATGCAGAATATCAATATCGAAATATTGACGTGGTTTGCTATTATGCTTTCGAAGACACTTACGAAGGATCAATACAATTTTCAAATATAGATCGAGATAATTTCATCATCTCAGGAATTTTCGAATTTTCATCTATCACCGAAGGGTGCGATACCATTAAAATAACCGATGGGCGTTTTGACATGCAGTATATTCCTTAAATCAATAAACCTATTTTAACAATGAAAAAAATCACAAGCCTAATGATTGCTGTGTTGATTAGCTATGGACTATCAGCACAGTTAACTAATTATTACAATCGAATGAATCATATATTCGGATCGATTGATAAAACTAAAGTATCAACTGGTTACTTGAAAGAATTCGGAATTCGATTAAATGAAATTGAGAAATTCAATGGTTCATTATCAAATACAAATTGGATGGATGAGAGTCAATGGAAATCTATCTATTCCTCACTATATTCAATGAGGGTTGGATCGGCAGCCTCTGGAATGTCACCCCCATCATCGGTTTATGCAAACATACAAACTCAGAAATCTAATAATCCAGATGTTATCTTGTTATCAGCACAATACTACTCTTATCAACAATATAAAACCAATGCTGTGAGTAATGGTGATGTAACGATTAGTAATGAAAAGATATATGATGTATCAGGAAGAAACCCATATGATACTAAAAAAGTCTTTGCGGTTTTCCCTTCAGAATATAATCTGGAGGGAAATACATTTTCTTTCAAGCTTCAGAGTAATATGATTTATACTAACACCAATAAGACACTCAGTTCAGTACAAGTTGATTTTGGAAATGGACAGGGGTATCAAATAATTACCCTTAACAGTACAATAAATATTACTTATTCTTCAGGAGGAGAGAAGGAACTGAAGATCAAGTTTGCATATTCCGGAGGGCCAACCATCTATAGCCATTCCAAATTGTTCGTTGACTATCGAACTGGAGGTTCTATGCTAAGGTATGATGGGGCAGGATTACTCTGGAATCGAGAACCTATTACCGGAACAAATTGGAATGGCTCCGCATCGACTGGACTAGTAACAGTAGAATTGGCTGCAGGTCATACTTCTCTAGTTAAACCCGTTAGACCCTCCATCTGGAGCCCTCAATTCCCCTTTTGATAATTTCTTTATCAATCCAATCACAAGTGAAAACCATACACAATTTACACTTGATAATGGAAACTGGCTCATTGGTGAATTACAAGGCAATCAAAGCTTTTTTAGTTGTCTAAATAGCTGTAGTAATTCTCCTAATTTTTCAATTAATGGATCCTCTCAAATCTGCAACTCCCAGCAGAAGACTTATACCCTCCCTGATGTTCCATTAAATGCAAACGTAAGTTGGTTCGTTACTCCTTCAAATATTTTTTCAAGCACAACCTCTGGAAACGGAACAACGGCAATTCTAAAAGCAAAATCCTCAGGTGGAAACAGTGCATTACTCCGGTTTACCATTGAAACTGACTGTGGAAACAACATTATTATTGATAAGGCAATAGATGTTGGAATACCACCGGTACCACAAATTCTTCCTACAGGATCGATTACAACTTCTCCTAATACAACTTTATCATTCGCTACACCAGATGTAGCACCGATAATTGATTGGAGCTTTGTTGGATCTGGATATACTTACTCTGTTTCAGGGAATGGATATGCAGATATCTATTGTGACTTCACTCCTACATCTACTGGACTATATTCAGTAAGAGCAAGGGCAAATTATGGTTGTGGTTATTCTTCAAATTCAGTGGTAACAGTAAATAGTGTAATTAACAAACCAGATTTGACAATTAGCAATGCTAGTGCAAGTGGCAGCACTCGATCCATTAATGTTAATTTTACTCTAGAGAATCAAGGAAGCCAAAGCGTAGGAGCTTCAACTGTAAACTATTATTATTCAAATGATTTTGTTTACGATACGGGGGACGCTTACTTGGGCTCTAGTAGTCATGGTTCAGTTCCTGCAGGCGGCAGCCTATCTGTTTCCAAATCACTTCTACCAAAAGGCGCCTCTGGAACCTATATTATCATCTATGCAGATCCAAACAATCAGATTGATGAATCTAATGAATCAAACAATACAAGAACAGTGATTGGTGCCATGCAACAAAGTGTATTGGTTGGCGGTAACAATTATAAAATATATCCAGTACCATTCAATGACGCACTATCTATTGAATTTCAAGATGGTGATTTTCCGAATGATCCAGCTTCAATTGAAATATTAGGGATCGACGGTGATTCAAAGGCAACTCAGAATATGAATCAGACAGCTATTTGGAATACTTCAAATCTCAAAAAAGATCAATATATCATCAAAATAAGTAACTCGAGAGGAAAGGAAATCGTCAGGGTCAGAAAGGAATGAGTCTAATGAAACCATAAAAAAGAGGTCGTTTCAATATCTAATTGGAGCGACCTCCATTAATTTGTATAATTGTGCTGACTTTAATGTATCCCTTCGGTCTTGGGTGTGTAGGAATTAGGTTTGGTTTTGCTTATTAACCGGCAAGAGCAGGTCGAGTTTATTGACTTTGGTGTCTGGGAGTTTTCTCAGGGTTTCGGTGAGCCACTGTAGCGGTTCGATATCGTTGAGTTTACAGGTGCCAAAGAAAGAATACATCATAGCTGCTTGCTGGGCGGCCTGATGTGAGCCGGCAAACAGGAAGTTTTTCCTACCCAGTGCCAATGGTCTGATTTTGTTTTCAACCGCATTGTTGTCAATAGCCCATTCTCCATTTTGGGTGTATGTAGTCAGTTGTGACCATAGTTTCAGGCTGTAGGCGATGGCTTTGTCTATGGCGCTTTTGGGCAGTACCTGCCCGTATTGTTCTTCAAGCCATTCTTTGAAGTCTTTCAGTATGGGAGTAGCATCTTGCCCACGAAGCTCTTTGATCTTTTCTACAGGTACTTGATTTTCTTGGAAGTCTCGCTCCATGGCATAAAGCTTCTGGATTTCGACCAGGGCATGATTGGCCCGCTGAGGATCGTTTTCCATGGCGGCCTCAAATTTGCGACGGGCATGGGCCATACAAGCGATATGTGTGATGCCTTCCCTGTTGGCAATAGCATTATACCCCGCATAACCATCAGTTTGCAAACATCCACTAAAACCATCGAGCATTGCCGTAGGGACAGACTTCCCCCTGGATGGGTCGTATTGAAAAACGACCATCCGCTCCTTAGGCATGTGATACACCCATTGATATCCTTTATGTGTACTGCCCGGTTTGTCTTTGCTTAGCACCGGGATGGGACTTTCGTCCGCCTGGATGTAATCGCTATCCCGAATCCGGCTCATCATCTCTGCATGGAGTGGCTCTAGCAACTTGCAGGTCTTGCGATACCACCCTGTAAGGGTCGATTCAGGGACTTTCATCCCTCCATCTCGCTTGAATATCTGTACCTGGCGGTAAAACGGCAGGTGGTCGATGAATTTGCTGACCAGCAGATAAGCCAATAATGACGCTCCTGCATTGCCCCCCGGGATTACCTGCGAGGGAAGGTCAGCTACTTTGATTTCATTGTCTTGCTTATAGACAGGTCTGACGGTCTTATGTACATATAGCTTGCCTGGGGTGTATTCAAGTACTTCAGTGACTTTCTCTCCGATTTTGACACTATCCACACTGAGACCTTCCACCTCGATGGTTTCTTCCTCTCGTGGCAAGTGAGCGGGCAGTAGCAACCGTTTGGCTTTACCTTGTTTGCCTGATTTCTCACGCTGATAAGAAACCATCTGGGTATCGGGTTCGACCGTTTCTATTTCACCATCAAAGAGGCTTTGCTGGTCGGAATTTACAGGAGTGAAACGCTCTTTTTTACTCCCAAAAACCATCCGCTTCAGCTGAGCCAGTTCTTCTTTGAGGTAAAGGACTTCTTGTTCTAAGAAAGCGTTTCTTTTGAGTAATTCTTCCTGCGATTGCACATGGTAAAATTACTTCAAAAAAATCCTTTAACCTGCTTTTAAGGTAGATTATAGCGTGTTTTTTTAACTATAGAATCAAGTTTGATCCCCTGAACAATCAACATGAGTTGGCTCCAGGTGATGCCTTCTGATTCGTTGCTTTCAGGGCGCTCAAATACACCTTTCTCCAGTCGCTTGTAGTAGAGTGAAAACCCACCGTATTCCCAGTGCAGAAGTTTGATCAGGTTGCGATTTTTGTTCATAAACACATACACCGATCCATTCGTGGGATCATGTTTCATTTGCTCACCTACAAGGCCAGATAGCGAGTCGAACCCTTTGCGCATATCAGTAGGCTGACCATAGAGAAAATACCGATGGGCACTGGTCAGACTAAACATCAGATGAGATGAATCAGTACCTTAATAGTGGTCATTGAGGCCTCGGATGATGGCAAATTGACCTGTACCCCGTTGGGGTAAATAATGGAAATACTAGATGAGGTGACCGGCTTTATTTCTGTAAAACCCTCAATGCTCCTTTGGGCGGATCTATATTGGGTACGCCAATAGCTGAAGGTGGCCAGACTAATGCCCCTGGATTTGCAAAATGCTTCCCGATTCTCAGTACTCGATTCCCACTCTGATATGATGGGAAACATCTCCTCTTTGGTTTTTCGTGCCATATGCTTTTAGCACAAAGTGACCGAACCTAATCCGCTTTTTCAATACGCCTAACGCCGTGGGGATACGTATCACCAGAAGTTTTTATTATATATCCAGGTTTGAAATCCGATTGGGCATGAAGATGTTCAATGGATAATAAAAGACCTAATAGAATTAAATTTTTTAGTTTCATGTTATTCGTACTTCTAGCTCATGTTTTTCTCTTTCACCGCCATGGTGCGTGTCTTCACGATCCATCCATGTTTCATTCGTGGGGACACGAACCGTGGCGAAATAATTGAAGGTAACATCATTATGCAACTCCTCTTGCACATAACCAATTACAGCATGCTGTGTCTAAATCTTAGGAATGTTAGAAACAGCATTTGATTCCTCCAAAATAACGGATTAAACCATCTAACACAAGCAAATCAAGAAATGGGAAAACATACTGACCACTTCGGATTGTAAATCCTACTTCTCTTTTCTTCAGGGTAACATATCCCGAAGAGCTGGAGCCTGTCTTCACGATCCATCTATGTTTCGGTTCGTGGGGACACGAACCGTGGCGAAAAGATCAGTCTCAGCCATTCAAACAGCATTAAACTTATATAATGTTGTGCGTTAGTTTTCTTTCACCAAATCACATGATTACACTGAAATTGCCACATTACCAACCTTGTGTCCAAGTTCCACATATTTATGGGCGTTAACAATTTCCTTCAGCGGAAAAACCTTATCAACTACCGGGTTGAAACAACCTTTTTCTGCAATTTCCTTTAAAAATATTAGGTCTTCTTTCTTCCAATAGAAATTGGATGAAACAACGATGACTTTTCTGCTTTTAAATAAAGAGCTAAAAATAGAAGCGAAAATATGTTGAACTCCAAATTCGGTTAACAAGTATTTCCCTTTTGGTTTTAGCAAGTTCATGCATGATTTCATGGTCGTTTTGCCAACTGTGTCAAAGATCAAGTCGTACTTTTCATTGCTTTGTGTGAAATCCTGTTTCATATAGTCAATCACACTATCTGCACCGATTGATTTTACCATAGTTAAATTTTTGGTGCTGCACACACCGGTAACATTCGTTTCAAAGTATTTTGCTAATTGAACCGCTGCTGTGCCAACTGAACCTGACGCTCCGTAGATCAACACCTTATTTCCTTTTTTGATTTTACCTTTTTTATTCAGGTAAGTTAATGCCGAAAGTGGACCGTTGACAATGCATGCTGATTCTTCAAAGGACAGGTTTTTTGGCTTAAAATGCATCAGGCCGTTTTCAGGTACACATTTATACTCAGCATAAGCACCGAAACTCAATCCCGTGTAGCCGAATACCTGATCCCCAGCTTTATAATTCTTAACTGATTCGCCAACACTTTCGATTATCCCAGAGAACTCAACGCCCAAAACAGGGTTTTTAGGCTTTTTGAAACCAAACATCAGCCCTACGGGAAGTTTCAGGAGAGGTGGATGATTAAACCCTCTCATCTTTGGATCTTCTGCTGTTACTGAAGTGGCATATATTCGTACAAGCACCTCATTACTTTTAGGAGTTGGTTTTTCAGTTTCTGCTATTTGCAATACTTCCGGTTCTCCGTATCTCTTAAATACAACCGCTTTCATTTGAGGGACCATAGATTTTGCTTTTGGACAAAAGTAGAACACATCCTAAAGCAGAAATTTGACTCAAGTCAAATAATCACCTTGAAGCGATTTTAGATCTGATTCTTGACAAGGTTTCCAAAGAAACGTTCAGATAGGATGCAATGATGGTTACTGGCAATAACTGAACAACCTTTGGTTCTTTTTCGAGCAGTTTCAAATATCTCTGGGAAGCATCTAAAGTTTGAAATTCCTTAAGCCTGTGCTCAAACCAAACAGCATAGTATTCTATGAACATTTTGTCCAGCATCATTACCTCAGAATAGGTGCTTTTTACTTTATGAAACTTACTGTAATCAATAATAGTTACTTCCAGTTCTGTCAATGCCTCTATGTACACATCTGCTGGTTTTCGCATGATATAGCTATCAAGAGATACTGCCACATCATCATGAAAGTAAACTTCAGTTGTGATTTCCTTCTCATTGTGTTTATAAAATTTTCTGGCAACACCTTCTTTTACCAACAGATGTGATGTGCATATTTGTCCGGGTCTGAGCAGGTAGGATTCCTTGGAGAATTTCTTATCAAAAAAACCACCTTCCAATTCAGCAAGTATCTGGGGGTCTAAACGATTAGATAGATCTTTAATTCTCTTTATATATGGATTCATATAATTTTAACTGTTCTATGAAATGAAGCCCAACATAGTCATATCAATACCAGAGTCATGATATTTTACATGCAATGATCTCCTATCCTTTTCTATTAACGATTAAATACGGATAGACCTGAAATCATTCGTCCAAAATAACGGAATATCGCACTAATCACAAGGAAGCTGTGGCAGCTTGCTGTCTGTCGACCAGACATTGGTGTTTTCTCAGTCAAGTATCCTACCTCCGGATCTAGTACTCCTATCTCCTCCGATAGCTATCGGAGTAAGAATCGCAGCGGAAGGCTCATGAGTTGCATATCCCAGGAAAAAATGACAGATCCGAACCCACCGATCAAAGCGCCCACCTCAGGAGTGATATATCCCGAAAAAAAATGACATCTCCGGCCTTAGGAGTCACAGATGCCACTAAAAAACGACACCTCCCACTAAAGAAACCACATTTCACCAGCCATCAGCCACACCTCCCATGTTTCGCATACATAAACTTGTATTAACGCCACTTTATAAATGCGTACGCTCAGAATGTCAGGCTTAGTTTTTAATCAACAAATGTTTCTTTAAGGATACTCTTGACTTCTTTAATTTCGGGCTTTGATAGTCTTCCTAAAGGCTTGATGATTCTTTGTTTATCTATGGTCCGAATCTGATCGATAACAATCCAGCCCATTTTATTGTCGTGTTTAATTTCTACTCTAGTAGGATAATTCTTCGAACTTGTAGTCATGGGGGCTATAACAATTGTCCTTAGGTATTTATTCATTTCATCTGGAGAAATCACAACACAAGGTCTGGTTTTCTGAATTTCACTTCCGATTGTAGGATTCACATTAACTAAAACGACTTCATACTGATTTATTTCCATTCGTTCAGATTTTCATCCTCGAATATGTCACTAAATAGCAAACTATCGTCTTTGTTGTCAGACATTTCTTTAAATGCCTTATCCCATCCTTTTCGAGGTTTTGAAATAGGTTTAATAATGATTTGCCCTTTTTCTAAGATCAGGTCTACCTTATCTTTAATATTATATTTTTCGATAATAGTCTTACTAAATCTTATTCCTTTAGAATTACCTATCTGCACGACTGAAACCTCCATAACATCATTTGTCTTTTTGTAATTACAAAGTAACTACTTGCTTTTGAGGGTTTGAAGGCGAAGTATTCTTATGGCGCTAAAGAACCTCTGAGCGCAGTGGATCGTGGCTAAGAATTACCGGATTCTAGAAAACTGAGTTCGATTTAAAAACAGCCCAAAAACTGTCTTTTCGACCACAGGAGAAATCTTACTCTTAGTCAAAAGTAGGTTGAATAATCAACGATTTCTTATCGATTTAGGTAGATATCCCGGGCTGGGTGCCTCCACCTGGCCGGCAAAGGCAGGTTTTATTGCGATATGACCGAGTCGCGTAGACCGGGTCACGCTGACAGTTTTTAGGCTGTTGTGAATTCAATTTATCAATTGCTTTATCCAACTCAGGTTATAAGGAAATCAGCCTACTAAATCAGTGGACCCGAATCCCTCGAGAGGTAAACGAAATGCCCTGAGTACTCAACGTCGAAATCATCACTGCTTCGAAAAACGGCTCATTGGACTCGGTTTTGGCAATCCAATCAAACATAAAATTGGCACCGGAGCCTCCCTCCCGATCCACCTGGTCAATGACTATCTCCACAGTCTCCATGGGGGCAATGAAGATCATCTGATCAAAATACGATCGGATCAGGTTTCCGGCAGTATTGTAATATTCCGCATTGCGAACGTAAATGGTATCTGTTCTACTGGTATTTCGCATACTCACAGTAGCCGCCAAATCGTGTATGCGATGTTCTGATTCAGAGTAGATCTGAGAATATATTGGCAGATAGGTAGTTCCTTTTACTACCGAGTCCAATGGCTCCCTAGCAACGCTCCGTTTTTGCCAATTCACCGGATCAATCGAACTTATTTTTGGTTCTTCTTTGCAGCCTGTCAGCAGCAGTCCAAGGGAAATTAAGGAAAACAGAACATTCTTCATATCAAACACCATTCATGTAGTACATACGGATACTTCCTCCAAAGTAACAGAATACTCTTTACCGGACAAGTATTCACCTTTTTTGCCATGCATCACTTTTTGATGACCGGTTTGAAAAGTGTATGAATCGTTAGTAGCTTGATCGTCCTAACAAAATCTAAACATCATGAAGAGAATCATTATCCCCCTTTTGACCATAGGCATTTTTAGCTGCCAGCCACAGCCTGACAAAACACTGCCTTCTCAGCAGTATTCCATCGAACAGTTTTATCAAAACGTCAACATCAGCGGTGGTAGCTTCTCTCCTGACGAAACCAAACTACTCGTAAACAGCAACGAAACAGGCATCTACAATGTCTTTGAAATCGATATCGCCACAGGTGAGAAAACACAACTCACCAACTCAACGAAAGACTCTTACTTTGGACAGGGATACTTCCCAAATGACGAGCGCTTCATCTTTAGCTACGACGATGGCGGTAATGAAAACTATCAGGTCAACGTCATGACCACCGAAGGTCAGACCAAATCGCTCACACCAGAGGATAGCGTACGAAATGGCTTTTATGGCTGGAGTAGAGATGAAGAAAGCATGTACCTCATGTCCAATCTGCGCGATGAGCGCTACATGGATATTTACAAAATGGCCATCAGTGCAGTAGATGAGGAAATGCCCGTAAAAGAGACGCTTTACCAAAACAATGACGGATTGGATGTAGGTGCCATCTCTCCCAATGAGCAGTTTCTCGCGCTTACCGAAACACTAACCAGTGCTGATGGTAAAATGTACCTCTACAATCAGGAAACTGGTGAGAAATTAGATATTTCTGAGCATGAAGGTGATGCGACCTACTCACCACAGTTTTTCAGTCTGGATAACTCTTACCTGTACTATACCACAGATGAGAACGCCGATTTTACCTATCTGGCAAGAAGAAACCTCGAGTCTGGTGAAGTAGAGACCGTTTTTGAAACGAACTGGGATGTTTGGTACGCATACGATTCATGGAACGAAAAGTACCGGGTAATTGGGATCAACCAGGATGCCCAAACAGTCGTCAAAATCATCGCACTGGCAACAGGTAAGGAAGTAATGCTTCCAGAAATAGAAGGTGGCAGCATTGCCTCGGTGAATATCTCTAAAAGTGAAAAACTAGCTCGACTGACGGTTAGCACCTCTGCATCTCCCAGCAACATCTATGTCTACAATTTTGAAACCGGTGATCTTCAGAAACTAACCAGTACACTCAATCCAGAAATCAAGTCTGAGGATTTGGTAGAAGGCAAAGTGGTGCACTATGAGTCTTTTGATGGATTAGAAATTCCAGCTATCTATTATCAACCGCATCAGGCCTCCGTAGCGAACAAAGTGCCTGCATTGGTTTGGGTACATGGCGGTCCGGGTGGTCAGTCACGTCTTTCCTATTTTGCATTGATTCAGTACCTCGTTAATCACGGATATGCTGTTTTAGCTGTTAACAACCGGGGAAGCAGTGGTTATGGAAAAGAATTCAATCACCTGGATGATCAAAACCATGGCGACAAAGACTTGAAGGACTGTGTGGCTGCTAAAGACTTTTTTGCTTCGACTGGTGTCGTCGACATGGACCAAGTGGGCATTATTGGTGGATCATACGGTGGCTACATGACCATGGCAGCACTCGCATTTGAGCCAGAAGCTTTTGAAGTAGGTGTCAATATCTTTGGAGTAACCAACTGGCTCAGAACGCTCAAATCAATCCCTCCTTATTGGGAGAGCTATCGAAAAGCGCTGTATGATGAACTGGGTGACCCAACTACAGCGGACTCTGTTAGGCTTTATGAGATTTCTCCACTGTTCCATACGAACAATGTCACCAAGCCACTGATGGTGCTACAAGGAGCAAATGACGTACGTGTGTTGCAAGTGGAGTCTGATGAGATCGTGGAAGGCGTGCGTTCCAATGGAGTGCCTGTAGAGTATGTCATATTCGACGATGAAGGCCACGGCTTCCGCAAAAAAGAAAACGAAATAGAAGGTTATGGCCAAATCAAGACCTTTCTGGATGAATACCTGAAGGGAGAAAAGGCTGTGACAGAGTAAATAAGTAATTCAATGAATGAGCCCCTGACGAATGTGTCAGGGGTTCATAATTCATGAGACCTAGAATCATGAATATCCTCAATTAACATCAGGACTATATTCACTTAGTCACCACGATCATTCGGTAGTTCGTTTTTGATTGATTACCGGTTTCATCGTCTTCAAATACATAGATAAAAGTTCTATCAAGTAGTCTCTCCAGTGTCCCGCCAGAATCGAATGCTTTATTCAGTATCTGAACTTTATCTCCCGTATCCTGAATACATACGACTACCAAACCACCTTTTTTCATTTTAGATATAATGTTGGCAATGAAAGCCATTTCCTTGACCCTGTCCTTCTTCGCGAAATGAAACATGCTATCCAGTAGGATTACATCAAATTCAGCAAAGCGGTCAAATGCATTAATGTCCCCAACCAGTCCCGTAATCTTTAGGTTCTGTTCCTGTGCCACCCGATTCATTTGATTAATGCCCACCTTAGAACAATCCACTCCTGTAACTTCATCGCCAAGTCTTGCCAATGCAATTGCATTCCGGCCCTGCCCACAACCTAAGTCCAGGACTTTGCCTCTTTCATGGAGGCCAGCAAAAAAATCAATGAGTTCGGGATAAGGGTCTCCAAACAAGTTCTCCGTTTGATAGTATTCATCGTAAGTAGGTTTCATCCCAGTTCATGTTAGTCAATTTTCTTTATAGAAAGTGCCAGCGAAGTACTGACAATAGTCAACGAAAGACATACGCTATGGAGATACCACCTTCTACTCCACTGAGGTTTCGTGTGGTGTAATATTGTGAGTATTCACCGGACCAGTTGAGGTGCCATCGGTCAGACAGGTGCAAACGCAACATCGCACCCAGAGAAGCCGAAAGTTCCCCTTCACTGTCAAATGCTCTTAATCGACACAAACTGTAATAAGGAATGACTTGTTGCTTCTCTCCTAGGTTGATTTGATAGCCCATACTCTCTATGGAGGTAGCCAATGCAAATAGCATTCCGAGCAGCTGACCAAGTGACTTTTCCTCCTCACCCAACGACCAAAGACCTAAAGGGGCGAAAATCGTACCCAGACCTATCTCGAAATAGTCTACACCAACCGCCAAAGGGAAGAAGGCACTTACGTTCTCTGTGTAGTGGTACTCACCCAATAGACCACCAGTGACATATGTTCCATAGGAGTTCACATTAATGTAATCGGCAGTGAGGTGTAAATCGACACGACTATTTCGTGAATCTAAAGGAACCTGAGCTATCCCATAATTGACGAAAAAAAATAGAAAACTTCCCCAAAAAAGTTTAAACGATAGAGGCTTCATAACTAATCAGTTAATGTCAAACTATCATTTAAGTTAGCTAATTAACTGAATGAAATGAAAAAATAGTAAACTAAGACTGCTGAATAGGTAGCTTCACCGTGAACGTAGTGCCCTTTCCGAGCTCACTTTCCACTTCAATAGATCCGTTATTCATTTGGGTAAACTCGTACACCAACTGCAAGCCTAATCCTAATCCAGATTCACCAACAGTTCCGGCGGTAGAGAGGGTTTCATTTAACTCAAAAAGATTTTTAATTTTATCTTCTGACATGCCGACTCCATTATCCGAAACCTGAATCAACCAGAACTTATTCTTTGGATTTGGTGTGGCAGAAATGGTTACCGTGCCAGCTAAATGAGTGAATTTGATGGCATTGCTAATCAAATTTCTAAAAATGGTAGAAGTTGTATTCTTATCTACATGTAAGTAACGTGGCTCATCGCAATCAAATACCAGCTCAATGTTTTTAGCTGCTGCAGTATCTTCAAACATGCCGATTACGCCATTCACAATCACATTCAAATCGAGTTTTTCGGGTACATATGGAAAATGTCCTCTTTGTTGTAAGGCCCAATTCAACAGGGTATCCAATAGTCTGGTTATTCCCTTTACTGAATCATCCATACTATCTACCAGATCCGTAATCTGCTTAGGGTTGCCGTCTTTTAGGTACATCTGACAAACAGTGATGAGTCCTCCTAATGAGTTTACAGGACCTCTTAAATCATGCGATATAATGGAAAAGAACTTATCCTTTGTGTGGTTCAAATCCTTCAACTCACCGTTTTGCGCTTCCAGTTGAATACTCAGCTTTTTCTTCGCTTTGAAGGAAGAATAAACGATTATAATGAGACAAATAAATCCAGCAAGTAAGACACCACCTGTGATGATGATAATACGGGTATTTCGCTGCTGTTCTACTAGTAAATCTACTTCGGCTTGCTTCAGCCCTACTTCGTACTCTGTACGCATGTCGCCAAGCCGCTGTGTTGTTTCCAGGTTCTGAATGCTGTCTTTATAAGCATAGTGCTGTGTTTGATACTGGATAGCCTCTTCCAGGTTACCGCGCTTCTGTGACAACTTGTATAAGAGGTATGAAGCATCACGCGCCTGCTCTTTTAAACCAGCATTCTGAGCCAGTTTCAGTCCTTTGAGAGTGTAAGTAAAAGCCTCGTCTTCCGCTCCCTCTTCCACATAAATATTCCCCAGTTGGTTGTAATAATCAGCCATACCATAGTCATCCCCTATTGGTTTCAGCATTTCAATTGCCTGAAAAAGGTCTTCTTTTGCTTTATCACGATTTCCCTGTTTCCAGTAAATCAAGGCTCGGTTTCCAATAATGTAGGCCTTACCCATATCGAAACCGATCTTTTCTAGTATCGGCTCGGACTCGTTGTAATAAGTCATTGCTGAATCATAGTTTCCTATGAGGTAATAATCATACCCTGTATTCAGTAGCATCAACGCCAAATACTGCCTTCTGTTGTTCGTCCTTCTAAGGATATTGATGGCTTTGGAACCATAGTAAAGCGCGTTTTCGTAATCTTCGTTTTGCGTATAGCAAGTAGAAATCTCAGCGTAGATATCCTCGGCAAGAATATTGCGAAACTGTTCCTTTCCAGCAGCCTCATCTGCTGCTTTAAACAGGTATTCAAGAGCTCTACCAAGATTTCCCATGAAACGATGTGCGATTCCAATTTTGCAATTGGCTTTTATTCGGTATTCTAGACTATTGGCCTTTTCGGCGAGTCTTAGCAACTCTTCGCCATAGGTTAGTTTTTCATCTGCTGCACTGCTAAAGCCTGACAACCAGTAATAGGCTTCTAACTCCTGGCTGGGTGATAGGATTCCCTTATCAATTACCTTCTTAATACTGTCAGCCTTAATCTGATTCTGAGCCAACGAGCTGGCCCCACTGAATAAACTCAACAGAAGAATTAAATACCTAAAGCCTTTCATCTTTTGTGTAATTAATCCTCCATTGAAATTTCAATATCCACAATATTCTTAATTTGAATCTTAGGGTCCAAACGTACTTTAACCCCAGCGTTCTCTCGCGTCTCGTAGACAATGTCGTACTTCAGTACATCATGATTCGGATCATAATCGTTAGGCACCTTGACTACCCACATTTTATATTTGAGTAAATACTCTGGTAAGTCACCAAGAAATTTAACTGCTCTATAATCAAAATCAATGTCATCCAGTAGGTAAATCCCATCACCTGCAAACCAAAAAATATATTCTCCCGGATTTACATAAGCCGTGACGGTCATCTCACCAACTTCATTGTATCCACTCAGATCATCTGTATTGGTATTGTACACCAACTTACCTCTATTAAATTTGAGAACTGTAATGGAGTGGTTAATATCATCAATACTATCTTTCAACACCCTACTAGTAGACCCCGTATCATTATATCCTACCATTTGCTGTAAGTAGTCATCTACACTAGCAGTTGCGATCGCCATATCTTCATCTATTTCATTGGGGATATCTTCTTCCTGGCAGGCTAGAGTGAAGAAAACAAGCAGTAACAAATAGAGCCCAAATTTCTTCGAATTTTGAAAATACATAGTGTGGTGGTAATGTGGTGGATATTAGAAAATTACTTATTTGAATCTTCAATTTAGAGAAGATATCTACACACTATCAATTGATATACTTTTAATTCCAAGCTTTTAGACGAACCGAACCATACATGCCATGAGTAATAACAAAATCACCACCAAAATATTCACAGAAAACAAGGTCTAAAAGTCGACTTTAACATTCAAAATAGTTCATCAAAACCTATCATAAAACGCTATTTTACATCAACTTCCAAGGAGGCACCGAATAACTTAAAGCCAATTTTTGCCATCTGTTAAGTCATTTTAAAGGTTTTCTGTACGGATGACGTGTTCGTCTTAAAACGCCTAATAATACCAGTCTAGCAGGAAGAAACTTGATTCCACTATAAACAGATAATTCCAAATATTAATTGGGTGATGTGCTTCAGATCATACCATCTAGTCTCCCGTCAGGAATACTCAAGTGATCAAGTTTTTAAATTATCTATGAGTTGGTTTAGAGTTGATTTTTGTGCAGATGAATTTCTAAAAACCTAAAGTACCAGAACCTACTTCTTATGCCTTCCTTCCAAAACTTTCACCACGTCATCCAGTGAATAGCCTTTGTGTGCTAACAATACCATCAGATGGAAAAGCAAGTCTGCAGACTCGTTGAGGAAGAGGTCTTCATTGTCATCCTTCGCTTCGATCACCACCTCTACCGCTTCCTCTCCTACTTTCTGTGCTACCTTGTTGATTCCTTCTTTGAAAAGGCTTGCTGTATAGGATTCATCAGATGGATTAGCCTTCCGGTCTTCGATGATATCACGTAGGTGGTTCAGAAAGGTAATCGGGTTCTCATTCACCTCATCAAAACACGTATCTGCTCCGGTATGACAGGTTGGCCCCTGAGGTTCTGCTTTTACCAGAATCGTATCCTTATCACAATCCTCAGCAATGTCTTTTAGTATCAAGAAATTATTCGAGGTTTCTCCTTTTACCCAAAGGCGCTCTTTGGACCGGCTATAGAAAGTCACCTTTCCTGTTTCCTGAGTTTGCTTCAATGCAGCTGCATCCATGTAGCCAAGCATTAGTACTTTGCCTGTGATGTGATCCTGTACAATGGCTGGTAGTAGCCCTCCTCCTTTTTCGAAATCCGGTGACATTATAATCGTATTGGTAAGTTTCGTTTTGCTAATTCGTTTTTGAGGTGGCTGATCTCCACCTCTTTGTAGTGAAAAATGCTTGCCGCAAGTGCCGCATCTGCTTTTCCATTTTGGAAAATATCGGTGAAGTGTTCTTCATTTCCTCCACCGCCGGAAGCTATCACAGGAATGGTAACTGCTTCTCCCACGCGTTTGGTCAGGTCCAGCGCAAATCCTGCTTTGGTTCCGTCATGATCCATAGACGTCAGCAAGATCTCTCCCGCTCCCCGCTCCGCTACTTCCTTCGCCCAGGGGATGGTTTCCAGCTCTGTAGGCTTAGTACCACCGTGCGTATGCACGAGATCCACGCCATCTACATGCCTGCTGTCAATGGCCACCACCACACATTGCGATCCGAACTCTTTAGCTAGCTCATTGATCAAATCCGGGTTCTTTACAGCAGCTGAGTTAATGGATACCTTATCCGTTCCTGCCTGCAACAAGGCACGAACATCCTCCACAGAACTAATGCCTCCACCCACAGTGAATGGAATATGAATGGTTTCTGCTACTTTCTTCACCAATTCGATCAAGGTCTTTCGCTTCTCCAACGTTGCAGAAATATCCAAAAAAACCAGTTCGTCAGCCCCTTCCTGAGTATACCGTTCAGCAAGTTCCACTGGATCGCCTGCATCGCGCAGTTCCACGAAGTTGACACCCTTCACAGTGCGACCGTCTTTGATGTCCAGGCATGGTATGATTCGTTTCGTCAACACTATTTTCAATAGTTTAATTATGAGATTTTTCTGTGGTTATTTGAAACCTATTGGCAAACAAACACCTTAAATGAATGCTAATTCTTTCAAAGTTATTCTTCCTTCGTAAAATGCTTTGCCGACAATTGCTCCGTAAAGTCCTTGCTCTTTTAATTTCACTAAATCTTCTTTACCAGAAACCCCTCCACTCGCTATAAGCTTGAGCTTTGGAAATTCCTTTAATATCTTGTCATACAGATCAAACGATGGGCCTTCTAACACACCATCCTTACTAATATCCGTGCAGATGACATACTTAATCCCTAGATCGACATAATATGCCAAATAGTCCATCAAATCCAAATCGGACGACTCCTGCCAGCCGGAAACCATTACTTTTTCATTGAGCACATCCGCTCCTAAAATGATCTTTTCGGCACCATATTCAGCAATCCACTTCTTCACCTCTTCCCGATTGCTGGCAGCAATACTACCGGCAGTTACCTGTGTTGCTCCAGCGGCTAAGACCTTGTCCAGATCCTCCTGCGTTTTCACTCCTCCCCCAAAATCTACTTTTAACGATTCTACCGTAGTAATGGCTCGTAAGGTATCCAAATTCACCACGTGCCTGGCTTTGGCTCCATCCAGATCTACCACGTGCAACCGACGAATACCCGCATTGGCAAAAGCCTCGGCTATCGCTTTTGGATTATCTGAATATTCCTTCTTTTGATTGTAATCGCCTTTGGTCAGGCGAACACATTTGCCACCAATAATATCTATCGCAGGTATGATGTGCATCTTATAGGTTTAAAAAGTTCTCTAACAATTTCATTCCAGCTTCCGCACTTTTCTCTGGGTGTGGCTGTATTGCGTAGTAATTGCCTTTGTTCAATGCCGCACTAAATGCCTGTGGATACGCTGCTGTGGCAATGGTCTCATCACACACCGGTACGTAATAACTGTGAACGAAATACAGGTAATCCCCTTCTTTGATATCGGTCATAATTGGTGACTTCAGTCCATGGATGTCATTCCAACCCATATGCGGAACTTTCACATTACTTGTATCAAACCGAACCACTTTTTGAGGAATGATCCCCAGGCATTCGGTATCATTTTCTTCGGAGGATTGACACATCAGCTGCATCCCCAGACATACTCCAAGAAATGGCTGATTCAAATTCCTTAGCACCTCATCAAGACCTTTTTCTTTTAAACTCCTCATCGCAGAGCTTGCTTCCCCCTGCCCCGGAAAAATCACCTTATCTGCAGATTGTAAAAATGCTGGATCATCCGATAATACCGGTTCCACCCCCAGACGATTTAAAGCAAAGGTCAGTGACTGTACATTCCCTGCGTTGTATTTTACGATAGCTACTTTCATTTAGGCAACTACTACTTGTGACTCATGCTCTTCCACCATTTCAGCAAGGATACGCTTTACCTCAGGAATACTATCGTAAAGCTGCTCATAGGACTCTATCACAAAGTAACGATCCTGAAAAACATCTTTTCTGTAAGAGGTATTAGCGATTGTCTGCACATCAAAAGGGTGCTTTGGAGGCTCATCGCTCAAGCTAAATTTTGTTTCACCTGCACTGGACAAAATACCAGCTCCATAGATTCTCAGCCCTTGCGCTTCCTGAATCAAGCCAAACTCGACTGTAAACCAGTAAACCCGAGACAGGATTTCTATCGCATAATCATTGCCTACATACTGTAGGCCGATGTTGCTCAACGCTTCCAAAAAGTCCACAAAAGACTGATTGGCTAGTAATGGCACATGAGCAAACACGTCATGGAACATATCCGGCTCCTCCAGATAGTCCAACTCTTTCATCTTACGCAACCAGGTAGTGGCCGGAAAACGCTTGTTGGACATTAACTCAAAAAAGGTATAGTCCGGAACAATTCCAGGCACTACCGCCAACCTCCACCCTGTTTGCGCCTTTAGGAGTTCATTCGTTTCATCAAACTTCGGAATAGCCTCCTCCACAAAATTGACATGCTCTAGTCCTTCCAGATAGGCAGCACTAGCAGCAGTAGGAAGGTTGCCCATCTGTCGCTTGAATAGAATCTGCCATACGTCAAAATCCTCTTTGGTGTAGTTACCGTAAATCTGTTTCATGAAATGAGCTCAATCATATTTTTAAACGGTCGCAAAGATAGTCATTATGATAACGTTCATTAACTGTAAACCCTCAATTCTATTAAGAAATAGAAGAAATGAATTCACCGAGAAAATTCATCATCTCAACCTAAAAACATTTCAACCCAACTAAATAAGAGAACGCATTTAGACTCAACTGAATACTTTCGTTGGTCTAAGTTACCAGTTCTCAACACGTAATATCATGCAGTTAGCCGCGTTAGATTCAACTTCCATTTTTAAAAGCTCCATTCATGGCGTATTGCTCGTTAGTAAGAACCTAACTATTAAGGAATCCAACGAGGTTGCAAAGTCTCTTATGCAAACAACATCTTTCAAAGGCAAAAAGCTATCTGAGTCTTTTAAGGGTTTATCAGTTAAAAAGGATAGTGACGAACTGCAGGAAGGCTATTGGCGAGGAATGTCCTTTGATGGAGCTCCTCTGCTATTACAATATTCATATCAACCAGGAGTTTTAATGCTTACGAAATTACCTACCCCCAATATCAATAACCTAAAAAAAACCAATCGATTTGGACCATTATTTGAGTCCAATATTTTGGGTCTGGCTGTTTTAGACTTGTCTCAAAGGTTCTGTGATATCAACCAATCTGCTTTGGACCTTCTGGGCTATAGTAAAGAGGAACTAATTGGCAAAAAATGGGATGAGGTAGGACTGTTTGATAAACTGCAAAATGAGAAACTAAAAAACTTATGGCCCGGGTTCTATGGGGTGGAGCCCCCCAGACAGCTGGAGATTCGAATTATGCATAAAAATGGTCACCGCATGGATTTAGAACTATCCATTGATTCATTTAGCGACTATGAAAATCATTATTGCCTTCTTGCTTTGAAGGACGTGTCAATCGTCAAAAAAACCCAAGAAGATCTTAATCAATCCCAGCAAGAATTGTCCAATTACATGAACAACTCCCCACTTGGGATTATTGAGTTTGACGTATTCATGCGCGTGACCAAATGGTCTAGTAGATGCGAGGACATGTTTGGCTGGAAAGCTCATGAAGTATTAGGTACTGCCCTTTTGGATTTTAATTTTGTCCATGTAGAAGATCTACCATACATCACTCAACGGCTTGACGAACTAAACAGTCAGACAGTCTCTGGTAACACCTTCAAAATAAAGAACTACACAAAAGAAGGAGAGATTATCCATTGTGCATGGCATAATTCGATCATCCAAAACGAAAATGGTCAGGTTCATTTCATCATGTCTCTAATTGATGATGTCACTAAAAGCACTCAACTGGAACAGGCGTTGTTAAAAAGTGAAAACGAGCTTCGTCTGTTTTTTGACAACTCCATCTACGGGTTCTTTTTCATGATGCTTGATGAGCCAATTAACTGGAACGATGATGCCGATAAAGATGAACTTATTGACTATGCTTTTAAGCATCAGAAAGTCACACGGATCAATAGAGCCATGCTTTACCAATATAGAGCTCGGGAAGAAGAGTTTGTTGGGCTCACTCCTGCCGATTTTTTCGAACACGATTTGGAAACAGGCAAGCAAGTCTGGAAGCAATTCTTTGATCAGGGACATTTGACCATTGATACCAACGAAAGACGTTTCGATGGTGAAGAGTTCTGGGTTGAAGGAGATTACAAAGTGCTTAGAAATAACCAGGGCTGGATCATTGGGCACTTTGGTGTTCAGCACGACGTGACTAATCGAAAAAAAGCACAACAACAGCTTGTTAAGAATGAGTCTAAAATCAGGCACTTAATCGACCATGCCTCGGATTGTATTTTTATTAATAATATAGATGGATACTTTATAGATGCGAACAAACATGCACTTGAAAAAACCGGATATTCACTAGAGGAATTACAAAAACTTCATATCACCGAATTTCTCACACCTGAGAGTCAAATTAAGACTCCCTGGAGAATCGATGAACTGAAAAATGGAAAACGAATCCTGGCAGAACGAGAAATCAGCCGAAAAGACGGAACCAGAATAGAAGTAGAGGTTAGCTCTCAGGTTATAGACGACCAAATTCTGGCTATTGTTCGAGACATTACAGAGCGTAAAGCTTCTGAACTTAAGCTCAAAGAAAATCAAAAGCTTCTCCGAGAAGTAGGCCGAATAGCACGAGTTGGTGGATGGCAATACCATACCAAAACGAATTCGATCTATCAGGAGCCTGGATTTAACCTATATGAAGCGGTTCATGAGGACCATCATATTGCCCTGGAAGAATGGCTATCACATTTCGGAGGGAAGAATGCGCTGCAGTTAGCCAAACTGATCGAACTTAAACGACCTTTTGATATAGAAATAGAAATCACGAGAAAGCTGGAAAAGATTTGGGTCCGAATTATCGGCCAACCAGAACTCGATGAGGATTCAGCTGTCGCTATTCAGGGAATTGTGCAAGACATTACGGATCAAAAGAAACATAAACGTCAAATTCTTCACGAAAAGGAACTATCGGACACTGTAATAAACAACTTACCGGGAGTCTTCTATTTATATAATCAGGAGGGACAATTTTTGAGATGGAACGATAACTTTTCGGATGTGACAGGGTATAGCGCTGAACAAATAGCACAAATGCACCCAACACAGTTCTTCGATGAAGACGATCATGAGCTTCTATTGTCCACAGTGCAAAGCGTTTTCGAAAATGGATACGACACCATGGAAGCACCATTTGTATCCATAGATGGCATTAAAACACCTTATTTCTTTACTGGATCCATTGTTAATTACGGAGGGGAAATCTGCCTTCAAGGTGTGGGAATAGATATTAGCGAAACTGTGGAGGCCAGAAAATCCCTGGAAAACGCGAATATCAGATTGAAAACTGCCCAACAAATAGCGCATCTTGGATATTGGGAGTGGGATTTGGCAGATAATCAATCACACTGGTCTGAGGAAGTGTATGCTATATGTGGTCAGGAAATGAAAAATGGGCCGATACTTCAAAAGGAATTCGTAAAACTAATCCATCCGGAGGACCTCAGGCACCTCAAACAATCACACGAAAGGATATTAAAAACACATACACCACAAGAAATTTCGTTTAGATTTCACACCCCAAAAGGAGAACTTAGATACCTAAAATCAAAAATTAGTCCGGTTATAAATGTCCTCGGCCAATGCGTAAGGCTGGAAGGAACCCTTCAAGACAAAACGACATCTACGCTAAACACCCAAAAGTTAAAAATCTACAATGAGCGGTTCAATATCATTGCCCAAACGACCAGTGACGCTATTTTTGAATGGAACCCTCTGGAGCATAAGGCCTGGTGGAGCGACTCTTTGTTTAACCTCTTCGAATTTGATGCTAAAGATGGAATCCCTTCATTTGAAAGCTGGCTTACCAAAATTCGCCAAGAAGATCAGCATAAGGTTCAACAAGCTGTAACAAGCACCATCGAAAACCACCAACTACATTGGAAAGAAGAAATCCAACACGTCCGAAAAGATGGAAGTATTGGGACCTTACTCCTAAATGCTCACGCAATCAAAGAGAAAAACCATCTACGTATACTCGGTGGATTTGTTGATGTCAGCAAGCGAAAAGAGCAGGAGGAACTGGTCAGAAAATCGAATGAACGATATGAACTCATAGCAATGGCTACAAATGATGCCATTTGGGATTGGGACATGGCTTTCGGCAAAATATCAGGCAATGATAATTTCTATCGCCTTTATAACGTGGACAGCTCTGAAACCATAGCTGACGACATCTTTTTCACGAGAATCCACCCAGATGATTTGGATCATGTAAGAAGAAGAATAAATGCTGCTTTGATTGATCAGGAAGAAATAATTCTGGAAGAATATCGATTCTTATATCCTGATCAGACGTATCGCATCATACTAGATCGTGCTTTTGTTATCTACGATGACAAAGGCCTTCCCAAACGAATGCTTGGAGCCATGCAAGACATTACCGAGTTGCGAGAATCGGAGAATGAACTGCAAAGCTTAAACAATCGACACATACTAGCGACAACTTCTGCTCAACTGGGTATATTTGATTGGTCCATTGATCAGGATAAACTCGTATGGAATGAATTTATGTATCTCATTTTCGATGTAGATCCATCCGAATTTGATCATTCATTCGAATCATGGTTACAGTGCCTTCATCCGAGAGATGTTCACAAATTCAACCTTCCCAACCAGGTCCAGTTTCTTAGTAAATCACACATATCAGAGCAACTACGAGTAACCACCTTAAGTGATGAAACAAAACACATCGAAATACAGGCAGTGGTTTTGAAAAATGATTTAGGAGAACCAAATTCAGTAATCGGAGTGTGTAGAGATATTACCGAAACGGTAAACTCAGAACAAGAAATAACACGTGCCATCATCAACACACAGGAAGAAGAACGGTTCCAAACCGGCCAGGAACTGCATGACAGTGTGATACAGGTTTTGGTGGCGGCATTGATGAATCTAAATCTAGCAGTAGAACAAGAAACAGCGCCTAATAAAATGCTCAAAAACGGATTAAGCCATATTAAGGACGCTATTAGAGACATCAGGTCGCTATCTCACAGAATGGCACCATCCAACCTGGGCGGGATGTCATTGGAAGAGTCTATTAGAAAACTCATCAACGACATGAACAACACCAGTGAATTGACCTTCCACCTAAACGTTGAAAAAAACCCAAACGCCAACCTTCCTGATGACTTAAAACTCAATATCTATCGAATTTTTCAGGAGCAGCTGAACAACATTTTCAAACATAGCGGAGCCAGTGAAGTATATATCGATCTTGAGAGCAACTTAAAGAAAGTTTATTTGCGTGTTAAAGATAATGGAAGAGGATTTGAACCATCGATTATCAAACAGGGCATCGGGCTTAACAATATCCGACGTAGAGTAAAGGTTTTTAATGGTGAAATCCTGATTAAATCTACTCCAAACAAAGGCTGCGACACCATTATAGAAATTCCGATTCTCTAATTCATTTCGTTCATTGCTCGCATTTTTCGGATAAGCCTTGCAGACTCCTCAAAATCCAGCGTCTGCTGTCCATCTGAAAACGCCTTTTCTGGCTTGTCATGTATCTCAAAGATCACTCCATCTGCTCCAGCTACTGTTGCCGCTAAAGCTACTGGCTCCACGTGATCTCTGATACCTATACCATGCGATGGATCAGCAATAATTGGTAAATGCGTCTTTTCTCTTAAAATAGGAATGGCATTGATATCAAAGGTGTTTCTGGACGCTTTTTCATATGTACGGATACCACGCTCACATAGTAGTAATCGCTCGTTTCCTCCAGCAAAGACATACTCCGCACTATAAAGCAGTTCATCGATCGTTCCAGAAATACCGCGCTTAATCATCACCGGTTTATCTACCCTACCCAACTCATCCAATAGGTTGAAGTTTTGGGTATTTCGAGCCCCTACCTGATAGATGTCCACATAATCGTACATCTCTTCTATCTGGCTAACTTGCATTACCTCCGTTACGATTTTGATGCCGGCTTCTTTGGCAGCTTTATACCACATCTTCAGGCCGTCGATTCCCATTCCTCGGAACGAGTATGGAGAACTTCGAGGCTTATACACTCCTCCACGCATGATACGTAAGCCATTCTCTTTGAGATGGTTGATCGTCTTTTCAATATTCTCCTCACCTTCGATGCTACACGGCCCAGCCATCATGGCAAAGTTGCCATCACCAATCAAAACACCATCGCCCAGATCAATAACCGTTCGGTTGACTTTCCACTTTCGTGAAACCAACTTAAAATCATCAGACACGATGTGAATGTCCTTAATACCCGGAAGGTGACCGATATTTCGCACATCAAATTTCTCCTTTCCGATCCCTATGATGTACTCACCCATTTGCGTTTTCACATCATTGGTTTTGTACTTTAATGCTGAAACCTGAGATTTCAGGGCGTCTCTTTGGTCTGTGGTAATGGTAGGTTCTAGTTGTATGATCATGATAATGGGGATTTAACTCCTTGGATATAATTCTTAATATTTTCAGCTGACGAATCCTGTTCTACCAGCTTGATAAAGGCGCTACCGATAATGGCACCGTCTGCATACTCACAGGCTTTGCTAAAGGATTCGTTATCCGAAATGCCAAAACCGATGAGTCGCTTGTTCCTGAGATTAGCAGATTTAATCTTTTGGAAATAGTTGATCTGCTCAGAGGAGATTCCCTTTTTAGCACCCGTGGTACTCGCAGAAGACACCATGTAAATAAACCCTTTGCTGAGTTCATCAATTTTCTGGATACGCTCATCAGAAGTCTGAGGGGTGATCAAAAAGACATTGTAAAGGCCGTATTTCTCCAGTACGTCTTTGTACAGTTCCTCGTACTCGTACATCGGCAAGTCGGGTAATATCAACCCGTCAATTCCCACCTCAGCACATTTTGCACAAAACTTCTCAAATCCATACTGTAGCACAGGATTAATATACCCCATGAGTAAAACCGGTACTTCTACATGCTCTCTCAAATCCTGAAGTTGGCTAAACAACTTATTCAACGTCATTCCATTAGCCAGCGCCTTGGTGGAACTTTCCTGGATGGTTGGTCCATCGGCTACAGGATCTGAGAATGGGAGTCCAATCTCTATGAGGTCAGCACCACCTGCATCCAGCGCTTTCGCGATATCTAACGTGTCTTCCAGGTTCGGAAACCCTGCCGTGTAATACACATTCAGCAATCGCTCCTTTTTATCTAAAAATGCCTGATCTATTCGATTCATATCTTTTAGTTGATTAGTCTATAGTCGACAGTCCATAGATGAGAAATTATCTACACCAAACACTCTGGACTATCGACTAAATGCTATGGTCTAACTTAATATTTTCCCCACTTAATGTAAGTCTCCAAATCTTTGTCTCCTCTTCCAGAAAGGTTGACAACAACTATGTCCGTTTCTTTCAATTTCACCTTTCCTAAAGCAGAAATGGCGTGGGCACTTTCTACGGCTGGAATAATTCCTTCCAACCTGCTGAGCAATACTCCTGCATTCATTGCTTCCTCGTCAGTCACACCAACAAACTGTCCGCGACCACTATCAAAAAGGTGTGCATGAAATGGCCCAATTCCCGGGTAGTCCAAGCCAGCTGAAATGCTGTAAGGCTCTACGACCTGTCCATCATCTGTTTGCATCAGCAACGTACGGCTACCGTGCAAAACCCCTTCTCGTCCCAGTGCGGTCGTCGCAGCAGACTTGCCCGTGTTATTGCCTAACCCAGAGGCTTCGACTGCCACAAGATTCACCTCTTCAGCATCTAAATAGTGATAGTAAGCTCCAGCAGCATTACTACCTCCACCAACACATGCGAATACATGATCCGGGTTTTCCTTTCCTTCTTTCTCTTTTAGCTGCCACTTGATCTCTTCACTGATCACCGACTGAAACCTCGCCACCATGTCCGGATATGGATGTGGGCCTACTACCGAGCCAATGATATAATGGGTGTCTTGTGGGTTATTGATCCAATGCCTCATGGCTTCATTCGTGGCATCTTTGAGCGTTTTACTCCCACTTGTGGCGGGTCGCACTTCAGCTCCGAGGATTTTCATGCGCTCTACATTAGGCTTTTGACGAGCCATATCGATCTCACCCATGTAAATGATGCAATCAATTCCCATGAGTGCACACACAGTAGCTGTGGCTACCCCATGCTGACCAGCTCCGGTTTCTGCAATAACACGCTTCTTGCCCAGTGCCTGTGCCAGCAAAATCTGCCCTACTGTATTATTCACCTTGTGCGCTCCGGTATGACACAGGTCTTCTCGTTTTAGATAAATATTAGCTCCGAAAGTTTCGGAGAGTCTGCCAGCAAAATAAAGAGGTGTGGGACGTCCCACAAAGTCCTTCAGTAAGTGATCAAAGTCTGCCTTGAACGCCGGAGATCCCATGATTTCTAAATAGGACCTTCGCAACTCTTCCACATTCGGGTAGAGCATCTCTGGAATGTAGGCTCCTCCAAATTTGCCAAAATAACCCCTCTCATCTACCAGATATTTCGATTTCACTTCGCTCATAATTGATGCTTAAATGCCTTTATCTTCTCAATGTCTTTTACTGCAGGTGATGTTTCAAACCTGCTATTAATATCCACCGCATAGAGCTGCGGAATATTTAACGCTTTAATCGCTTCTAAATCCTCTAACTCTATTCCTCCGCTCAAAAAGAACGGAGTGTTCAGGTCATATTCCTGCAAAATAGACCAATCAAATTTTTGTCCACTTCCTCCATATTTTGGAGTCTTTGTATCAAACAAAAAGTAATCCACTTCAGATTCATACTGTTTCATTTCTGCTTTTGGGAGTTGGTCAGATACGCTAAATACGCGGATGACTTTGAATCCCAAAGACTTCAACAAACTAGCGTCAGCTATCGATTCATCTCCGTGCAGCTGTACAGTATTAAATCCAAACTCCATAGCCTTCTGCTGGATCACCGACACTTCTTCATTGACAAAAACACCAATCCTCTCAGCAGTAATGGTTGTTTGAGGAACTTGTTCGATATATCTAGAACTTTTAGGATAGAAGATCATTCCCATGAAGTCTGGCTCCACCGCCATCAACTCCCGGATGTTTTCTGTATCCCGCATGCCACAAACTTTCAGTTTCATTTCAGATAATTATTATAACCACAGAGAACACTGAGTCCTCAGAGAACTTATAATCCCGAGATTTACTTTTCTCGATAATATTTATTGAGTACTCTTCTTAATCCATCCTTCAACCTGTACTCATTGAAATTAATCAACAACCCGATCTCTGTTTCCTCAGCGGTTGGTATGACCTTGTACTTTCTTGATAAAATCCCTGCATGCTTTCTCCGGGCTACCTTTCG